>JAFSEB010000041.1 GCA_017435905.1 Clostridia bacterium | reverse complement strand
GAGTCTAAAAAGGCAAGACCGGTTCTATCGGCAGGCGTGTGGTCGAAGGAATAGTGGTGCTATTTCAAGACCGCACAACACACCGATAGGGCCGGTATTGCCTTTCTTAGACCGATGTTTTCTTATCGGAATACCCCGTTGGGGGCTTTTTTTACTGTTCGTTTTGCGTGCCTTCACCCTTGTATTTTCGGTATGTCGCCATGCCGCCGCGAATGTGCCGCTCCTCTTTGTTCTTATCAAGCACCGAGCGTACCTGTTTTGCAAGAAGCGGATCGAGCGCCGCAAGCCGCATCTGCATATCCTGATGAACGGTGGACTTGCTGATGCCGAACACACGGGCTGCGGCACGGACAGTCGCTTCATGCTCCACGATATACTCTGCAAGGGAAAGCACCCGTTCCTCAATATAAGCGTACATAAAACACCCCCGAACAAGCTTTGTAAAGCTTATGAGGGGGTGCTGCAAAAGATGCCTAATACCGCTTTGTTTCGCAGGCAGCACAGGCATAGACAGCCTCCGCACCCATGTGCAGCAGTGCTTCTGCGGCGCTGTCAAGCGTTGCGCCTGTTGTGCGGACATCATCCAAAAGAAGGATGCGCCTGCCTTTTGCGGCGGAAGATGCCGTAAAGGCGCCGCGGATGTTTTTTGCCCTTTGTGCCGCTCCAAAGGCGGTCTGCGTTTTCGTGTAGCGGCTGCGGCGAAGAAGTGTTTCTTCCACCGGCACACCGATCCTCTCCGAAAGTGCAGAAGCAATGAGCGCACTTTGATTGTATCCACGCTTCCAAAGCCGCAGCCAATGAAGCGGAATGGGAACGATCGCATCGATCTCCCATTCCGGCGGGATCTCGATATAGGAAGCAAGCAGCGGCGCAACGAACCGTGCATCACCGTATTTCAGGCGGTGCACGCCTTCCATCACGGCGCCTTCAAACAATAGGCCGGCAGTAAACCCCGAAGCATGCCGCAGCGGCGTCGGGTCATCGCACCTGCAAAGGGATCTTTCGCAGGCAGTGCAAAGCCCCGTTTCGTTGATGACGGCTTCCTCACCGCACAGAATGCAGGCAACATGTTCCGGATAAAGGAGTGTAAGAAGCCCTTCTGCGATTTTGTGCATCATACGCAGAAAAGGGGTGCAAGTTCCCGAAGGAACGTGCAAAGGGCGCTGTAGCGTTTTTTGACCTCGCCGTTTGCCGCCATTCCGTAAACCGCATTGCTGCGGCCGAGGATGTAGACCTGTTCACGGGCACGGGTCACGGCTGTATAAAGAAGATTTCTGTTCATAAGGGACGGTGCGCCGCTGATGAGCGGCAGTATGACCACGGGAAATTCGCTGCCCTGACTTTTGTGCACCGTGACCGCATAGGCAAGCGTCAGCTCATCAAGGCTTGCATAATCATAGACCGCCGCACGCTCATCATCAAAGAGCACTTCAAGTTCCTGTTCCGTGTTATCAACACGCATCACCGTGCCAAGGTCGCCGTTGAAGACGCCGATGCCCTCCTCCGCCATACCGTTGTAGCGCATCTTTTTCCATTCCGTCTTATAGTTGTTTTTGATCTGCATGACCTTGTCCCCTTCACGGAACACGATGTCGCCGTGCTTGCGTTCATGCTTTTGGCGAGATGGCGGATTCATCGCCTCCTGCAGCCTTTGGTTCAGCGCATACACGCCAAGGGGGCCTTTTTTCATGGGTACAAGCACCTGCACATCCCGTCTCGGATCCTGTGTCAGGAGCTTATCCACCTTTCCCGTACAAAGACCGATGACCCTTCGCACCACATTTTCTGCGGAAAGGATCTCCTCAAAGCGGAAATCCTCCGCATCGGAAAACAGTTCCGGCTCCCTGCCGTTGTTGATCCGGTGCGCATTTTCCACGATCATGCCCCGTTCTGCCTGGCGGTAGATATCGGTAAGGCGGATCACCGGGATCGCCTTGCTTTCGATGATATCACGCAGCGCATTGCCGGCGCCCACCGGCGGCAGCTGATCCGCATCGCCCACCATCAAAAGCCGTGTCGAGGGACCGACAGCACGCAGCAGCGCATGCAGCAGCGGTGCATCCACCATGGACATTTCATCCACGATGATCAGATCCGTTTCAACGGGATTTTCCTCATTGCGAAGGAAGCCTTCTCCGCCAAAGCCGTATTCAAGAAGCCTGTGCAGCGTCCTTGCCTGCATGCCGGTAGCTTCCGTCATGCGCTTTGCCGCACGCCCCGTGGGGGCCGCAAGCTCCGCAGAAAGCCCCATGCTTTCTATGATGCGGATGATAAAGCGCAGAATGGTGGTTTTACCTGTACCAGGGCCGCCCGTGATGACAAGCGCACCGGATGTGAGCGCCTTTAGTACCGCTTCCTTCTGCTGCGGTGCAAGGGAAACGTTCAGCTCTTTTTCAAGCCGCTTGATCTGCTTTTCGGGATCAAGGAACAGAAGCGGCGAAGGTGTGTTGGCGATCTGCAGAAGCCGCCTTGCCGCATCGCTTTCGAGGTAATGCATACGGGGAAGAAACACGCCGTCCGCACTGCCCACCGCCTGATAAAGAAGTTCGCCGCCGATAATGAGCGAATCAAGAGCGTTTTCAACGGGCCGTTCTTCTACGCCCAGCACCCTTTCACTTGCAGCGATGCGCACAAGGATATCCCTTGGCAGAAATGTATGCCCTTCCTGCCTTGCCCACTGCAGCGTATACTTCAATCCCGCTTTCAGCCGAAAGGCTGAATCGGCTTCCACGCCCGCATTTTGGGCGATCTTATCCGCTGTAATAAAGCCGATACCCTCGATATCATCAATAAGCCTGTAGGGATTTTCCTTTATTTTTGCAAGGCACAGTTTTCCGTAAGCCTTGTAAAGTTTCATTGCCTGGGATACAGTAACGCCAAAGTCCTGCAGCGCCAGCATGATATCCTTCATGTCACGCTGGGTGTTGTAGGACTCTGCGATCTTTGCGGCACGAAGCCTGCCGATGCCGGGCACCTCCTGAAGCCGCTCCGGTGCGTTTTCAAGAACGCTGAGCGTTTCCATTCCAAAGGTATTCACGATCTCCCTTGCTATGGATTCTCCGACCCCACGGATCAAACCGCTGCCAAGATAGCTGACAAGGGTCGTAAGCGTTGCCGGCGCAAGGGTACGGCTTGATGCTGCCTTGAACTGCCTGCCGTATGTGGGATGATCCGCCCAGCTGCCGGAAAGCTCGATCCTCTCCCCTACGTTTGCAAGGGGAAGCGGACCGACAGCGGTGATCTCATCCCCATCCGCACCGGTCAGTTCCAGTACGGTATAGCCGTTTTCCTCATTCCGGAAAATCACGGTTTTCACAATGCCGCAGATCTCTTCCATAACAAACCTTTCAAAAAACACCTTTTCTTTTTTGATTTTACCACGCTTTGCCTTTCCTAAGCAATATAACGCCCCTGCGCTTCATAGGATAAACCATCTTTTCATATGGAGGGAAAACAAGTGCGTATTTTTGTGATCACGAAACGCATGCTCATCATCGGTGCTATTGCCGCCATTGCCGTTATCGCCGCCATCGTTATTGCCATTGCCGTATCCGACAGCAGCGCAACCGCTGCGGCAGGCGCAGCTAAAGTGGAAGAATATGAGCTTGAAGTGCTTGCCGGGACAAAACGGGAGCTTCCCGTTTACAGCGTTGCACGGGAGGACAAAAAGATCGCCCTCACCATCGATGCCGCATGGGAGGACGATAAAACGGAGTTCATCCTTGAAACGCTCAAAAAGTATGATATCAAAGCCACGTTTTTCCTGTGCGGCTTCTGGGTGGAAAAATATCCCGATCAGGTCAAAGCCATCCATGAAGCCGGGCACGAGCTCGGCAACCATACCGCCACCCATCCCCACATGTCAAAGCTTTCCGAAAAAGAAATGATCAAGGAGCTGGAAGACTTTGAAAAGCTGATGGAGAAGACCATCGGCGAAAGGACAAAGATTTTCCGGGCCCCATACGGCGAGTATGATGACAGGGTCATCACCACCGTGCGCAAGCAGGGTTATGAAGTACTTCAATGGGATATTGACACCGTGGATTGGAAGGAGGAGCGCAGCGCTAAGACCATTCTGGACAGCGTTTTGCCCAAGCTTCATCCGGGCTGCATCATCCTTTCCCACAACAACGGCTACAAGATCAAGGAATATCTTCCCGTGCTGATCGAAACTGCGATCAAAGAGGGATATGAATTTGTAACGGTCAGCGAACTGCTGCTTGAAGGCGAAACCTTGATCGACGTGAACGGTGTGCAGAAAAAAGCCGGATAAAGCGCAACGAAGAAACGAAAAAAGCGCCCTTTCGGCGCTTTTCGTTTCCGCAGTAAGCGGTTTGCTTCAGGCGATCTGAGCTTCAACGCAGCGGATGAGCTCCGCAACGCTGGTGATATGCTCGTCATCTTCCACGATCATATCGAATGCTTCTTCGACCTCAAGGATGATCTCCGTAAGATCGAGAGAATCAACGATGCCCTGGCAGGATGCAGGATCTTCTGCGATGGAATCGGCAGCAATGCCGGTCACTTCGCTTACGATCCCGCAGATCTTTTCCAATTTCGTCATATAAGACCTCCGAATGACAATACATGCTGCGGTTCTACATGGTATGCCGCAGCAAAAGTAAATAAACCTTTGAAATTGTATCCCTATTGTTGTTTTTTGTCAAGCATGAAATAAAAAGGAACACTTCCCATCCTTTGTATTTTGGATTATACTATTCTACATCATATTGTGTTTCAGGAGGTGAAGCAATGCCGCACCATGAGCGGAGACCGGATCCCCGTCCGCACCATGACCGGGACGGACACAACGGGCCGCCCCCTCCCCACCATCACTCCCACCGATCCCGCAATGCGATCCTGATCTGCCTTGCTGTATTGCTGACCTTTGCCTTCATTTTCTGGCTGACCGATCCCGTAGGGTTCAGGGAAAGGATGGAAGCCGCCGCAAAAATAGAGCAGGAATATGCTAAAAACCGGCCTGTTCCAACGCCCATCATGACAGACCCCGGCACCACGCCGCCGCCAATCGGAGCAACGCCTTCCGCTGTTCCTGAAAAAACCGAAAAGCCGGCCGCAACAAAAGCGCCTGAAAAAGAACCTGCTGAAACGGGAGCCCTTGAAGTATACATTATCGATGTAGGGCAGGCGGACAGCATTTTCCTTCGCTCGCCAAAGGGCAAAACCATGCTGATAGACAGCGGCGAAGCACAGAACTACGATGACGTCTGTGCATTTTTGAAGGAGCAGGGCGTTACCAAGCTTGATGTTGTGGTTGCGACCCATCCGCACAACGACCACATCGGCAGCATGTATAAGATCATCAACACCTATGAGATCGGAAAGTTTTACATGCCTGCGGTCACGCACACCACCGCCACATATGAAAAAATGCTCGATGCCCTTGCGGATAAGAACATTACGCCCCGCATTGCATATGCTAAACCCAATGCAAAGATCGCCTGGGGCGACGGCAGCGTAACGGCACGCATCGTTTCCCCGTTTGAAGGGGTCGAATACGAAATGAACGATTGGAGCATTGTGCTCCATGTCTCCTTCAAGGATACAAGCATCCTTCTTACAGCGGATGCGGAAACCTATGCGGAATCCGTGATGCTTGCAAACCTGACTGCGGCGGATCTTGATGCGGATGTATTGAAACTTGGACACCATGGCTCCTCCACCTCCTCTACGGAAGCCTTCCTTGATGCGGTATCGCCGGAGATCGCCGTTATTTCGGTTGGAAAAGGAAACGATTACGATCATCCCCACGAGGAAACGCTCAAGCGACTGAAAAAGCGTGATGTGCAGGTTTACCGCACAGACAAAAACGGCACCATTTCGCTGATCCTCGATGGCGAGGAGATAACGGTATCCACAAAAAGAAAGAAATAAAAGCAAAAAAGAGCAGCGCAGAGATCGGTCCAATAAAACAGCACAGGAAAACCGGGAAGCACATGAGCTAAATCATGGTGCTTCCCGGTTTTCCTATTAGCAGGGTTTGGGGAAGGCACTCCCCAACGAGATTCCATGAGGGGCAAATCTGGACCCGTGGTAGAATCTTGCTCTTTCGCTAACCCCATATATGAAGCTCCCTTGTGTTTGATGATAAGTACTCAAACTAAAGCAAGGTCCGCAGGTTTTACGCCTATCGGCTTTACTTCTGTGATATTATTATTGAAAAATCAGTAGGTACATCTTGACTTGTACGCAACGTATAGCCTTATGCTATCATAAAGGAGGCGAATACTATGACAATAAATGACATTTCCAAAGAGTTGGGTCTTACCAAAAGAGCAATTAAGTTCTATGAAGAAAAAGGACTGCTGTCTGTTCCCAAGGATGAAAATGGATACCGCAACTATTCCAAGGAACACATTAGAATGCTGAAAACCATTTCTGTTTACCGAAAACTTGGAATTGGCATCAACGATATTCAAAATATAATCAAACATGGAGATGAATCCATTCTGCTGCAAGTTCTGAAAACAAAGGAGACTGAACTGCAGGATAAGCAGGCAGAACTTCTTGAACTTCAAACATTCTTATCAACTATTGATGTAGATCAAGCCTATGTACAGTTGAAATATGAAACTGTTGCACAGGCAATCAAAGATGCGGTTCCGGGCTTCTATGGTCGATATTTCTTGAATCACTTTCAACCGTATTTACAGATCAAGATTCAGACGAAAGAACAGGAGGATGCCTATAACACCATCAAGGAGTTTTGGGATAACACTGAAATCAGAATCCCGCTACTGATGAGGCTGTCCGGTTGGATCATGCTCCGGCTCCTGCCACAAGGAACACCTGAGCAAATGGAAAGCAAAGCGTCTGCAAAGTTGAAACTCTATCTTGACCCCAGCCCGGAAGAATACGAAAAACTGAAAAAAACGGTTTTGGATGGATACAGAACGAAGCGCTTGCTGCGGTTTCATCCCGTATACATCGAGCAAAGAAAGTTTATGAAGGAACTCCAAAACAAAGGGTACAATGATATCTTTATCCCGAACATGAAAATCCTTTCTCCGGCGTATAAAACATACCACGATGCTCTTACAAGCATAAACAACAGGATTTGTGCAGAGCTTGACCTGTACTATGATACCGACTACAATCTTGTAAGAAAAAAACGTATTGTCCAGTGACGATGAAGCCCGCAGTTCAATCCTGCGGGCTTCATTATATCATACTATCTTATTGGAAACCACTCCAGGCTGCTCTTTTTATTATTGCATTGTATCAGTTTGATCCCGTCAGCTTTTCGTTCAGCGCACGCACCGCATCCCGGGGCAGTTTTTCCACCGCCCTGTCGTAGGTAAGAAGGCCGTTGAGTTCATCCTCCACATCGCTCAGCTGGGTATAAACGGTCGCCGCAAGCCCATGTTCTTTTGCTGGGATGATCTCCTTTTCGTAGAGATCACGGTAAGCCTTAAGCAGTTCTTCCGTCGATTCAAACTTTTTGTAGCCAAAGTCCTTCTTATTGAAGCTGTGGCCGTTAATGCGGCAGTTGTAGCCGCCAAACTCCGTCAAAAGCACAGCTCTGCCAAGCTTATCGGGCTTGAAGCGGTACGGGCGGAAGTAAACGTGCAGGCTCTGCACATCGCCGATGCCCTGATCATGCCAACCGCTGGCATGATCGATGGTGCGGCTCGTATCCATGGCGAGGATCCGCTTCACCGCTTCCGCTGCATCGAACTGACCCCAGCCCTCATTGAAAGGCACCCACATGGCAACGGAGGGCGTGTTGTAAAGAAGGGTCACCATATCTTCAAGCTCTTCATAGTAGGCTTGCCTGCCTGCCTCATCCTCTCTGCCAAAGCGGCGGTAGTTCGCTTCCCCGTCTTTAAGATGCTTTCCCGTAATAAGCGGCGCACTGATGGTGGTCACCCTGTATTTGCCGCCGCCGTTGATCATATCCTGCCAAACCAGCATACCGAGCCTGTCGCAATGATAATACCAGCGCAGCGGTTCCACCTTGATATGCTTGCGCAGCATGTTGAAGCCCATGGCTTTCATGGTTTCAATGTCATAAACCATGGCTTCATCGGAAGGAGGCGTGTACAGGCTTTCGGGCCAGTATCCCTGATCGAGAACACCCGAATGGAAATACGGCTTTCCGTTCAGGAACAGGCGGCTGATGCCGTTTTCATCCTTGCCGACACCGAATTTACGCATGGCAAAATAGCTTTTCACACAGTCATCGCCCATGCGAACTTCAAAATCATAAAGATTCGGCTGTTCGGGCGACCATGGCCTGAACCCTTCCATGCTGACACGAATGGGCCTGCCGGCAAAACCGTGCTGCACCACATCGCCCACACGCACGATGCAGGGCAGATCCAAAGCGGAGTAGGAAGGAATGGCGCATATTTCCACGGAACTTTCGTCATAAAGCGGCGTGATGTGCAGCGCAGCGATATACTGCTTCGGTACGCTTTCACACCATACAGTCTGCCAGATACCGCTTTGCGGCGTATACCAGATGCCGCCCCGCTTCGTTTTCTGTTTTCCGCGGGAATGGCAGGATGTGTCGCTTACATCGCGCACCTTCACGGTCAGCTCGTTTTCGCCGTCAGCAAGGGCATCCGTGATATCGAAGGAAAAGGGCAGATAGCCGCCGCTGTGAGAGCCGAGCAGCCTGCCGTTCAGGCAGACTTCCGCTTCCTGATCCACCGCACCGAAGTGCAGAAGCACACGCCCCCTGTTGAACCCGTCAGGCAGCGTGAAGCAGCGGGAATACCACAGCGTTTCCGTGGGCTTCAACGATCTGCCTACACCCGAAAGCGCAGTTTCAGGCGAAAACGGCACAAGGATGTTTCCATCGGCACCCTTATATTCCTCATCCGCCTTTGTAATGGCATATCCCCAAATGCCGTTCAGGTTCAGGTAGCTGTCCCGCTCCATCTGCGGACGGGGATATTCGGGAAGCACGGCGTTATGGTCAAGCGTATCGGTCCAAACCGTTTTCATGCTTTATTTCTCCTTTTCAAAATCATGACCGGGATCGCAACAAACAGCAGCACCGCAGCCGCTGCAAGGAAAATAGCAGGCGTTGGAACGTTTTTCACAACGCCGAGATCCACATATGTCTCACCGCTCCCCCTGATCACGGCAGCGCCGATAAAGGGACCGATCAGCATCGGCAGAAGCACGGCAAAAATCATGCGCACGCCCTGGAAAAGACCGGCTTCTTTGGGCGGCGTGTAGTCACGGATGGAAGCGGAAAGCGCAGCCGTCACAAGCATGTAGCCGCCCATCATCACGATGCCGGCAACGATCACAAACCACATTTCCCTTGCAAAATACATCAGAAGCAGACCGATGAACATCACAGCGGCAGCAGGCAGCACGAAATTGAGTTTGCCGACCTTATCCACGATGCGGCCGGAGAGCACACTGATGAGCGATACAGCAAGCAGCACAACGCCGAGCACGATGGCATAGGCTTCGATTTTAAGGTAATTCTGAATGTAAATGATAAGGTACGGGAAGAACACCTGCACCGCAACGGAAAAAACAGCAAATGCGATAAGCGAGATATACAGATCGGCATTTTGGCGCACCACGGAGGGTCTGAAGCCGTAAAAGATCTCCGCAAGGTAGTTGCCGTTTTTCTTTTCCCGGGGCGTTTCCTTCAGAAGGACGCAGGATATGATGCCCGTAACAGTCACAAGCACGCCGAAGATCATGAAGAACTCACGCCATCTGCCCTGCTGTGTCAAGCCGTCGAAAAGGCCGAAGATGATGAGCATGGAAAGCAGCGGAAGCGTTGCAAGAACGGATTCCACCCTTCCCCTATTGCCTGCAGAGGTATGATCGGTAATGTAGGCGTTAAAGGCCGCATCGTTTGCGGTGGAGCCAAAAAATGTCATCACGCAGTCCATAATCACCACGAGGGCTGCCGCTGCGGATGCCGCCTTTGCGGGACCTGCCCACTTTGCCGCACCTTCCACGCTGATAAAGCCGAACGCCATGGTGGAAATGCCCCACAGGATATACCCGAGGCTGATGAAGATCTTTCGCCTGCCGACACGGTCGGAAAGGGCACCCATCAAAAGCGTGGTGACGGTTGCCGCCGCTGCACTTGCCGAGACCATTGCTGCAATGGCATTCGGGTCGGTGGAGACGGTATTGTAAAGAAATACATTAAAATACATGTTTTCGATCGTCCATGCGAACTGACCCGTCAAACCGATCAGCAGAAAGGAGATCCACATCCGTTTTGTGAGCTTTTCCAACAAAAATACCCCCTGAAAAGAAACGGTAGAACAGTTTTTGGCAAATATGACAATCAAAGTATATCACAGTATTCTTCGGTTGTGAAATGCAAAAAGGGCGTTGTTTGCAGTATGAGGGCGGGAGTGATATAATAAGTTGTAATACGTTTTCCGGAGGATTTATGCAGGTTCACTTGAGACCACGGCTTCTTGCTGCGGCGTCTTTTCTCGCCGCTTCCCACACCGTTGCGGATATCGGGTGCGATCACGGACGGTTGTCTGCAGCGCTTGTGCAGCGTGGGCTTGCAAAACATGTGCTTGCATCCGACATCAGCGAGGATTCCCTGCAAAAAGCAAAAGACCTTGCCTGCCGCTGTGGCTTTTCATCCGAACAGCTCAGCTTTTTTGTTTCGGACGGTCTTTCCCATCTTGTCCCCGGAGAAGCGGATGCGCTCGTGTTTGCGGGAATGGGCGGCGAGCTGATCGCACGGCTGCTGGAAGAAGGAAAAGAGATCGCCCACAGTGCAAAACGCATCGTCATGCAGCCTATGGGCGGCACAAAAGAGCTTCGCAAATACCTTTATGAAAACGGTTACGGCATCAAAGACGAAACAATGGTGCCCGATGCAGGGCGGTATTATCAGATTCTTCTTGCCTCACCGAATATCGGTCATTCGGCCGAAATGCCCTCCGATGCCATTTTGGAGTTTGGCGCCATCCTTTTTGCAAAGCGTGATCCGCTGCTGCGTGAAGCGCTGATCCGCTGTGTGGAAGGAAGACGCCGCCGCATGCAGAGGGCTGAAAAAAACGGCGTGATTCCGCCGCAGCTTGTTCATGAACTTACGGGAGCAGAAATGCTTCTTTCACAATTTGATCAGGAGGAACAACAATGAAACTGACGGATTTTGTTGCGGTCATGGAACGGATCGCACCGCCTTCCCTTGCAATGGAAGGTGATAACGTGGGTCTGCTTCTCGGCAGTGATAAAACGGAGATCAAAAAAGTACTCGTTGCCCTTGACTGCACCCTTGAAACCGCAAAGGAAGCCGTTGAATGGGGCGCAGATCTGCTTTTGACCCACCATCCCATTTTTTACGGCGGCGTTAAGCACATTCGACCCGATGATCCCGAAACGGGTGCCCCCTATCTCCTGCTGCGAAACGGCATTGCCCACTATGCGGCACACACGAACCTTGATGCCGCACCCGGCGGTGTGAATGACAGCCTTGCCGATGTTCTTGGCATCGTGGATGTGCAGCCCCTGCCCCCGGACGGTCTTGGCAGGATCGGGAGCCGCAGCGCTGATACCCCTCAGACCCTTGGCGAGTATGCCGCATTTGTTGCAAAGACCCTTGGCACTGCCGTGCGCATGACCGGTTCCCCTGACAGCCCCGTTTCCCGCATCGCCATGGTGGGCGGCGGCGCAGGCGGCATGTTCCGGGAAGCGTATGACGCAGGTGCGGATCTTTACATCACCGGCGAAGTGAAGCATCATCAGGCGCTTGATGCCCGTTTCATTGGGCTCAACATTCTGGAAGCAGGGCACTATGAGACGGAAAAGATCGCACTTTTCCCGCTTATCTGCCATTTACAGGAACTCACGAATGATGTACAATATAGGTTGACACTTTCGGAATCCCCGTGTCTTGCGCGTATTGTCTGATATATGCACAACGGATGCGGTCACCATAGATAAAGGAGGTCCCGCTATGAACAAACTCGATGCACTTTGGGAATACCAGCAGGCTGAACTGGCCCTTGAAAAGGTTGAATCCCGCATCAAAACCACCCCCTCCCGTCAGAAGCTCAACAAGCTTCACGCTTTCCTGAGTGAGCAGCAATCGCTCATCGGCAGCATCCAGAAACAGATCGAGGTACGCCGCGCATCCGTTGACAAGCTGGCAGCACAGATCGAAGAGTTCGAGCGCAAGTACGAGCTTGAGCTTTCTGAGTTCCAGATGATGGAAAACGACGAGGAATGCACCGCTGCGGAAATGACTGAATCCCGTCATGCGCTGGAAGGTCTTCTCAGCCAGGTAGATACCGCCCGCCGCGATCTTTACGACACGCTGGTATGGATCGAAAAGGCCACCGCTGATTACAAGGACACCTTCGCAAAGGCAGGCAAGGCAAAGAAGGAATACGATGCCGTCCGTAAGCAGTGTGAGGATGAGATCGCCGCTGCACAGCCGGAAGTCGATGCGGCAAAAGCCGCTGCGGCAAAGCAACGCACTGCGGTGGATCCGCTGCTTCTGAAAAAATACGATACCATCAAGCGCCACCATGCTGCACCCATGGCAAAGGTGGAAAACAACCAGTGCGGCGGCTGCAACATGTCGCTGCCCACAGCAACCATCAAACGTGTTGCTTCCGGCGTTGGCCTTGTTGAGTGCGAAAACTGCGGCCGCATCCTTTATACCGTATAAACCCAATACCGTTACCCCTTTTTAACGAGTAAGCCAGGTGGCTGCGTGCGGTTCCGTCCGCATGAGGAAAGTCCGAGCTCCATAGGGCAGGGTGCCGGATAACGTCCGGCGAAGGCGACTTCAGGGAAAGTGCAACAGAAATATACCGCCTGCAGCAATGCGGGTAAGGATGGAAAGGCGAGGTAAGAGCTCACCGGCGGCCTGGCGACTTGTCCGCCCTGTAAACCCCACCCGGTGCAAGATTGGAATGAGAGCACTTGCGGCTTTGCCGCAGAAATGGCTGCCCGTCACGCTCTCGGTAATCGCGTGAACGTATCGGTAACGATACGTCAAGATAGATGGCCACACGGCGGTTTTTCCGCTATACAGAACTCGGCTTACGGCTTGCTCGTTATTTGCACACACAGCGTCCCCAAAAAGGGGACGCTTTTTTCATTGCGGTGAATTATACTATCAAGTGCAACAGAGAAGAAAAAGAAGAAGTTCATACAAAGCTCTGGTAGAATGAAGTTACCACACAACAAAACTACGAAGGAGCAAAGTATGAACTACAGACATCTTAGCATAGAAGAGCGT
>JAFSEB010000040.1 GCA_017435905.1 Clostridia bacterium | reverse complement strand
GACCGCAAAATGGATCGCTTTCGGGGAAATGCAAGGAAGAGGAGGAAGGCATATCCGTCGATATTCCGACCGACGATGACGATGCAGTTGCCCGGAATGGATTCGTTTTGCGGCGATGTTTTTTTAATGGGATGCCCCTAACGTCTCCTTTCCATCAATGCATCTCGCTGCCCCTTTCGGCAAGGTAAGCAATGAACTCCCATAGGGACGGCTTTCCGTGAAAAGGCATTGCCTCCCACTGTGCCCGGACAGCAGGATCGGTATTGGCATACCCCGCATCAATGGCAGCCTGCATTTCTTTCAACACTTCTTCCTTTGAAACATGTTCCTGCGCTGCGATCAGCGCAATGATCCTGTCAGCTTCCCGATCCATAAATCCACCTTTGCTGTTTTTAAAATAATTTTATACGAAATTCAGCATTATACGCAAGTGCGTATACGCATATGCGCAACATTTTCTACGCTTGTTATGAGGTGAGAACATGAAAGTAAAGCAAGCTGTTGTTGCGCGCTTTTCAGAAATCTGTAATGAGCGGAATATCAAACCGAATGAACTGGCAACACGTTCCGGTGTAACACCATCCACAGTTTACAGTATGCTGGATGATGCACGTCATGATGTTTCCATTGTCACGATCAAAAAGCTGTGCGACGGTCTCGATATCAGTCTCGGTGCTTTTTTCAATGCGCCGGTTTTCGATGCACTTGAGCAGGAGATCGTGTAGCAAACGCAATTTTTTGCCCCCCTGTATTTTGGCGAATAACATGTGAGCAAAAAGCATCCCTTCGGGAATGCTTTTTTTGCCGGAATCATGCGGTTCAAACGCCATCCCTTGCGGCAGGGCAGCTTTTCCGTTAGAATAAGGCATCAATCCTTTTTATTCTGCCTTATGAAAGCGAGAACCTTATGAAAAACGAAAACACAAAAAAAGAACTGCTGCGCACGCTGAAATTCGTGCTGTTCTCCGCCAGCGCCGGCATCATTCAGGTGGCAAGCTTCACCGTGATGGAGGAGGTCCTTCACCTTACGCATTGGCTGTCCTACCTTGTTTCGCTGGTGCTTTCCGTGCTTTGGAACTTCACGCTGAACCGGAAATTCACCTTCTGCTCCGCCGGCAACATCCCCGTTGCCATGGCAAAGACCGCCCTTTTCTACCTTGTGTTCACGCCCCTTTCCACATGGTGGACCGCTGCCCTCACAAGCCCTTCCGTGGGCTGGAACGAATACCTCGTCCTTGCGCTGACCATGGCATCCAACTTTATCCTTGAATACCTGTACCAGCGCTTCTTCGTGTTTGGTAAGACCATCGACACGGCTAAAAAGAACTGAAAGCACAGCAAAAAAAGAGCGGTCTGACCGCTCTTTCTTCATATTATATATAGTATAACAAAAACTCATCCAAGCAGCACGTCGGAAACGAGCATCAGGCAGAAGCCGGCGAGCAGCGCATAGGTGGCGCCCCGCTCCGCACCGTGGGCATGGGTCTCCGGGATCATCTCGTCGCTGATGACGTACAGCATGGTGCCGCCTGCAAAGGCAAGGGCGAAAGGCAGTATGGCGGATGCCACCGATACCACGAAGTAGCCGAGCAGCGTGCCCACCACCTCCACAAGCCCCGTTGCCAGCGCACAGAGGAATGTCTTTTTGATGGAAATGCCGGCACTGAGCATGGGCGCAATGATCACCATGCCCTCGGGGATGTTCTGCAGGGCGATGCCGCCTGCAATGAGCAGCGCCTCTGCGGTGTTGCCGCTGCCGAAGCCCACGCCTGCCGCAATGCCCTCCGGGAAATTGTGGATGGCGATGGCCATCACGAACAGCAGCACCTTTCCGGTGCGCCCGCTGTCGGGGTGCTTTTCTTCCTGTTCGCTGCCAAGGATATTGTGCAGGTGCGGCACCAGACGATCGATCACGTTCAGCGAGAGCGCACCGGCGAAGATGCCGCCCACGGTGATGAGGATGCCGAACCTGCCGCCGTATTCAACAGAGGGCAGAATGAGTCCCAGCACCGCAGCCGCCAACATTACGCCTGCCGCAAAGGACAGCACAGTGTCGCTGAATTTGTGCGTTGTTTTTTTGAAGATGACGCCCAGCACGGCGCCGATCGCCGTTGCACCGCCCACACCGAGGGCGGTTAACAGTACCATTCCCATATATAAAACAGTCCCTTTCTTACGAATTAAAAATTGGCCTTGCGCCGTTTCTTACAGTATAGCAGAAACGTTCTTTCCCGAAAAGAGTGACTACCCCCGGGGAATTTTTTTCTTTTTCCGTATCGCATTTTTGCTTTTATGAAAATGAAAGTTTTTGTTTTCATTTCCTTCATTGTTAGCGCAGAAACAACCCCTTTTCTGCCCTGACAAAGCGATATGGCGCAGGTGTTTTTCCGTACAACTTGTTTGTTTTTTATCAATGTTTTCCACGTATTTTTCGCCGTTTTATATATATAAAGCCCACTAAGAAGTTCCAATTTTAATACAAATTGTCGCTTGCGGTATTCCCGCTGCTCCTGTATAATAAGTTTAAAATATAATTTACATATTTTTATGTGAACATTAATATTGCATTACCTTTCGTAATATTTAGTATGCATTTATTAGCTTTTGTGTGTTCGGCAGCAATCGTTTTTCGGTGTCTGCCCAACTGCTGTTTCTTTGAACCTTTGCAGCGCACACTTTCTTTCATGCGAGGACAAATATTTTTTTGTTTTCCATGTAAAAAACGTTATTACATTCCCGGCTCATCCTGCAATTTTAAGATGCAAAAATGTCATTTTGCTTTTCGACAAAATCCCTTTACTGAGAGGGAAAAAAGAATACAATTGTCATCGTGTCTGAATTTGCTATGACCTGCTCCCCCCGGTATAACAGCCCCCCCGGGCAGGATCATATAAACCCACTAAGGGAAGGAGAATGAAGAAGAAGTGAGTTTACGGTATCTTTCAAAACGACTGATGTATACGCTTTTCGTATTTCTGTTCGTCGTTACCTTTAACTTCGTGCTGTTCCGTTTGATGCCCGGCGATCCGGTCGCCATGCTTTCGAAGGAAATCGTTTCCGATCCGGAAGCCCGTGCCGCCATGGAGAAGCTCTACGGCCTTGACAAGCCCCTGCCGATCCAGTTCCTCAACTACCTTAAGTCCATGATCACCTTTGATTTCGGTCAATCGTTCCAGTATCGCGAAGATGTCTGGACGGTGCTGAAGGATAAGATCGCCAACACGCTGATCCTTGGTGCCGCATCGGTACCGCTCAGCATCATAATAGGTGTTGTAGGCGGTATTATTGCCGGTGCACATCACGGCAAGAAACTGGATATCGGCATTACCTCCTTCACAATGCTCGTTTACGCCGTGCCGAGTTTCTGGCTCGCCATGATCTTCCTGCTGATCTTCGGCGTCAAGCTTGGGTGGGCGCCCTTCAACGGCATGCTCACGGCAGGTGTGCAGTATAATTCGGTCAACTGGGCATACCTCAAAGACCTGTTCCGCCACCTTGCGCTTCCTGCCATCTCCTATGCGCTGGCATGCTTCGGCAGCTACCTGATGATCATGCGCGGCAGTATCGTTGATATTTACGGCGAGGACTTCGTTCTCACCGCCCGTGCCAAGGGCCTCAGCGAGCGCCAGGTGCGCAACCGCCATATCGTGCCCAACGCCATGCTGCCTACCACCAACATGATCGTCATGAGCCTTGCGTTCATCATCACCGGTGCCTTCTCCATCGAAGTGCTCTTCACCTGGCCGGGCATGGGCCGTGTTATGGTAGACTCCGTTATGCGAAGGGACTACCCGATGCTGCAGGCTTCCAACTATATCATTGCACTGATGGTTATTATCGCCAACTTCGTGCTTGATATTCTCTACACCTACATTGACCCGCGCGTCAGGGTTGAATAAGGAGGCGAAGATTCATGGAAAACATCAAGAATACCGCCAATACCCCCGAAGCGCAGCAGCTTTCCCCCGAGCTGCTCGAGCAGCTCAAGCAGCGTGAAAAGGAGCTCCGTGCCCGCAAGCGCAAGATGAACATGAAGCTGTTCTTCGGCAACAAGCGTGCTGTGTTCGGCTGCTGCCTGCTGGCGTGCTTCTTCATCCTTGCCTTCGTGGTACCGCTGTTCTATGAATACGACCATGAGGCATATGCACTCGGCCCCCGTGTCGGTGCGCCGACCCCGGAATATCCCCTCGGCTTTGATGAGCTTGGCCGTGACGTCCTCGGTATCCTCATCTACGGTGCGAAAGCGTCCCTTGCCATCGGCGTGTTCGTTACGCTGATCATCGCCGTCATCGGCACCGTCGTGGGTATTTCCTCCGCCTACATCGGCGGTCTTTACGATACCATCGTCATGCGTATTACGGAGGCCTTCATGATGGTCCCCTCCCTGCCGCTGATGCTGGTACTTGCCGCCATCGTAGGTCAGAACTTCACCAACATCATCTGGATCCTCGGCCTTACCGGCTGGACCGGCACCGCCCGTCTTGTGCGTTCCCAGACCCTTTCCATCAAGCAGCGCACCTACATTGAGCGTGCCCGTGCCGTCGGCGCCAGCGAAAGCTACATCATGTTCAAGCACATTCTGCCCAACGTGTTCCCGCTGATCTTTGCGGAACTCGTTCTCACCGTGCAGAACGCCATCATTTCCGAGACCACCCTTGCCTTCCTTGGCATCGGCGATCCCAGCGTTCCCACCTGGGGCCAGCTGCTTCGCAGCGCACGCCAGCAGGGCGCTGTTTCCGGCGGTGCGCTGTGGCTGTTCCTGCCCGCCGGTCTTTGCATCGTGCTTCTCGCCGCCAGCTTCGTGTTCATCGGCTATGGCTTTGACGAGATCCTGAATCCGAAACTGAGGAGGCGCTGATTATGAGTGAAAGACTCCTTGAGGTAAAAGACCTCCGAACCTATTTTAAGATCACTGCAGGCGAAGTTAAGGCTGTTGACGGCGTCAGCTTCTTCCTGAACCACAGCGAGAGCATCGGCCTTGTCGGTGAATCCGGCTGCGGTAAGACCACCACCGCCCTTTCCACCATCCGTCTGCTTCCGGACAACGGTTATATCCACAGCGGCCAGATCCTCTTTGAGGGCCGTGATATCACCAACCTGCCGGAAAAAGAGCTGCGTGATTTCCGCTGGGCACAGGCTTCCATGATCTTCCAGGGCGCCATGAACGCCCTCAACCCGGTGCAGAAGGTTTCCGACCAGATCGTAGAAGCCATCCTGCTCCACGAGAAGGTCACCAAGCGTGATGCCCTTGAAAGGGTCAAGGGTCTCTTCGATCTCGTTGGCATCGATGTGAAGCGTGTAAACGCTTATCCCCATGAGTTTTCCGGCGGCATGCGCCAGAGGGCGATCATCGCCATGGCACTCGCCTGCAACCCGAAGCTCGTCATCGGTGACGAACCCACCACGGCGCTCGACGTCATGGTGCAGGCGCAGATCATCGACCTGATCAACGACCTTCGCCATAAGCTCAACATGAGCATGCTCATGATCACCCACGACCTTTCCATCATCACCGAGACCTGCGACCGCATTGCGGTCATGTATGCGGGCAAGATCGTGGAATACGGCAAGACGGATGTTGTTGTCAGGAAGACCCTGCACCCCTACACCGACAAGCTGATCCACGCCTTCCCCAACATCTACCAGCCCCGTGTGATGGTTGAATCCATCCCCGGCGATCCGCCGGATCTGTTCAATCCGCCGGCAGGCTGCCGCTTCAACGCACGCTGCGAGCATGCCGTCAAGGGCCTGTGCGACTGCAAGGAGCCCCCGCTTGTGGATATGGGCGGCGAACACTTTGTTGCATGTCATCTGAGGGGAGGTAATCAATAATGGCAGATAAAGACCCCATCGTCTCCTTGAAAGATGTAGAGGTAAACTTTAACATCCGTCAGGGCTTCATCAAGGAATACATCCTGCGTGACAAGAAGATCGTGCATGCGGTGGATAAGATCAACCTTGACATCGCCCGGGGCGAGATCGTTTCACTGGTAGGCGAATCCGGCAGCGGTAAGACCACCACCGGCCGTGCCATCCTGCGCCTTGCGGACACCACCGCCGGCGACATCATCTTCAACGGCGAATCCATCACCGGCAAGAAGAGCAAGGCATGGAACCGTGAATTCCGCAAGCATGCCCAGATGATCTTCCAGGATCCTTACCAGAGCCTGAATCCCCGTTTCACGGTATTTGATATCGTCACCGAGCCGCTGACCCTCACCAACTCCGATGCCAACCTTGCGGAAAAGGAAATGCTTGCCATTCAGGCGCTGGAGTTTGCGGGCCTTCGCCCGGCGGTGGATTACCTGTACCGCTATCCCCATGAGCTTTCCGGCGGCCAGAGGCAGCGTGTGAGCATTGCCACCTGCTTCATCATGGCTCCCGAATTCATCGTGGCGGACGAACCCGTTTCCATGCTGGATGCTTCCGTGCGTGCCAACATCCTCAAGCTCTTCGTGGGCCTGAAGGAAGAAAAGGGCGCCAGCATCCTCTTCATCACCCATGACCTTTCCCTTGCATGGCTCATCAGCGACCATGTCGCCATCATGTACATGGGCCGCATCGTGGAATACGGTCCTGCGGATATCATTGCAGGCGGCTGTCTGCACCCCTACTCCCAGGCGCTCACCAGCGTTCTTGCCATGGTCGGCGAGAAGCGCCGCATGAAGCGCATCATCCTTGAAGGCGAAACCAGCTCCCCCGTCAACCTGCCCAAGGGCTGCCGCTTCGCATCCCGCTGCCCCATCGCACAGCAGCGCTGCTTCGAGGAAGACCCCGAGTACCGTCCCATCGGCGAAGACCATTACATCTGCTGCCACTTCCCGCAGCCCATCGGTCAGCTGAACGACGAAGAGGATTGATCCTCATCCCCTTGTGTTTCTGCCGGATACCCGGCGTTAGATACAAACATCAAAACCAAAAAACAGGAGGACGAACAATGAAAAAATGGATTTCCCTCATCCTGGTGGTTTGCATGATGGCTCTTGCGTTCGCAGCTTGCGGTAAGCCCGCCGGCACCGAACCCGAGACCTCCACTGCCCCCGAAACCTCCACTGCTCCCGAAGCTTCCACCGCTCCCGAAGCATCCGAAGCTCCTGAAGCAACTGACGAACCCATCGTGTTCCGCTACGGCAACATGGGCACCTGGGCCGACACCAAGAACCCCTACGTCTCCGTTGTCAGCGCAGGCAACCTGATGTTCAAGGACAACATCTATGAGAGCCTCTGCACCAAGGATCCCAACAACGAGCTCATGGGCGTTCTCGCGGAGAGCTGGGAAGTCAGCCCCGACGGCTGCACCTGGACCTTCAAGATCCGTGAAGGCGTAAAATGGCATGACGGCGAGACTATGGACGCCAACGACGTTTATAACTCCTACCGCATGGCTATCGAGTATGAGATCCCGATCACCTGGGCCAACATGAAGTGGATCAAGGATTATCAGCTCATCGACGATTACACCTTCTCCATCACCACCGAAGCTCCCAAGGCTGACATCATCGTCTGCCTCGGCCTCATGATTACCCCCGAGCACATCTGGAACCAGTTCCAGAGCTACGAAGAGATCGCTGCATTTGAGAACGCCAACCCCGTTGGTACCGGCATGTTCTACTACATCGACGACAAAGTTGACGAGTATGTCCGCCTTGGCGCCAACGAAAATTACTGGGGCACCCCCGTTACCGGTTTCGATGAGCTGATGTTCGTCAACTTCTCCGATAACGACGCTATGTTCCAGGCTCTCCAGGCCGGCGATATCGACTACTGCACCATCACCACCACCCAGCTCGAGGCTGCCGAGAACTCCGAAGGCGTTACCGCTCACCGCTTCAACCAGTCCGGTTGGCGCGAGATCGGCTTCAACTGCTGGCAGGATCCCGCCTCCAAGGGCAATCCCCTGATCCTTGACAAGGTCATCCGTCAGGCGATCGACTACTCCATCAACTACCAGACCATCATCGATTACTACAAGGGCGGCATCGCACTCACCGAGAAGTGCCTCCTCCCCGCTACCCACGGTAAGTATCACGTCACCTTCGACGAGAACCATCCCCTCTACAGGCCCTACGATCCCGAAGCCGGTAAGGCCCTCCTTGAGGCCAATGGCTATAAGGACACCGACGGCGACGGCATCCGTGAGTCCGCTGACGGCGCTCCCCTTGCCTTCCGTATGGCTGTTATCGAAGAGAACGCCCGTGAAATGGGTCTCCTCGTTGAGAGCGACATCGAAAAGATCGGTATCGACATCGAGATCATCTGGGTTGACGGTGCTCGCATGAACGAGATCATCTACGACCAGAACTTCGACACCGATATCTATATCTGGGGTTGGGATCTTGGTCCCGACGATCCGTCCTACACCCTCTCCATCATGATCACCGACAACATCGGCGGCCGCAGCGACTGCAACTACAGCAACCCCTACTACGATGAGCTGTATGTCAAGCAGGCCCAGACCCTCGATGAGGAAGAGCGCGTGAAGATCGTTCACGAAATGCTCGAGATCATCTATGAGGATGTTCCCTACATCATCGCTTACGGCGACATCGGTCTTGAAGCCTATGCTTCCGGTTGGACCGGCTGGCAGACCCAGTGGGAAGACAGCGGTTACTGGAACAGGTTCTCCTGGCCGACCATGAAGCTTGCTTAATTTAAGCATCTTCTAAACGGACAACAGGGCCGGGGCATTTTGCCCCGGCCTTTTTGTATGCAAAAAAGTATTCATCCATGCGGTCTCCCCGTGCGGCGCAAAGGTGTTCTCCTTCCGCTTTATATGGGGCGGAAAGTCTCTTCTTTTGCCCTCTTTGCTGCACCATGAACCACATGCAGGAAACCCCTGCGCTATGCAGAAAGCCCCGAAGGCAGCACCTTCGGGGCTTTTACGGTATCCGTCCGTTTCAGATGTTCAGCAGCACGATGGCAGCAAGGATGATGCCCACGGCGATCCATTGGCGCCTGCCGAGCTTTTCATGGAACAGCAGCACGCCTGCAAGGCTCACCGCCACGATGGCGCCGGCGTTGTAGGTGGGGAATACCACCACCGCAGGCAGGTGCTCGATGGCCTTGAGGATAACACGGGCGGAAAAATAATTCGGGATGCCGATAAGGGCGCCGAAGAGCACATCCTTTGCATGGGGTCGCTCATGGCGCAGCAGCATCATGCCCGTGCAGAGGATGACCGCCATCACAAAGGTACACAGCAGGAACAGGTCGGAAAACTGCAGCGGACCCGTTTCCTCAAAGATCTTGCTCATGATATCGGAACAGCCGCCTGCAAGAAGCAGCAGCGGCAGACCGATGCGAAAGCGCATCACAGTCTCTTCCTTCTCATAATGGATGAGCACGATGGCCGCTATCGCCATCAGGATGCCCACGATCTGCAGACCGCCGGGGATCTCGCCGAAAAACAGCACGGACATGAGAAGCGGTACCAGAAGACCGAGCTTCATAAAGGTAGCGCTCAGCACCACGCCGTTGCGGCTCACGTTCAGCTGCAGCATCACAAAGCCCAGCACATAGAAAATGCCGTTCACGCCGCCCATCCACAGGGCGGTGCCCATGCCCTCCCCCGTCACGGGCTGGCCGCCGAGGAGCATGCAGCCGCCTGCCAGCACAAGGCTGACCGTATAGCTCACCGCCAGCAGGGGCATTTTGCCGGAAATGTGTTTTTCACTCAGGCGCATCACCACGGTGTTGAGTGCGCTCGTCAGGATCGCAAGAAGCAAATACAGCATAAGGTTCGTTTTTCCTTTCGGGTATCAATCCCGTTTCAGCCTTGCGGTTTTGGAAGCAGCTGTCACGATGGCAAGGATCAGGAACAGGCACAGCACGAAATACGGCAGCATGGCAGGATCGATCAGCTGTGCGACGAGCCCGAACAGGGCAGGCATGGTCATGAAGCCGAGGCTTGCGCAGGCTGCCTGCGTGCCCATGACGGAGCGTGCCGCCTCAATGCCGAAGCGGTAGGGCGTCATGTGCATGAGATTCGGGTATATGGGGCCGATGCCGAAGCCCGCAAGGAAGAGCCCTGCCGCAGCCACAACGCTGCCAAGGGGCAAAATCAGCAGGATGATGGCCGTTCCCACGATGCACTCGCCCAGAACCACCAGCCTGCCTGCGCTCAGCCGCAGGGAGAGGATGCCGGAGAAAAACCGCCCCAGGGCAAGTCCGAGATAATAAAGCGACACGAAGCCTGCCGCCACATCCGCCCCGAAGCCCTTCGCTTCCACAAGAAACGTGCTGCCCCATTGCCCGCAGGTGGATTCAATGGCGCAGGCAGAAAAGAACAGCACCCATGTGGCAGGCACGCCCTTGATGCGCACCAGCTCCCGGAAGGGAACATCCCTGCTTTCCGGCTCCACCAAACTGTTGCCGCCGCTCTGTTTGCGCCACAGGGGCAGCGAAGCCGCCACGATGACCGTGATGATAAGCTGCAGCAGCACCACCGCCCGGTAGCCGCCCCGCCAGCCGCCCGGTCCTGCAAGGGCAAAGGAAAGGATGAAGGGGCTGACGGTAACGCCGATGCCGTAGGAGCAGTGCAGCATATTCATATGGAGCGCACTGTAGTGGATGGCCACATAGCCGTTGAGGGCAGCATCGATACAGCCGCCGCCAAAGCCAAGGGGAATGGAGAGCAGCACGAACCAAATGAAGCTTGGCGCCACGGAAAAGCCGAAAAGCGCCACCGCTGTCAGGGCGGTGGAAATGAGCGCCACCTTATAGGTACCAAGGCGGTTTATGACTCTTGCGCTCACAAGGCTCGACAAAAAGGAAAACACCGAGTTGATGGAATTGACAAATGTGGCAAAGGATACCGGCAGACCCCACTGCGCATAAATGGCAGGCCAAGCCGTGCCGAACAGCGAGTCCGGCACTCCAAGCCCCACAAAGGCGACGTAGATCACGATCAGCAGCAGCGTTGCCATGTTTTCCTCCCACAAAGGTTTCCAATTTTATATCATACAGCAAATTTCCCTTCCATGAAAGGGAAATCCTGTTTCTGCTGCATAAACGGCGCAGCGTATTTCATATCGGCACCGTCATGAAAGATTACGGAAGATCCCTGCCCCGTAATAAGGGGGGCACGCAGAAGCCCGTGAACCGACGGTTCACGGGCCTTTAGAATGAGATGCCGGAGCCCTTCAGGGAGCAGGCGCATATTTGGCGCAGTTCTTCAGCCCCAACATGCATTGGTGGTTATGCAAACAGCGGCAGCAGGAAGGGCATCAGCACTGCCGTCAAAATGCCTGCCACCACAAGGGAGAGGCTGCTGACGGCGCCCGTCAGCTCATCAAGCTCCGCCGCTTTTGCGGTGCCTGCCACGTGGGATGCGGTGCCGAAGGCAACGCCCTTGGCAATGGGGTGGCATATCTTCGAAGCCTTTGCGATCCCCTCGCCTGCCACGTTGCCAAGGATGCCCGAAAGGATCACCGCAGCTGCCGTCAGCGGCACAAGACCGCCTGCCTTTTCGCTCAGGGGCAGCGCCATGGCGGTGGTGATGCTCTTGGGCAGCAGCGCAATGCTGACGGCGTTTTCCGTGCGCAGGAAGAAGCACATGCCGGCGATCAGAAAAATGCTTGCCGCTGCGCCTGCGAAGACCCCTGCGAAAATCGCCGTTAAATTGCCTTTGAGGCGGTCGAGCTGCTTATAGAGGGGAATCCCAAAGCAGACCGTGCAGGGCGTTAAGAGGAAGGATAAATGGGTCATACCGGCCTGGTACTGTGCGTTGGGCACTTTCAGCACGATCAGCAGCACGATAACGAGGGCGGCGCCCGTCAGGATGGGCGACAGGGCGGCAATGCGTGTCTTTTTCTGCACCCACGCCCCAAGCTGATATGCCGCAACGGTCAGCGTCAGCGCCCAGAGTGCGTTTTCGGAAAGAAACTCAGTCATGGTGCTTTTCCTCCTGCTTGCGCAGCACAAGTTCCGTGACCCTGCCGGAAATGTAGAAAACGAACACCGTGGAGACCACGATCACCGCAAGGGAAGGCAGCAGCGCACTGCGCAGCGTTTCCCAGCAGTCCATCAGGTCCACCATGGGCGCCACGAACAGGATCGGCAGCAGGCTGATAAAGAAGCTGCCCACATCCTCCACCTGCTGCGTGCGCACCAGCTTCAGCTTCAGCGCAAGAAAAAGAAGCACCAGCCCGTAGATGGATGCCGGGATGGGCAGCGGCAGCAATGCGCTCAGCGCCTCACCGAGAAAGGTAAAGGCGAAAATGATCAGAAGCTGGGTGAGATATTTCATAAAAAACCGTTCCTTGCCGCGCCGCAGCAGGCGCTTGTTTTGCAGAAAAAATGTCCGAAAAGCCGCTCTTTTCGGCTCCCTGTTATATTTTACACAAACGCTGCGCATTTGCAAGAGCGCAGCGCATTTTTCATACAAAAGGCAGAAAGAACGCCCCGCAGCAAGCGCTGCGGAGCGTTCCAGCAAAGTGCCGAAAATAAGATTATTTCTTGAAGAGCCTGTATACGTCCTCACGCCTGTTTTCAAGGGTGATGACCTGCTTCTTGACCTTCATGCGGTATTCGGGATCGATCTCGGCGGTGATCACGCAGGGCTTGTCGGAAGCCTTGGCGATGATGTTGCCCCAGGGATCGATGATGAGGGAACGGCCGTAGGTGGGGCCGTCGTACTTCACGCCGCACTGGCCGCCGGCCATCAGGTAGCAGCTGTTTTCAATGGCGCGGCTCTGGAGCAGGATGTCCCAGTGGTCCTTACCGGTCATCAGGTAGAAGCTGGAGGGCACGAAGAACAGATCCGCACCGTCAAGCGCCATCAGGCGGAAAAGCTCGGGGAAGCGAAGGTCGTAGCAGATGGAAAGACCCAGCTTACCGATCTCCTTGGTATCGTAAACCACGATATCCTTGCCGGGGCACTTGTGGTCGCTCTCACGGTAGGCGTGGGCGCCGGCAACATCCATATCGGAAGCATGGATCTTGCGGTACTTGGCAACAAGCTCGCCCTTGGGGTTGAAGAGCATGCTGGTGTTGTGGGGACGGGGATCTGCAGGGTTCTCGTTCTTTTCGCTGGAGCTGCCGCTGTGGATCCACATGTTGTACTTCACCGCCAGCTCGCTGAGCATGGTGGCAAGACGGCCGCCGGGCATATCTTCCGCATAGTCACGGTAATCATTGCCCTGATAGGTCCAGTTTTCGGGCAGGGTAACGAGCTTTGCCTGACGTGCGCTGGCTTCGCCGATAAAGTCCGCAGCCGCTTTCAGGTTTTCTTCGTAATTTTCGTTGGTGTCAAGCTGGATGACCGCAGCAACGTATTTGTTTTCGAACATGATCTTTTCCCTCTTGCTGTATTATTGGTAAAATTTGGACGTAAAAATGCGGCGTGGGAGAGGGATCTCTCCCGCGCCGCCCGTATCGCTTAGACCTTGCTGAGGTTGTACACGTCTTCACGCCTGTTTTCAAGGGTGATGACCTGCTTCTTGACCTTCATGCGATAGTTGGGATCGATCTCCGCAGTGATGACGCAGGGATAGTCCGGCGCCTTGGCAATGACGTTGCCCCAGGGATCGATGATGATGGAACGGCCGTAGGTGGGGCCGTCATACTTGACGCCGCACTGGTCGGCAGCCATCAGGTAGCAGCTGTTTTCAATGGCACGGGCACGGAGGAGCACTTCCCAGTGATCCTTGCCACTCATGAGAACGAAGCTGGCGGGGTTGAAGAACACATCCGCACCTTCCATAGCCATCAGACGGAACTGCTCCGGGAAGCGGAGGTCGTAGCAGATGGCAAGACCGAGCTTACCGACTTCCTTGGTGTCGTACACAACGATCTCGTTGCCGGGGCACTTGCTCTCGGACTCACGGAAGCTGCCGCCGCCGATGATATCCACGTCAAACATATGAACCTTGGTGTACTTGGCAACAAGCTCGCCGTTGGGGTTGATGAGCATGCTGGTGTTCAGGGGACGGGGATCTTCGGGGTTGGGGTTCTTCTGGCTGGAGCTGCCGCTGTGGATCCACATGTTGTACTTCTTGGCAAGCTCGCTGAGCATGGTGCAGGTACGGCCGCCGGGCATATCTTCCGCATAGTCACGGTAGTCATGGCCCTGGTAGGTCCAGTTTTCCGGCATGGTGATGAGCTTGGCGCCACGGCCGGCGGCTTCGCCGATGAGCTCCGCAGCGCACTTCAGGTTGTGCTCGTAGTTGTCGTTGGTGTCAAGCTGGATGCATGCAGCAATGTACTTCTTATCAAACATGGTTTTATCTCCCTTCAGGATCTGTTGCTCAGCAGTTGAACTTCCACTGCATGTACTCCGCAATGCGGGCTACGCAGCGTTCCACAACTTCCTTGCCCTTTTCGGCGGTGGCGATGGTGGCGTCGCCAAGGATGCCGTTTTCGGTGGTCTCGTTGAACACGGTGAAGTCGATGATGTCGCCGTACTTTTCGTATTCATCGCCCTCTTTGGGGGTGACCTTTTCAGCCTTGGACATATCCACATACTCGGGATGGAGGTGGAGCATGACGGAAGTGCCGCACTCGCTGGCATGGCCGTGGCACATCCAGCCGGTGGTCTCGCATACGCCGAGGGCCTGGTTGCGGGTGAAGCGCCACCAGTCTACCTGTGCACACTTGATGCCAAGCTCACGCTCGAGGGGACGGCAAACCTGACCGACCATGGGCACGTTGCCCGCATGGCCGTTGATGAACATGAAGTTCTTGAAGCCAAGGTGCAGCAGGGAGGTCATGTAGTCCTCGATGATGGCGGTCCAGGTGCTGGGACGGATGTACAGGGTGCCGGGATACTTGGTGAGGGAATAGGATTCGCCGACCTCAAGGGAGGGGCCGATCATGGCGTTGACACGCTCCGCAACACGCTCTGCGATATCCTGTGCGCAGATGATGTCGCTGCCCATGGGCATATGGGGACCGTAAACTTCGATGGCACCAACGGGGATGATCACGGTGTCACAAGTCTTTTTGCGCTCCGCAAACTCGGTGGAGCTCATCAGTTTGATCCAATTGGTGTTCTGCATAGTATTTGTTTTCTCCTCCGCATTCATCAGCTTACAGCTGATTGATTTCCTTTACATTGTGGCAGGCCACGAAATGGCCTTCGATCGCTTCCTCAAGCTGCGGATTTTCCTGATGGCAGATATCCGTTGCATAGGGGCAGCGTGCAGCAAAACGGCAGCCGGGCTTCGGGTCGATGGGCGAAGTGATCTCGCCGGTCAGAAGCTGGCGCTTCCTGCCTTCGATGATCTCCGGGATCGGCACGGCCGCAAGCAGCGCCTTGGTATAGGGATGCAGGCGGTTCTTGAAGATCTCCTCCGCAGAAGAGAACTCCACCATGTTGCCAAGGTACATGATCATGATGTTGTCGCTGATGTGCTTCACAACGCTCATGTTGTGGGTGATGAACATGTAGGTGAGGTCGAACTCATCCTGCAGGTCCTGCATCAGGTTCAGGATCTGTGCCTGAATGGAAACGTCAAGGGCGGAAACCGGCTCATCGCAAACGATGAATTCCGGGTTCAGCGCCAGCGCACGGGCAATGCCGATACGCTGACGGCGGCCGCCGTCCAGCTCGTGGGGATAGGAATTGGCAAAGCGCCTTGCAAGACCGACGGTGTCCATCAGGCGGCCCACTTCCTTGCCGAGCTCGGCAGAGTTCTTCGTGGTCTTGTAGATCAGAAGGGGCTCAGCGATGAGCTGGCTGACGCTCATACGGGGGTTGAGCGAGGAGAAGGGATCCTGGAAGATCATCTGCACATGGGAGCGGAATTCCTTAAGCTCCTGCTTGGAAAGGTCGCTCACATCACGGCCGTCAAAGAAGATCTTGCCGTCCGTGCGCTCGTGCAGGTGGATGACCGTACGGCCCAGGGTGGACTTGCCGCAGCCGGACTCGCCGACCACGCCGAGGGTCTGGCCGCGCTCGATCTTGAAGTTGATATCATCCACAGCGTGGAGCAGGCCGCGGGGGGTCTTGAAGTATTTCTTTAAGTTTTGGACTTCAACTAAGGTAGACATATCAGTTCTCCTTTCCCGCAAACTTCGTGCAGCGCACCATGTGGCCGGGCTCGATCTCAATGTAAGGCACAGCACCCTTCATGCACTTCTCGCAGGCCTCGCCGCAGCGCTCCGCAAAGGCGCAGCCTTCGGGCAGCTTGGTGGGGTCGGGCATCAGGCCGGGGATGGGCTTGAGGCGGGTCACGGTCTCGTTGAGGTTCGGGATGGAACCGAACAGGCCGATGGTATAGGGGTGAGAAGGATTCTTGTAGATGTGGGCCAGCGTGCCGTATTCCACGATCTCGCCCGCATAGATGATGGCGACCTTGTTGCACACTTCCGCCACAACGCCAAGGTCATGGGTGATGAGCAAGAGGGAGGTATCATACTTGCGCTTGAGCTGCTCGATGAGCTCGAGCACCTGCGCCTGAATGGTCACGTCAAGGGCGGTGGTGGGCTCGTCTGCAATGAGCAGGGAGGGGTTACAGGCAAGGGCGATCGCGATAACGATACGCTGCTTCATGCCGCCGGAGAACTGGTGGGGATACTCGTTGGCACGGCCGCCTTCGATGCCGACGACTTCCATCATTTCCTTCGCACGCTGGAAGGCTTCCGCCTTGGTGACGTTCTGATGCAGACGGATGACCTCTGCGATCTGGTCGCCGACGGTAAGCATGGGGTTGAGCGCCGTCATGGGATCCTGGAAGATCATGGAGATCTCGTGGCCGCGGATCTTGCGCATTTCCTTCTCGCTCTTCTCACGGAGGTTCTCGCCGCGGTAGAGGATCTCACCGCCGGTGATCTTTCCCGGAGGGTTGGGGATCAGGCCCATGATGGAAAGGGCAGTGGTGGTCTTACCGGCGCCGGTCTCGCCCACAAGGCCGAGGGATTCGCCCTTTTCAAGGGAAAGGGTGATGCCGTTTACCGCACGCACGGTGTCCTTACCGGCACTGTACTGCACATAAAGGTCTTTGATTTCAAGAATGTTTTCGCTCATAGTTTTTCACCTCATTAGGTCTTGAGCTTGGGATCGAGTGCGTCACGCAGGCCGTCTCCGAAGAGGTTGAAGGAGAACGCAGCCGTCATGATGGCAAGACCCGGGAAAGTGACCAGCCACCAGTAGTCGCGGATATAGGCACGGGCGGAAGACGCCATGGAGCCCCATTCCGGAGTCGGTGGCGGAACGCCGAGGCCAAGGAAGCTAAGACCCGTTGCGGACATGATGGTGGTCGCAATGCTCATGGTCGCCTGCACGATGATGGGCGCAAGGCAGTTGGGCAGGATGTACTTGAAGATGATGCGTGCATCGCTGGCGCCGGTGGAATATGCCGCTTCCACGTATTCGGTGCCCTTGGTGGAAAGCACGCTGACACGGGTAACACGGGCATAGCCTGCAATGGAGCCGATGGAAAGTGCGATGATCAGGTTCGGGATGGTGCTGCCGAGGGCCGCTACGATGGAGATACCAAGGAGCGTGTTCGGGATGGCCATCAGGATGTCGATGAAGCGCATCAGCACGTTATCGGTCACGCCGCTGTAGAAGCCGGCAACTGCGCCGATCACAACGCCCACGACGCAGGAGATGGCAACGGTCACAAGGCCGATCTCCATGGAGGTGCGGCAGCCGTAGATAACACGGGAGAAAATGTCGCGGCCGTATTCATCCGTGCCGAAAAGGTGTTCGCTGCTCGGCGGGAGGAAGCGGGCACGAAGATCCTGCGCAATGGGATCATACTTGGTGAACAGCTGGGGGAACATGGCAGCAATGAGAAGGAATGCAACGATCACAAGGCCGAACACAGCAGCCTTGTTGCGCATGAAGCGACCGATGATCTCTTTTGCCTGACCGTGACCGCCAACAGCAACTTCATTGGAAGAAGCATTTACAGCTTGCTTTTTATTCTTGATCGCAGCCATTTAGCTCACCTTCTCTTTCTTGGGGGCCTTTGTCTTTTTGCCGCTGACATACTGGGAACGGATGCGCGGGTCAACAAATGCATAGATGATGTCGATCATCAGGTTGATCAGGGACATCGCAATGGCAACGAACAGGATGCCGCCCTGTACAAGGGGTGCATTCTTGGTGTTGATGCCGTCAACGATGAGCTTACCGATACCGTTGATGGAGAATACCGTTTCGATAACCGCTGCGCCGCCAAGGAGCTTTGCAAAGTCGGTACCGGCAACGGTGATGATGGGCAGCACGGCATTGCGGAATGCGTGCTTCATGATCACCACGATCTCACTCTGGCCCTTGGCACGTGCCGTGCGGACATAGTCCTCACGGATGGCCTCCAGCATGCTGGAACGGGTCATACGCATGCAGGCGGCAAGGCCCCAGGTGCTCAGGGTGAAAGCGGGAAGGATCCAGTGCTTCCAGCTGGAAAGGCCGGAAGGCGGCAGCCATCCGAGGACGACCGAGAACAGAATGATCAGCATAAGACCTTCCCAGAAGCTGGGGAGAGATACACCGATCATTGCAAACATACGGGTGGCGTTATCGAGGAAGCTATACTGCTTCACTGCGGAGACAACGCCCAGCGTTACGCCGATCACAATGGCGAACACCTCCGCCCAAAGCGAAAGTTTCATCGTCGTGGGGAAGGCTGACATAATCTCTTTCATAACGGGCTGGCGGGTAGCATAGGAAATGCCGAAATCGCCGGTGACCGCGTCTGCCACATAACTTACATATTGCACAATAAAGGGTCGGTTCAGACCGTTCTGCTCGTTGAAAAGGGCCTTATCTTCTTCTGTGGCCAATTCACCGAGGATATAATCCGCAGTCTCACCCGGCGAAAAATACATCATGGAAAATGTAATGAACGTTACGCCAAGCATTACCGGGATCATCATGATGATCCTCTTAAAGATGTACTTGAGCATCTTGTTTCCTCCGGCTATAAATCTTGGAAAAACCGGCTGCCGGGCTCTCAGCCCGGCAGCCGGCCCTCTATGCGGCTAAAGTGCCGCCGCTATTGGTTTTGTTTCGCTGCTGAAGCTTATTCGTAAACTACCCAGTCGGCAATGTGCTTCATGTGGTCAATGGCGGGATGGAACTCGAAGCCTTCGAGCTTCTCGCTGACCGCATAGTTGATGGGCATATTGCCGTAGGGATAGGAATAACGCTTCTCGTAGAGGTAGTTGTTCACTTCGTCGATGCAGACTTCGCGCTGCGGATCGTCGTAGTAGTAGGTACGGAGCTCGAGGAGCTTCGCATCGAGCCAATCATCGTTGCCCTGCATACGGGAACCGAAGGAGGACTCGTAGATGATGTACATGTTGGAAGCCTCGGAAGCCGTGGAGTCACGGATGCAGATCTGGAACTGGCCGTTGTTGGCGGCATCGTAGGTAGCAAGAGCGCTGGAAACGATGTTCACGTTAACGCCGATCTCAGCCCACATGGCCTGGAGGATCTCAGCAGCCTTTTCGTAAACGGGCAGGGGCTCGATGTGGAGCTCGATGTCGAAACCGTCGGGATAGCCGGCCTTGGCCAGATATTCCTTAGCCTTCTCAACATCATAGGGCCAGGGCTCCATTTCCTTCCAGTCGCTGGCAGGCATAGAGATCATACCGTTGTTAACACGGCCGAGACCATCGGTGGAAGCCTCAACGAGGATTTCCTTATCGATAGCGTAGGACAGAGCATAACGAACATCCTGGTTCTTGAGGATCTCGTGCTGCATGCTGTAGGTGATTACGAGGTAGCGGTAAGCATGACCGGACTCGATGCGGTAGTTTTCGAGTTCGTCAACACGGGCAACGTCGTTACCTTCGATGTAGTAAGCGATGTCGGCAGCACCGGTTTCGCACTCAATAACGCGGCTGGTGGCTTCGGGGATGAACTTGATGAGGATGTTCTCGGTCTTCGCAGGCTCGCCCCAGTAATGCTCGTTACGGGTGAGGGAGATGGAAGTGCCGGGGAGCCATTCAACAACCTTGTAAGGACCGGAGCAGATGGGAGCACGGCTGAAGTCGGCTTCGCCCATGGTCTCGAATGCCTTCTGGCTTACGAGGGTACCGCGGCCGGTGGAAAGGGTGTTCTGGAAGGGGGCCCATGCCTGGTTCATCTTGATGGTGAAGTGGGTGTCATCGGTAGCAACAGTGCCTTCGGGGTTCACGAATGCGAAGTTGGAGGCGCTGCGGGGGGCTTCCTTCAGACGGTTGAGTTCCCAAACGATGTCGCTGGCGGTGAGGGGCTCGCCGTTGGACCACTTGAGGCCTTCCTTGAGCACGAAGTTAACGGTGGTATCGTCAACCATTTCGTAGGACTCGCAGACGCCGCCGAGGGTCATGGTGCCGTCAGCCTGGAGATCGAAGAGGTGATCACCGATCATGCCAAGAACGATGCAGATCGCGTCGGTGTTGGCGCTGGCGGGGTCGAGGGTCTCGGGCTCGGACTCGGTAACAAGAACGATGGTGTCCTTCTGTACCTTGTCAGCAGTCTCGGTGGATTCACTGCCGGAAGCTTCGGGAGCGGTGGAAGTTTCGGGAGCAGTGCTGGTGGCGGGCTCGTTGCTGGGTTCGTCGGTGGTAACTTCTTTGCAGCCAACGAATGCGAAAGCAACAAGCAGCAGTGCAAGAAGCAGTGCCAGTGTACGTTTCACTTTTGTTTCCTCCTGGTTTTTTATTGTGCGAACGCAGGGTTCGCAAATTTATATAACATAATTAAATATGTTATTTCGTTCATTTAAAAACGTTATATCCTTCTATCAATACGCTCAGCTATTTCACAGTTGATCTCAGACGGCGATCCTTTGCCCGAAGTGCTTTTTTCTCCTGCGCCGGTTACGGCACAATTCACAATAATGGTGTGTTGACTTTTCTTACCCAGCCTGTTAACATACAAATCGAGCAGGGTGTTCAGCCTCTGAACTTGATTCAAAGTATAAAGACCCGTTTCTATTTTGTCAATACGGAAGTTTTTATTTTTGTTTTACGTTGGTTCGGTGTTAAACACTTTTTGCCCATTTTTCACCATTATTTTCTTTATTGAAAATTGAAAAAACATACTTCTCAAGGAGGAACAAACCAATGGCACTTTCCGAAGAACTCATTCGCCGTTTCAAAGCCGTTGACCCTGCTACCATGGGCCACTACATCGGCGGCGGTTACATGCGCCCCGAAATGAAACCCCTCAACATCGGCGAACGCCGCATGGTGGGCCCTGCCTACACCCTCCGTATCCCCGGCAAGGATTCCTGCGGTATCTACTACGCCATCTCCAAGGCTCCCAAGGGCAGCGTTATCGTCGTGGACCGCTGCGGTGATGACACCTTCGCCTGCTGCGGCGAAATGGTTGCCACCTATGCCCAGGGCTGCGGCATGGCAGGCCTTGTCATCGACGGCCCCGCTACCGACTCCGTCGCCATTAAAAAGCTGGATATCCCCGTGTTCTGCACCGGTATTTCCTGCGTGACCACCGTCATCCTCGGCGTGACCGGCGAAGTCCAGATCCCGATCACCTGCTCCGGCACCATCGTCAACCCCGGCGACATCGTCTTCGGCGATGCGGACGGCGTTGTCGTTCTTCCCCCGGACGGCTACGAAGATGCCCTCCGCAAGTCCGAAGAGTCCGTTGCCGCTGAGGTCACCCAGCGCCAGATCTTCGGCCGCGGCGAGCTCCCCGGCTGGGACATCGAGCGCCTGTTCGAGACCAACACCGTGCCCATGCTGCTTGAGCTGCGCAAAAAGGACTGATAGGCTGACCGAGCGCCGGATTTTTTCCGGCGCTTTTTTTGTCACGGGCATTGTTTTTCAAAAAAAACAGATATATAATGTAGCCGTGGCAAGTTGTTTCGGCGTGAAACATCTTTTTCAAACCGTGGTTGTAATTTAATTTAGTGAAATATTTCACATTCTCTGAAAATTCCTTTCCATCATTCAACTTTGCCACCACCATGTTTAGCACATATATGCACTAAGAACACAACATATGCCGCTCCCGTGCCCCTGCGGCAAAGAAAGGAACACCCGCCTATGCTCGTCATCCATCAGGAAAATGTCTGGGAAAGCTACCCCCATTATCAGCTGAGCAACCTTATTTTCGACTATTCGCTCCGCTATACCGACCGCAACATGAAGCTGAAGGATTACGGCACCGGCGAACTGTACTCTCCCGTGGAGGCGCACCTGCTGGAAAAGATCTACTTCAACCCCGGCATCACCGTCACGGAGCTTGCCAAGAAAAGCAACCGCAGCAAGGGCGCCATCTCCCAGGTCGTCACCAAGCTGATCGACAAGGGGCTTGTGATCAAGACCAGCCAGGAGTTCCACAAAAAGCGCATGTCACTTTGGGCAACGCCCAAGGGAAAGCAGCTGACGAAAGCCCACCTGAAATACGACGATGAAAAGACGGGCGAATTCTTCAAACAGCTGACGGAGCACTACACCTCCGAACAGATCGACGCTTTTTTCAAGGTAATGGAATCCTGTTTGTACCTGCTGCATGACGATTACGAAAGTGCGCTTTCGCAGAACCTGCCCAATCCCCTGAAATAACACGAGCCCTCACAGGAAGCAGGAAGGAGATCCAAGCCATGTTCCGTGTTCTGCATTATATTTATGAAGTTTACCGTGAAAGCAGCTTTTCCAAGGCTGCCCAGAAGCTCTTTCTTTCCCAATCCTCTCTGAGCCTGACCATCAAGCGCTACGAAAGCGAGATCGGCGTGCAGATCTTCGACCGGAGCACCATGCCCGTGAAGCTGACGGATGCCGGCGTCATCATCATCAACGAGATCCAGAAGCTCCTTGCCATTGAGCAGGATATGCAGACCTACCTTGAAGATTACAGGGAGCTGAAGACCGGCAGCCTGACCATCGGCGTGCCCCACATGTTCGCAAGCTACCTGCTGCCCCGTTACCTTGCCAAATTCCTGCACCTGTATCCGGATATCAAGGTGAATATCGCTGAGTCGGACCTCCATTCCCTGCAGGAGATCATCCTCAACGGCGATGCGGACCTTCTCATCGAGTGCCACGATTTCGATCCGGAGCTTTTCCGCATCTATCCCCTCTTTGAAGAACATATCCTTCTTGCGGTGCCTGCCAACGATCCTATCAACCGCAGCAACGAAAAAGCCATGCTCACCGCAGCGGATATCCTTGCGGACAAGCATGTCGGTACCGCTTGCCCTGCCATCTCCCTCACCCCCTTTGAAAAGCACCCCTTCCTGATGCTGGAGCGTGGGTACGACCTCCACAACCGTGGTCTGCGCTTCTGCCGGGAAAGCGGCTTTGAGCCCCACGTGTTCATGTACCTCAACCAGCTTGCCACCGTTTACAGCCTTGCAAAGCAGCACCTTGGCGTCACCTTCATCTCCGACACCGCCGTGAAGCTTTCCAGCCCCGGCAATGAGCTTGTTTACTACAAGATCGGTGCGGATAACACCACACGCAGCGTGAACATGGTGCACAAGCGCAAGCGCTACATTTCCAAAGCCGCCGGCGCATTCATTGAACTGGCGCTCAAGCTCGATATGCACGACCTTGTCTCCCCCTGACGGACCTCTTTTCTTATTGATTTGCATCAATAATTCCCTTCCTTTCTGTGTATTTGACGAATATCCACCCCTCATCGGATAATGGAACATGGAACACAGCCGCCCGTGCGGCAGATCATACAGTAATATCAAAACCGGAGGTTATTATGTTTGAACTGAAAGGCATCTACTGTCCCATTGCGACCCCCTTTGTGAACGGCGAGATCGCTTATGACAAGCTGGACAAGAACATGGAGTTCTGGACTTCTTCCAAGCTCGAAGGCATCGTAGTCATGGGCTCCAACGGCGAGTTCACCTCCCTGCGCGAAAGCGAAAAGGAAGAGCTCATCCGCCACTGCTGCAAAGTGATCGACGGCAAAAAGCGCGTTGTGGTCGGCACCGGCAGCAACTGCATGGATGAAACGCTCCACCTCTGCCAGGTCTCCGCAGACTGCGGCGCCGATGCAGCCCTCGTAGTCACCCCCTTCTACTTCAAGGGCGCCATGAACGATGCCAACCTTGAAAACTACTACACCACCCTGGCGGACAAATCCCCCCTGCCCATCATCGTGTACAACATGCCCCTCAACGCCGGCGTGAACACCTCCTATGAGCTGCTTTGCCGTCTTTCCAAGCACCCCAACATCGTGGGCGTAAAGGATACCTCCGGCAACATCGTGCAGATCTGCCAGACCATCTTCAACTGCGAAAAGGATTTCTCCGTGCTCGCAGGCAACTGGGCATTCCTGCTCCCCGCCCTGTTCCTCGGCGCCAAGGGCGGCACGCTGGCCCTTTCCAACATCTTCCCCAACGAGTGCGCCTCCATGATCGAGCTTTACAACGAAGGCAAGTACGATGAGTGCCGTGCCCTTGCAAAGCGCCTGATCCCCATCAACGCTGCCGTCACCACCAAGTTCGGCATCGGCGGTCTGAAGGTCGCCATGGAATACATGGGCCTCTTCGGCGGCGAGCCCCGTCTGCCCCTGCGCCTCCCCAATGAGGATGTCCGCAGGCAGATCCGTGAAGCCCTCGAATATGCGGGCGTGGAAGTGCGCGCATAAACTGCGTTTTATAGCCCCTTCGGGCTTTCAAAATTGAATCAACTAAAAAAGGAGAAACACTATGGAAAAGAACGTTCTCGTCATGATCCCGGGCCCCACCCCGGTCGTGAAGTCCATTCAGGAGCAGATGGGCCGTGAGATCCAGGCCTTCGGCGATCCCCGCTTCGTCAAGGATTACAAAGAACTCATCGATGACCTCGGCAAGCTCTTCAACTGCGGCGGCCAGACCTTCCCCCTCGCCGGCACCGGCACCCTCGCCATGGAAATGGCCATCGCCAACACCACCAAGCGCGGCGACAACGTGCTGATCGTCAGCAACGGCTTCTTCGGCGACAGGTTCATCGAGATCTGCACCCGCAAGGGCCTCAATGTGGATGTCATCAAGGCAGAGTGGGGCACCTGCGTTTCCCCCGCCGAGATCGAAAAGAAGCTCGCCGAGAAGAACTATGCCGTCATGACCGTTACCCATGTTGACACCTCCACCGCCGTTGTGGCTCCCATCGCCGAGATCGGCAAAGTGGCTGCCAAGTTCCCCGAGACCCTCTACATCGTGGACGGCGTTGCCGCCACCGCCGGCGAATATGCGGATGTGGACGGCATGAACATCGACGTCATGCTCACCGGTTCCCAGAAGGCCTTTGGCGTATGCCCCGGCATGTTCATCGTCTGGGCAGGCAAGAAGGCCCTTGAGCGCCGCAAGGCCCTCGGCACCATCCCCGAGTACTATGTGGACTTTGAAAAGTGGCTGCCCATCATGGAGAACCCCGGCAAGTACTTCGCCACCCCCGCCGTCAACCTGGTTTGGGCAATGAAGGAATCCACCGCCATCATCGCAGAGGAAGGCCTCAAGGCCCGTGCGGAGCGCCATGCCAAGCATGCCAAGGCCGTCCATAAGGCCATGGAAGCCCTCGGCTTCAAGATCCTTGCCAACGAAGAGTGCCGTGCCAGCACCCTCAGCGTGTGCATCTACCCCGAAGGCGTGGAAGATGCCAAGTTCCGCAACTGCATGTTTGAAGAAGGCGCCATCGTTGCCGGTGCCCTCGGCGCTTATGCCGGCAAGGCTTTCCGCCTCGGCCACATGGGCAACATCGACATCAACACCCTCGTGCAGACCCTCGGCTGCGTAGAGCGCTCCCTCAAGGCCTGCGGCGTTGCCGTGAAGGAAGGCACCGCTGTCGGCGCTTACATGGCTGCCCTCGCAGAATAAGCATTCCCTTTACCCCACCGCAGGAAGGAGATCCGCATGCAATACACCACCCTCGGCAATTCCGGCATTGAGATCTCAAGGCTCTGTCTCGGCTGCCTCAGCTTCGGCGAACCTTCGCCGGATTCCCACGTGTGGACCCTTGACCCTGCCGCCACGGAAGTCATCGTGAAACGGGCGCTCGATCTTGGCATCAACTTCTTCGATACCGCCAACACCTATTCCCACGGCACCAGCGAAGAATACCTTGGCCGTGCGCTCAAAAACCTTGTGCCCCGTGACAAAGTGGTCATTGCCACAAAGGTCTACTTCAACGAAGGTCACCTTTCCAAAAAGGCCATCTTCCGGGAGATCGACCTTTCTCTCAAGCGGCTCGGCACGGACTATGTGGATCTTTACATCCTCCACCGGTTCGATCCCACCACCCCCATCGAGGAGACCCTCGAAGCCCTTGACACCATCGTCAAGGCGGGCAAGGTGCGTGCCCTCGGCGCTTCCGCCATGTACGGCTACCGCTTCCATACCATGCAGGTGTGCGCACAGCGTAACGGCTGGACGCCCTTTGTTGCCATGCAGAACCACTACAACCTCCTTTACCGGGAGGATGAACGGGAGATCATTCCCCTCTGCCTGCAGGAAAAGGTCGCCCTGACCCCCTTCAGTTCCCTTGCTGCCGGCAGGCTTGCCCGCCCCGAATGGAATGCGGACACCCACCGCAGCAAGACCGACACCACCGCTGCCGGCAAGTACGACCGCACGGAGGCAACGGACAGGGAGATCGCAAGGCGTGTGCATGCGGTCGCCGAACAATACGGCGCCACCATGACGCAGGTGGCTTTGGCGTGGCAGTTCAAAAAGGGCATCACCGCCCCCATCATCGGCGCAACGAAGGCCAAGTACCTGGATGACGCCGTGGGCGTATTCAACGTTGCCCTGACGGATGCGGATGTCGCCTTCCTCGAAGAGCCCTATGAGCCCCACAGGGTCGTTGGGTTCGGCACATAACAAAACAAAAAGCCTCCGGCTCAAAGGGCGGGTGTCCGTAAAACAGTTTTCCCGTAATATCGCCCGAGACGATGGTTGCGAAAGATATTGATTGTTATTGTCAGCTACTATGTTACAATATCAGCAGAACAACAAACCTGAATTTGAGGAACGGAGAGAGAATGTATGAATTATGAAATTGTCGCATTGCCAAAAGATAGATGGAAAGGCACCACCATCCCCCTGACTACCAGAAGCAACAGCTATTATGACCTTGAGATAAGCCCGTTTCATCATGAAGGTTGCACTGTATCCATCGTTAAAAAACCAGCGGAAAAGGAGATCGTTCACACGCCGGAGGAGTATGATTTCCCAGATTCACTATATCAGGATCATTGGGAGAAGGCGGAAGCCTACGGTGTTGTGAACGATGCAGGAGAATTGATGGCATGTATTGAAGTGTGCCCGGAGGAGTGGTCTAACAGACTCATGGTTACAGAACTATGGGTGTGTGATTCGCTTCGTGGAAAAGGCATCGGAAGGCAGTTGATGAATAAAGCAAAGGAAGTTGCTCTCTGTCAGAACAGGCGTGCCATCATATTGGAGACGCAGTCCTGCAATACAAATGCTATCGGGTTCTATCTTCATCAGGGGTTTGAACTGATAGGCTTTGATACCTGCTGCTATACGAACAACGATATCGGTCGCAGGGAGGTTAGAATCAACCTCGGATACTTTTTCCACCGGGAAGGTCGCAGAAGATAAAATGTAAAGCATACGGCGAATGTCGCATAGACCAGTTCGCTGAACCGAATTAAGGGCGCACTTCTATACACCTCTGCTGGATGTATCGTGCGGTGTTCGGTTTTGCCCTAAAACGAAGTATATTACAAAAAGTCCGACCTATGATCGTAAGCATAGGTCGGATTCACTGTTTTATGAATCTCCGCCGAATGAGCCGGAGGCTTTTTTTCATTTTATGCACTGTTTTCAAAGCGGCAGCTTCCTTTTAAAATATGCCGAGCCTGCTAAGGGGCGACACACGGATGAACGCCCTGCCCCGGATGCGTGATGCCTCCACGGTCAGCTTGTCCGCATCCACAAGGGCATGTTCCCTGTCGTCTGGCAGGATGAAATAGTATCCTTCCGGCACGGTGTGCGCTTCGATGCTGCCGGAAAGGGCGCCCGAAGCATAGCTGCGCTCATCAAGAAGTACGCCGCCGATGTAGACCCTGCCGTCGTATACATCCACCCTTTCCCCGGGCAGACCCACGATGCGGCCGATATACGTGCCGGAGCCGGTCACGCTGCTGTAGGCAAGAATATCGCCCCGGGCAGGCGCTTTCACATGCTTTGCAAGCCTGTCGAACAGGATCACATCCCCGGGCATAACGGCAGGCGCCATGCCCACATCCCTTACCTGCACGCCGAAAAGCCACGCCGTAAAGAGCACCGCCACCAATGCGGCGGACGCCAGCAGCGTGAACACCCAGGTGTACATTCTGAGCGTGCGGTATTCCTTTTCCCTGCCCGCCGTGCGCCGAAGGGGCATTTCTTTTGTGATGCTTTCTTTGCTTTCCATTGCCGCTCCGCCTTTATGCTCAAACACGCCTTGCTTCATCAAGGGGCCACACAACGCCGATCACCTTGCCCACCACCCGTTCAAGGGGGATGGCGCCTACCAGCACGCTGCGGCTGTCGGAGGATTCGTTGCGGTTGTCGCCCACCACGAACACATGGCCTTCCGGCACAATGTATTCCTCCATATCCTGATCGATCCTGTCTTCCCAATATGCGGACTCATCGAGCTTTTCCCCGTTCAGGTACAGGATGCCGTCACGGATCGCCACGGTGTCGCCGCCGATGCCGATCACACGCTTCACGCAGCTTGTGGTATGGTGGGGATAGAAGCAGATGATGATATCGCTGCGCTGCGGTTCACGGAACAGATAGCTGACCTTTTCCACCAGCATCCTTTCCCCGTTCACAAGGGTATCGTGCATGGAGTCGCCCACCACACGCACGGGTTCAAACACGAAAAGCCGCACCGCCAGCGCCAGCGCCAGCACGATCACAAGCCACAGGATGAATTCCTTATCCGCCGCACGCTTATAGGGCGCATCCTTTGCGTGGATGGCCTCCGCATCCTTCAAAAGCGCCGCACGCAAAGTTTTATCGATCTTCTCCGCCATGGTTTTCCTCTTTCTTCTGTGTCAGGTTTTTCCGTGCGCTGCGAAGGAAATCTCCCCTGTCCAGCATCACCAGCCGGTCGCAGCGGCTGCAGCGCAGCTTGATATCCGCCCCCGTGCGGGTCACGATCCACTCGTTGGCGCCGCAGGCATGGGGCTTTTTCATCACGATATGATCCCCAAGCTCAAAATGTTCGATCATCTTTCCACTCCTTATTTGAGAAGCTCCACCCTCGCCTTCGGCAGGGGGATGCCCTCCTTCACAAACCGGCCGAGGATGCGCTTTCTCAGCTCCCTCTCCACGCCCCAATGTTCAAGGGGCTTCACACGCTGCACCACACGCAGCACCGTTTCGCCGCCCTGCAGCTTTACAGCGCCCACTACCTCCGGCGCCGCTGCGGCGGTCTCGCTGAGCTCGCCATGGTAACGCTCCGCCTCCTCTTTCATGAGGGAAAGGGCGAAGGGGATATCCGCCTCCGGGGAAACGGGCAGCTCCACCACGGCAAGGGAGTCGGTGCGGGAATAGTTGGTCAGCACACCGATGCTGCCGTTGGGGATGATGCTCACCTCGCCGCCGTATTGGCGCACCGTCACCGTGCGAAGGGATACCGCCTCCACCGTGCCGGTAACGCCGGCAAGGGATACGTAATCCCCCACGCTGAGCTGGTCTTCAAAGAGCATGGAAACGCCTGCCGCCACATCCTTGATGATGTTCTGTGCGCCGATGCCGATGGCAAGGCTGCCGATGCCTGCCGCCGCCAGCATGGAATTCATGGCGCCGGAATAGCCAAGCTCACCCACCGCAATGGCGATGGCAATGAAGCTCACCGCATAGCGGATGATGCTCATCAGAAGCGTGCATGCCGTCATGAGCCTTCGTGCCTTCTGCTCCTCCAGCATGCCTGCCCGGCTTTTGACGATGCCGGAAAGGATGCGCTTTGCAGCGGCGATCACAATTACCGCCAGCAGGAAGGTGATCAGGATATCGATCACCGTGGAAAGGAAGGAAAGCCCGCTTTGGGCAAGCGCCGCATCAACGGCGGGTATAAAAAGCGAAATGCGCATAGAGTCCCTCTTGTGTGTTTACCTGTTTTTTACCTTAATATCATAGTATATCATGTTCCGTCACTTTTGTGGAGCTTCGTCACAGGGAGGAGTCTCGCTTTTCATAATATTTTCATATTTTTGACCAAAAAAGTTGACAGAAAGGTGCAGTTAAGGTATGCTGTTTTCGTCACATTTTATATATTATCTTATGTGATGCGCTGCCGCCCCTTCCCTATGGAAGAAATACCCGGCTGCGCAATAATTATCTCAATTTTTTAAATTAAAATAACACCAAAGAAACGGAGCATTCATCAAATGAGCAACAACGGATTGCACAAAAAGTATGGCTTGTTTACTGCCATCTGCATGGTCGTAGGCATCGTCATCGGCAGCGGCGTCTTTTTCAAAGCGGAAAAGATCCTCAACGAAACCGGCGGCAACCTGCCCCTCGGCATCCTCGCATGGTGCGTGGGTGCCGCCATCATGGTGGCCTGTGCCTATGCGTTCTCCCTCCTTGCCACCCGCTATGAGCGTGTGAACGGCATTGTGGACTATTCGGAAGCCATCGTCGGCAAAAACTACGCCTACTATGTGGGCTGGTTCCTTGCCACCATGTATTACCCCTCCATGACCAGCGTGCTTGCATGGGTCAGCTCCCGCTATCTCTGCGTGCTGCTGGGCTTCTCCGTCACCGGCGCAGAGTGCCTGACCATTGCGGGCTTCTTCCTCATTGCCAGCTATGTGCTCAACACCATCTCCCCCATCCTTGCGGGTAAGTTCCAGGTTTCCACCACCGTCATCAAGATGGTCCCCCTTGCGCTGATGGCAGTTGTGGGCATCATTGTGGGCCTTGTGAACGGCATGACCGTTGAAAACTTCACCACCGTTGTGGATCCTTCCAAGAACCCGGGCATGGCGCTTTTCACCGCCGTGGTGGCCACCGCCTTTGCATTTGAAGGCTGGATCATCGCCACGAGCATTAATGCGGAGCTGAAGGATGCCAAGAAGAACCTGCCCCGCGCCCTCGTCATCGGTACCCTCATCGTGGCTGCCACCTATATTCTCTACTACATCGGCCTTTCCGGCACCGTGACCAACGCCGTCCTGATGGAAAGCGGCGAAGCCGGCGTACGTGTTGCCTTCGAAACCCTCTTCTCCAGGGTTGGCGGCACCGTCCTTTCCGTGCTGGTGGTCATCTCCTGCCTTGGCACCCTCAACGGCCTCATGCTCGGCACCAGCCGCGGTATGTATGCCATTGCCGTCCGCGGCCGCGGCCCTGCCCCGAAGGTATTCTCCCAGGTGGATCCCACCACGGATATGCCCACCAACAGCGCGGTTCTCGGCCTGTTCTTCTGCGCCTTCTGGCTGCTGTACTTCTACGGCTCCCAGCTGACTTCCGGTTGGTTCGGCTTCTTCAGGTTCGATTCCTCCGAGCTGCCCATCATCACCATTTATGCGGCTTACCTGCCCATCTTCTTCATCGCCATGAAGAAGGAACAGTCCCTTTCCAAGCTGCAGCGTTTCGGAGCCTTCCCCCTTGCCGCCCTCGGCAGCATCTTCATGGTAGTGGCAGCCATCTTCGCCCACAGCGCCACCGTGGTATCCTACCTTGTGGCCTTCGTCATCTTCATGGTCATCGGCTTCTTCTTCCGCAAGGAGCAGAAGATCTGATCAAAGAATCACCAAAGCCGCACGGCACCGCCGTGCGGCTTTTTTGTTTCGCAAATCTGCAATTATTTCCTGTTTGTTTTTCTTTTCCACATACGAAAGGGTCTCATCTGTGGTATACTGGTTTTATGGACGGAAAAAAAGAAAAAAAGCCCCTTTCCCGGGCACAAAAGATCTGCATTGCACTCATCGCCGCAGCGCTTCTTGCGCTGGCGGGCGTTGCCGCACGCTTTCTCTACGTGATGTTCGTGGACCCCATGAGCGCATTCCCCGGGCAGCCCACGCCCGTGCCCACAGCGGCGCCCACACCCACGGCGGAACCGACGCCTGCACCGACGCCTGCGCCCACGCCTTCGCCGACTGCCGCACCCACGGCTTCGCCGTCGCCCACGCCCTCGCCTACGCCGGAGCCGACTCCCACACCTGCACCTGCGCCCACCTACACGCCGCAGGAGCTTGCCGACCTTTCCTTCATGAAAAACAGGGTGAACATCCTGATGCTGGGCTGGGATGAAAGCCCGGAGCGCAACGATAAGGACAGCGGCTATTACCGGGATGAAAAGAACAACTTCCGCAGCGACGTGCTCATGCTTCTGACGGTGGACTTCAAGCGGGAAAAGGCTGACCTGATCTCCATTCCCCGTGATACCTTCTCAAGGGTATATACCGATACCGGCGAGGTCTACGGCAACGGTCACTGGAAGATCAACGCCGCCTTTGCAAAGGGCGGCAGCGCAGAAGGCAAGGGCTTTGCGTATGCCATGGAAAGCGTATCGAAGCTCCTTGGCGGCATTCCCATCGATTACTATGCCGGCGTGAACATGACCGGTCTCAAGGCGGTGGTGGATGCCATGGGCGGCATTTGGTACGATGTGGATGTGCGCATTGAGCTCAACGGGCGCATCCTTGAAACGGGCTACCAGCACCTTGACGGGCAGCAGGTGCTCGACTACTGCCGTGCGCGAAAGGGCATCAGCACGGATGTGGGACGTGCCGACAGGCAGCAGCGCATCCTGTTCACGGTGTTCGAGCAGCTGAAATCCCGTGACCAGCTCAAAAATCTGGTTGCGGTCTACAATTCCGTGAAAGACTATGTGGTAACGAATCTGACTGCAGAGCAGATCGCCGCCCTGGGCGTGCTGGGCATGAACCTTACCGAGGATACCCTCAACCGCCATACCCTCAAGGGCGAATATGTGAGCAATACCTCCTACGGCGGTGCAAGCTATTATGTGCTCAATAACGAAAAGCTGGTGGCGCTCATCGAAAAGGTATTCCGCACCACCATTGTCCCCGATCCCACGGCGGATATCGCCCATGTGAAGGGCGAAAAATCCGCATTGACCGCTTCACACTATGTGAGCGGCGCAGAATACATCCTTTCCCTTGCGGAAACGGAGCTTTTCCGCCTCGGCGCATTTACGCCGGAAGCGGAGACCCTCAAAAAGCAGCGTGATACCGCCGAAGAAGCGCTCAGCGCCCTGATTCCCCTCATCACCCGTGAGGCAGGCGTTTCCACAGACGTACCCCTTGACCACGAAGCCATCGATGCAGCGGTCGAAACGCTGCACGCCGAGCTTCTCGGCATTGCCAACAGCCTTGGGCTTAACCGCAAAACGGCGGACAGCGAAAAGCTGCCCGGCGAACTGTATCAGGATCTTCCCCGAAAATAACCGGAAGGAGTTTTCCCCATGCCCTTTGACCACCGCACCGATGCGCTCAGGCCGCAGCTTTTTGCATGGCAGGAGCACCTGCACGAAAACCCGGAACTTTCCTTTGCGGAGTTCAGCACCACCGCCTACCTTGAAAAAGCCCTTTCCGCCATGGAAGGCGTCCGCATCAGCCGCCCCACGAAAACGGGACTTGTAGCGCATATTTTCGGCGAAAAGCAGGGCAAGCAGGCGGTCATCGGTATCCGTGGGGATATCGATGCCCTGCCCATTCAGGAGGAAACGGATCTTCCCTACCGCTCGAAAAACCCGGGCGTGATGCACGCCTGCGGTCACGATGGGCATACCGCCATCCTGCTTGGGCTTGCAAAGCTTTTGAGCGAAAACCGCTCCGCCTTTTCCGGCGAAGCACGGCTCTTTTTCCAGCATGCGGAGGAGCTGCCCCCGGGCGGTGCCGTGGAAATGGTGCGTGCCGGCGCAGCGGAGGGCGTGGATGCCATGCTGGGGCTGCACCTTTCCACCAACTGGGATACCGGCGTGTTCGGCATCCGCAGCGGCGTGCTGACCGCCGCCGTGGACAGGTTCGACATCACCGTTAAAGGCAAGGGCGCCCACTGCTCCTTCCCGGAACAGGGCACCGATGTGATCGTCACCGCAGCGCAGCTTATCCTTGCCCTGCAGACCATCTCCTCCCGCCGTGTGGCGGCGAACGATCCCGTCATCGTATCCGTGTGCATGGCAAACGCCGGCACCGCCTACAACATCCTGCCCAATGAAATGACGCTGACGGGTGCGGTGCGCTCCTTCTCCCCGGAAACAAGGAAGAAGATCGAGCGGCTGATCGGCGAGATCACCGCCGGCGTGTGCATGAGTGCCGGCGCAGGCTATGATTATATTTGGGATGCGGGCTATGCCTCCGTTTTCAACGATGCCGCACTTTACGCCCTTGCGGAGGATACGCTCCTTTCCCGTTTCGGCGAGGCGCACATCGACCGCATCGACCCCATCATGCCCGGCGAGGATTTCTACGCCTTCCTCGAAGGGCGGCCGGGCTTCTTTGTGGAGCTTGGTTCCCGTGCGCCGGAAAAGGGCTGCGATATGCCCCACCACAACGCCAAATACAAGCTTGATCAGGAAGCGCTGCCCTACGGCGTGCAGTATCTTTTCGATATGACGCTGCGGCTTCTTGACGGCACAAGACCCTTTGAAAAAACGAGGTAACGGATGAAGATCACCGTTTTGATGGACAACTATACCTATATCGACCAATATTACCTTGGCGAGCCGGCGGCAGCCTACCTGCTCAACACCGGGGAAAAGAGCATCCTGCTCGACACGGGCTATTCCGCCGTGACCCTTGAAAACGCAGGCAGGATGGGCATAGACCTTTCCAAGGTGACGGATGTAGTCATCTCCCACGGGCACAACGACCACACCGGCGGTCTTCTTCCCTTCCTTGCCGCCCACCCCGGGAATGTGAACATCCACCTTCACCCGGATGCGCTGCTCAAAAAGCGCTGCGACGGGCTTGATGTGGGCATTCCCTTCGACCCTGCCGCCCTGCCCTGCCATGCAAAGCTGTGCCTTTCCAACGTGCCGAAGGAGATCGCACCGAATGTGCTTTTCCTTGGGGAGATCCCCCGGGTGAATCCTCTTGAAGCGCCTGCGGTGGGCGAGACCGACCGCTGCGGCGTCTTTGAACCGGACTTTCTTCTTGACGATACCGCCCTTGCCATTACCACGGCGGATGGGCTGTTCATCCTCACAGGCTGTTCCCACGCAGGCATCTGCAACATGGTGCAGTACGCCAGCGCCCTGACGGGGGAAAGCCGCATTGCCGGCATCCTCGGCGGTCTGCATCTTTTCGATTGCAATGAGCAGGCGGCTTTCGTCACGGAGCGGCTTCTTGCCCTCGGCGTTAAAACGCTGTACCCCTGCCACTGCACTTCCCTTGCGGTGAAGACCATGCTTGCGCAGCATTTTGATGTGAAAGAAGTGGGCGTGGGCTTCACGCTGACGGTGTAAACAGCATATAAAAAAACCGCTCCTTTGGAGCGGGTGTTTGTAAAACAGTTAAACCTCCCTATGAGATTTTCATAGGGAGGTTTTTTATTTTGCAATCGCGCGGTGTAAACCTGCATATTACGTATTACATCGACCGGTGTGTGGAAGTGCGCCCTTACTGTCCAATAAACGGAAAATGCTCGAACAGGTTTATTCTGCTTTATTTCCGTAATTTCGTTGTGTTTTCTTATCGCGTTTTTTCCGTCTTTTTCTATTTGTTTTCATAAATAACAAAAAACATAAAAAGCAGCCTATTCCAAGCACAATGTAGCAAGAACCGACAATCAACGGAGGCTTCCAAGAGATAGGTTTATCGTTATCGTATGTTACAACTCGTTCTCCGTCAACATACATTTCCTCTACAAGGAGCGTCCAAAATGGTTCGTTCTTATACCATTTAACGGTTGCTGTTTTACCTTCTGTCAGCAATTCCTGCAGCTGTTCTCGCTGATAGTCGCCCGAAAGGTTGAATTTTTCGCCATCCGTTGTGCGAATGTAGTCGTAGCTGGCACCGGTTCTGCCGCCATAGTGATGTTTGAATTTGCTGATCGTTACTTCCTTCATCTGTAATGAATCATAACTAACGCGGGGTGCAATATGAGGAAGCACGACGCAGAAAACGCCAAATAAAACGCACAGGGAGGCAAGAATAATGAGCCAGCGACTTACTTTAACTGTGTACCGGTCTGTTTTCCGCCGCACAAAAGCACCTCTCAATTCTGCAATCATGGTGTGATATAATCCGTTCACAGAATTCGCATTTATTGAACTGCTTTTATAGTATCATAATTGATACGGATATACAAGAACAGGCACAGCTGTTTTGCTGTGCCTGTTAACTGTTTTATGCGCACCGCTCCTTCGGGAGCGGTTTTTCTTACGCTTTAAAAAGCCTGTCTTTATACTTTTCCACCAGCGCCAGCAGCGGCATGCCAAGCCCGTAGCAGGCGATGAGCTGCCCCAATGCCACATAGGCGGCGGCTGCAAGGAAGCCGATCTCGCCGGGCATGTAGACGTATTTCATCAGCGCACCCACAATGAGCGCATTCACGATAACGGGGGGCATGGGCGCCAGCCACTTGGACAGCCCCTGCCGCCTGACAAGGTAGGTGAGCAGCGCACCGATCAGCGTTGCAAGGCTGCCGAAGATCACATCGTAAAGGGGAGCGCCGCAGATGAAGTTGGCGGCAAGGCAGCCGACGAAAAGCCCCGGCACGCCCACGGGCGTCACATAGGGCAGCACCGTCAGCGCTTCCGATATGCGCACCTGCACGAACGAGAAGCTGATGGGCGCACAGATCATGGTCACAACGGCATAAAGCGCCCCGATCAGGGCGCTTTGCACAAGCTGTTTCGTATGGAAGCGGCGCTTCATTTATTTGTTTTCAATGTACTCGTTGAGCTTGGCGACAAGAACATCCGCATCGATGCCGTGCACGGCGCAAGCCTGCTCAAGGTCTTCACCCTTCGCCATCACGCAGCCGAGGCAATGCATGCCGCACTCCATGAAAACTTCTGCGGTGCCGATATCGGTGCGAAGAACCTGCTCGATGGTCATATGCTTGTTGATCATTTGTTATTTCCTCCGTTATGGTTTTTTTCTTTTGTGCAGCGCATATTTTGCGCTGTGGGCATTGTATCACATTCTTTTTTCCCTTTCAACGGGCAAGTTTCGGGGAAATGCTGCATCTGTTCTCCCCGTTTCAGGAGATCATGTGGGCATAAAGGTCCTCGTACCGGGCGGATGCTTCTTCCCAGGAATAGTCCATTTCCATGCCCCGGCGCACGAGGCGTTCCCACATTTCCTTGTCGCCGTGGTAGTAGGCTGCCGCATGCTGCACGGTGTAAAGAAGCTCATGGGCGTTGTAGTTGAGGAAGGCAAAGCCCACGCCCGTATCGGTATATTTGTTGTAGGGCGCCACGCTGTCCGCAAGGCCGCCGGTCTCCCTCACCACGGGCACGGCGCCGTAGCGCAATGCGATGAGCTGGGAAAGGCCGCAGGGCTCAAAGCGTGAGGGCATCAGGAACAGGTCTGCGCCTGCGTAGATGCGGTGGGAAAGGGCTTCATCGTAGGCAAGGCGCACGCCCACACGCCCCCGATAGCGTTCCGCCGCCCGGGCGAACATTTCCTCATACCGCTTTTCGCCGGTGCCGAGCACCACAAGTGCCATATCAAGGCACATCATCTCGTCGAGCACATGGGCAATAAGGTCAAGACCCTTCTGGTCGGTAAGCCTTGTGACCACGGCGGCAACGGGAGTCTCCGCCGATACGCTGAGGCCGAACTCCTTAAGAAGCGCCTCCTTGCAGAGGGCTTTGCCCGCCATATCGCCGATGCTGTAGTTTGCCGCAAGGGCAGGATCCGTTTCCGGATCGAATAAATCCGCATCGATGCCGTTCAGAAGGCCGGTAAGGGCATTTTCACGCTCCCGAAGAACGCCGTCAAGCCGCTCGCCGTAATAGGGGGTCAATATCTCCCTTGCATAGGTGGGGCTCACGGTGCTGACCCTGTCCGCATACACGATGCCGCCCTTGAGGTAATTCACGGCGCCGTAAAACTCAAGGCAGCGGTGATCGAAGGCGGCGCTGCCAAGGGAAAGCAGTTCCTCCGTAAAGCCGCGGTCAAACACGCCCTGAAATTTCAGGTTGTGAATGGTCATCAGCACCCTTGTGCGGCTGTAGGCAGGATCCTTTGCATACTGCAGCTTCAGAAGCGGCGCACACATGGCGCACTGCCAGTCGTTCAGGTGCAGCACCTCCGGCACAAAGCCGATGCGGGGCATCATTTCAAGGATCGCCTTGGAGAAGAAGCCGAAGCGCTCCGCCTCTTCGCTATCGAAATTGCCGTAGATATAATCCCGGCCAAAATAGTATTCGTTTTCAAGGAAATAATATGTCACGCCTTCCCTTGTCAGGGTATATACCGCACAGGGCTGGCAGCGCCAGCCAAGCTGCACGGGAAATTCGCAAAGGCGCTCCATGCGCTCGCCCCATTTTTCCCAAACACGCCTGTAAAGGGGCAGCACTACCCTTGCATCGGTGCCGTTTTTGTTAAGCTGCTTCGGCAGCGCACCGGCCACATCCGCAAGGCCGCCGGTCTTGATGAAGGGCAGGCATTCGGATGCCGCAAACAGCACACGCATGTGGGGCAGATCACGTTTTTTCGTCATAGGTTTCCTTTCCGTTTGCGGCAGGCGAAAACGCCTGCCGCTTCCTGTTTGTTCTGTTCTGTTCAGATCACGCTGCCCTTTCGGATGATGATGGGGAAGCCTTCGTAGCCTACAAGGCGGCGGTCCTTCCTGACAAGCACGCCCTTGTCAAGCGCCACATAGGAAAGCTCCGCACCGCTCTGCACCTCGGTGGCCTGCATGAGGATGCAGTTTTTCACCGCAGCGCCCTTCGCTACATGCACACCCCGGAACAGGATGCTGTTTTCCACGGTGCCTTCCACAAGGCAGCCGTCCGCCACAAGGCTGTTTTTCACGGAAGCATCGATGCCGTAACGGGCAGGCGCTTCGTCCTTGACCTTGGTGTAGATGGGATGCTCGGGATTGAAAAGATCCTCCCTGACGGGGCGCTCGAGCACCGCCATGTTGTAGCGGAAGAATTCGCTCAGGGATTCAAGCCTTGCCACATAGCCGCCGTAACGCCAGCCGTAGATCTTCAGATCGTTCACCTTCTTAAGGAGGATATCCCTTGTGAAGTCAAGAAGGTCGTGGGCTGCCGCTTCCTCAATGAGGTACTCCAGCAGCGTTTTTTCCATGATGAACACATCGCAGCTGCGGCAGCGGCTTTCCGTGCGGTAGGGGTTGTATTCAAGGTCGATCACACGGCCGTTCTGCTGCATGGTAAGGCGCAGGTCGTCATACTGTTCATCCGTGTTGAGGGAATTCTCCTCGTTGTACATCACGGTGATATCCGCACCGGTCATAATGTGCTGCTGCAGCATGTCATCAAAGGTGGTGTTGAAAATGGTGTGGCTGCCGGTGAGGATCACATAGCGCTGTGCGCTGCGGCGGATGTAGCCGAGCACGGAGCGGAGTGCATCCACCGTGCCCCGGTAAAGGCCGGTATTGTCCCTTGTCACAAAGGGCGGCAGGATGAAAAGACCGTCACGCTTGCGGTGCAGATCCCATTCCTTGCCGGATTCCAGGTGATCCATCAGGGAATGGTAGTTTTTCTGGGTGATGATGCCCACGTTGGTGATGCCCGTGTTCACAAGGTTCGAGAGGATGAAGTCCACACAGCGGTAGCGGCCGGCAAAGGGCACCGCCGCCACGGAGCGGGAGTAGGTCAATTCCCGAAGCTGCATATTGGAACTGCCGGTGTAGATGAGGCCGAATGCTTTATCTGCCATGGTTTAGCCCTCCTTGCTGCCGATAATGTCCTGATTGACGATCATGCCGGCGGGCACCCTTGCCCCCTGCCGGATGGCGGTATTGCTTGCAACAAGGGTGATATCCCCGGTAAGGGAGGTATCGTAGCTTTCCCCTTCTTCCGGTGCGGCACCAAGCACGGCGCCGTCGCCCACCACGGCGTTTTCGCCGATGATGGCCTTTGTTACCACCGCATTTGCGCCGATGCGTGCGCCGGGCAGCACCACGGAATCCTTCACCACGGCGCCCTCGCCGATGTTGGCGCCGGAGAAGAGCACGCTGTGGGATACGCTGCCATCCACATAGCAGCCCTCGGTGATGATGGAGCGGCAAACGCTGCTTTCCTTGCCCAGGTAGTGGGCAGGCAAAATGGCGCTGCGGCTGTAGATGCGCCATTCCTTATCGTTCAGGTCAAGCTCCGGCTTTTCCTCGATGAGGTCCATGTTGGCCTCCCAAAGGCTCTGCACGGTACCCACATCCTTCCAATAGCCCTTGAAGCGGTAGGCGAACATGCGCTTGCCGCTGTTGAGCATTTTGGGAATGATGTTCTTGCCGAAATCGTGGGCGGAGGCGGTATCCTTGTTATCCTCCGCAAGGTAAGCACGCAGCACCGGCCAGTTGAAGATGTAGATGCCCATGGAAGCGTTGTTGCTCTTGGGGTGCTTGGGCTTCTCTTCAAATTCCACAATGCGGCTTTCCCCGTCCGTGTTCATGATGCCGAAGCGGTGGGCTTCCTCCATGGGGACTTCCAGCACGGCGATGGTGGCATCCGCACCCTTTTCCACATGGTGCTTGAGCATGTCGGCATAATCCATCTTGTAGATATGGTCGCCGGAAAGGATGAGCACATATTCGGGGGAATACTGCTCAATGAATGCCATGTTCTGGCAGATGGCGTTGGCGGTGCCGGAATACCATTCGCCGGTGGAACCGGATACATAGGGCGGCAGCACGTAAACGCCGCCGGTGGTGCGGTCAAGGTCCCATGCGCTGCCGTTGCCAAGGTAGCTGTTGAGTTCAAGGGGCTCATACTGGGTGAGGACACCCACCGTGTCAATGCCGGAATTGACACAATTTGAGAGCGGAAAATCGATGATGCGGTATTTTCCGCCGAAGGGGACTGCAGGTTTTGCGGTGCGGTTGGTAAGCACGCCGAGACGTGTGCCCTGGCCGCCCGCCAGCAGCATTGCGACCATGCGTTTCTTGATCATGCGCGTTCCTCCTGAATGTGATTTGTGGTGTCCTGTTTATGGATCATTTCCCGGTATATTCCACCCGGTAAAATACAGCTTCAAATCCGGAAAGGGGAATGGGCGCATAAATGCTGCCATCCTCCGCATGCTCCGTCATCAAGGTGGCAGGGGCATCCGTCAGTTTGGAGGAAAGCAGCCTTGTCAGCTTTGCTTCCTTCCTGAGGGGGATGCCGTAGGGCATGCGTGCCACGGGGGTGAAGTTATAGCAGCAGAGGATCTCCCCATCCTCCCCGAAGCGGCTGAAGGCGATGACGCTTTGGGCAGCATCATCCACGCTGCGCCACTCGAAGCCCTCCCAGCCGTCATCACGGGAATAGAGGGCAGGGGTGTTCCTGTAAAGGCGGTTGAGGGATTTGACAAATTCCCGCAGCGCCGCATGCTGGGGATAATCGAGCAGGTGCCAGTCAAGGCTGCGGCGGAAATCCCACTCCGCAAACTGGCCGAACTCACCGCCCATGAACAGCAGCTTCTTGCCGGGGTGGGCATACTGGTACATATAGAGCATGCGAAGCTGCATGAACATTTCATCATAGCTGCCGGGGAAGCGGCCGATGAGGGAGTTTTTCAGGTGCACCACCTCATCATGGGAAAAGGGCAGCGTATAGTGCTCCGAAAAGGCGTAGCACATGGAGAAGGTCAGCTTATCGTGGTGGTATTGGCGGTAGATGCTGTCCAGCTTGCAGTAGGAAAGGGTGTCGTTCATCCAGCCCATGTTCCACTTGAAGTCAAAGCCGAGTCCGCCCTCTTCCACCTTGCCCGTCACACGGGGGAAGGCGGTGCTTTCCTCTGCGATCAGGAGCGCACCGGGGCACTCCCTGTGCACGGTCTCGGAAAGCTCTTTAAAGAAGCTGATGGCGTGCAGGTTTTCCCTGCCGCCCTCCTCGTTGGGCAGGAAATCGCTGCCGTGACCGTAATCAAGGTACAGCATGCTGCTTACCGCATCCACCCGAAGGCCGTCGATATGGTATTCCTTCAAAAGGAACACGGCATTGGAGATCAGGAAGCCCCTGACCTCGCTGCGGGAAAGGTCGAACACCATGGTGCCCCACTCCGGCTGTTCGCCCCGGCGGGGGTCGGGGTGCTCAAAAAGGGCGGTGCCGTCAAAGCGGCGCAGCCCGTGGGCATCCTTTGTGAAGTGGGCAGGCACCCAGTCAAGGATCACGCCGATGCCGGCACGGTGGCAGGCATCCACAAGGGCTTTGAACTGTTCCGGCGTGCCGTAGCGTGATGTGATGGCATAATAGCCCGTGACCTGATAGCCCCAGCTGTCATCAAGGGGATATTCGGAAAGGGGCATCAGCTCCACATGGGTATAGCCCATCTCGACGAGATAGTTCACAAGCTGATAAGCAAGGGCATCGTAATCAAGCCCCTTGCGCCAGGAGCCAAGATGCACCTCGTAAATGCTCATGGGGGCGGTGTGGGCATTTGCACGGCGGCGTGCCTCCATGTGGGCAGCATCCCTCCAGATATAGTCCTCGCCATCCCACACCACGGAGGCGGTATCGGGTCGGTGCTGGGCATAGACCGCAAAGGGATCCGCCTTGTAAAGCATCTGGCCGTTTGCAGTCTGAATGGCGAACTTGTAGGTATCACCCTTATGTACATGTTCGACGCAGCAGCACCACACGCCGGTTTCGCCGAAGCGCTCCATGGGTGCGGCAAAAGCATCGTAACCGTTAAAGCTGCCCACCACGCTCACAGCGTGGGCATTTGGCGCCCAAACGGCAAAACGGTATGTATCGGATTCTTCATCGACACGGTGGCAGCCAAGCTCCCTGTAGGCGTAGGCGTTTTTGCCCTGATTGAACAGGTACACCGCCGTTTCATCCAGATGTTTCCGCATCGTTATTCACCTCTTGTTCTTCTTTCGGCAGGGGCTGTTCCTGCCGGCTCATCATATTTATAATATACACACTATTATTGTAAACCATATTTCCTCCAAAAGGTAGGCACTTTCTTCGCTCTGCGATGAAAAAATGATACAATATTTGCCCGAAAACCGCTTTTCCCATAACGTGTGCTTAATCCACACCCTTTTCTTTCCCGGCGGAAGGGGGTAAAATGAAGAAAAGCAAGAAAAAAGCGCCCCTTTGGGCGCGGAAGGACGACCATGCGCGATAGTGTTGAACTCAAAGTCATTGCACGCATCAAAAGCGATTTTACCACCAAATTCGGCATCCCAAGGCAAAGCGGTCTTGTGCCCGAGCAGGAGTGCATGATCGTCTTTGAAAGCGAATACCGTGACCGCAACGCCCTTCGGGGGCTTGATGGATATTCCCACATCTGGCTCATCTGGGGCTTTTCCATGGTGGAAAAGGAAGGCTGGTCGCCCATGGTGAAGCCGCCCCGCCTTGGCGGCAACAAGCGCATGGGCGTGTTCGCCACCCGTTCCCCCTTCCGCCCGAACCCCATCGGGCTTTCAAGCGTGAAGCTCCTCCGCATGGAGGAAAGGCCGAACCTTGGCACGGTGCTCATCGTTTCCGGTGCGGACCTGATGAACGGCACCCCCATTTACGACATCAAGCCCTACCTGACCTTTACCGATTCCCATCCCGATGCGCTCGATGGCTTTGCCGGCGAAAAGTATGCCTATTCCCTTGATGTGGAATTCCCGGAGGAATGGCTGTCCATGATCCCGGCGGAAAAACGGGATGCCCTCAAGGCATCCCTGGCGCAGGACCCACGCCCTGCCTACCGAAACGATCCCAATGAGCGCTACGGCTTCGAGTTCGCCGGGTTTGATGTGCGCTTCCGTGTGAAGGACGGCATGCTGACGGTGTGCGAGGTGGTGCCCCTCAGCGGTTCAGATACCAAACGGCAAAGTTGAGGCACGCCGCAAACCCTGCCCACAGCGCATAGGGCAGCTGCAGCCATGCGGCGGTCTTTGATACCTTCATGAACGCAAGTATCATGGCGATCACAAGGAACAGGAGCAGCAGCAGCCACACGAAGGCAAACAGGAACGCCTGCAGCTTGAAAAACAGCAGCGGCCAGAAGAAGTTCACAAGAAGCTGCAGCCCGTATGGCACAAGGGCGCCGTTTCGCTGCGCCGTGGGTGCATCCGCTTTGTACACAAGATAGCTGCCGATGCCCATCAGCAGGTACAGCGCACCCCACACAAAGGGGAACAGCTTCCCCGGCGGCGCAAAGGCGGGCTTAACGATATCATCATAAATATCCATGCTGTTTTTGGTAAGAAGCGCCGCAAGTCCGCCCACCGCAAGGGGCAAAGCCACGGCGATCAAAATGTGTTTCAGCTTGTTCCGTTCGGTTTTCATGGCAAGGTCAGCCTTTCTTTTTATGATCGGTTTCCGTTTCGGGCGGCAGCGCTGCATTTTTCCGCTGCTGTCCTTCCTTTCTTCAGCTTTATTCTATGCGTTTTTACCGTTCTCCATGCACCGCCGCTTCTTGCTATCCATCGAATACGGTGATATAATGTATTACATACATCAATCATATTGAAAAAAGGAGCGGCATCTGTCGATATGAACATTTGGCACGATATCTCCCCCAAGCGCATCAAGCAGGAAGATTTTCTCGCTGTCATCGAGATCGCCAAGGGCAGCAAGACCAAGTATGAACTTGACAAGGAAACCGGCATTCTTCGCCTGGACCGTGTGCTCTACACCTCCACCCACTACCCTGCCAACTACGGCTTCATTCCCCGTACCTATGCAGCGGATAAGGACCCCCTTGATGTTCTCGTGCTTTGCTCCGAGCCCATCCAGCCCATGACCCTTGTGCACTGCTACCCCATCGGCATGATCAGCATGATGGACAACGGCTTTGCGGATGACAAGATCATCGCCATCCCCTTTGAGGATCCCACCTACAACAGCTACCACGACATTTCCGAGATCCCCCGCCACGTGTTCAACGAAATGTCCCACTTCTTCCAGGTGTACAAGTCCCTTGAGCGCAAGCAGACTGTCACCGATGAAATTCAGGACCGTGCCGCCGCCGTGCGTGTCATTCAGGAATCCATCGATACTTATATCGAGCTGTTCTGCAGGTAAAAAAGTATAAGCAATGCCCCGCATCCTTTCGATGCGGGGCATTTTCATTTCCTTATGCGGTTTTTATTTCCTTGTAGGGGGCACCCGTGTGGTGCTGCCGCCGTCATGGGGCGCACGGGGCGCATTGCCGCTTACGGGCGGAATGCGCTGGGTGCTGCCGCTTGCGGAAGGTGCGGTGCGGTTTGCACCCCGGGCAAGGGCGTTGGCTTCCTCCAGCGCCTGCTCACGGAGCTTGCGTTCACGGATGGCACGGCGGCGTGCAAGGCGTGCCCGTTCCTTCTTTTCAAGGGAGGAAAGGATGAGAAGCGCCGCAAGGGCGATCACCGTCAGAATGCCAAGCACGATGAGCACCGTGCGCAAAGCACTGCTGACGGAAGAGCCCACCTCTGCAATAAGGTCGCCTTCCTCCTCCGGTACAGGGGCTTCCGGCGCCTGTTCGGTGACGGTGCCCACATAGTCTGCGGTGATATTGGCGGTGTAAGTATACTCGTTGCCGGAAGGGTCAAGGAGCGACAGGGTGAACACAAGGTCCCTCGGCGTGCCCACATGCACCTTGGCGTTGATGTTTTCCGTGCCGGGGGCAAAGGATTCAAGCCTGTGCACCTCGCCGTATTCCTGCTCCGTCAAAACCATGTTCTGCATGGTAAGGGAGCCGGTATTGGTAACGGTGAAGTTAACGGTGATGGAGCCTGCGCTGTTGAGCGTCTCCACCACCTCAGCGGAAAAGTCGATGCCGATGAGGGCAGGGTCGATGTACGCACGGACGGGATAGCTTTCCGTTTTGTCGGAATACTGCTGCTTCACGCCGTCAACGCCCTCGATGTAGAAGACCACGTTGCGTGCCTCGGTGGTGGGCACGGTGTGGGTGAGGGTCTTGCTTTCGCCGATGGCAAGCTGGAAGCCTTCCGCCACCACGACGCCAAGCTCATCCTTCACGCTGATCTTGCTGATGCGCTGGTTGCCGTTGTTGGTGAGGGTCAGGGAAAAGCTCTGCCCCTCTGCGGTGGCGGTGCCCGGCGTCACGGTCACATCCAGACGGGATTTGACCATGCCCAGCACCTTTTCGGAAACGGTGACCTTACCGTCGGTGCCGTCGGGCATTTTGTAGGCGATAACGGGGGCGCTTGTAACGGTGGAGCTGCCCATTTTATATTCGTGGGTATATACATAGGGGATGCCCGGCTCCACGGTGATATCCTTCACCATGGGTTCCCTGCCGCCGATCTCCTTATCGGTGATGGAAACGCCGGTAACGGCAACGGTGCCGGAGTTGGTGACGGTATAGGTGAGGGTGATGACCTCGCCGGTGGATGCCTGCGATGCGCTCACCGTGCGGGATGCTGTGACGGAAATGCTCTGGGGCAGCTGCGGCGCAAGGGGATCATTTCCAAGGGTGCCGCCGCTTTTGAGCACCGTGACCGTGGGGGCGGCGTTTTTGCTTTCGCCGTTTTCGTTCCATGTAACATCAAAGGCAATGGGCTGCCCGATGAGGGCATCCGGCACGGACAGCGGCGAGCTTGTGAAGCTCTTCGTTTCGCCGGGGGCAATGGTCACATCGGCGGTGGAGAAGAAATCGCTGCCGTTGTAAAGGATGCGGATATCCGTCATATCCGCTTCGCCGGTGTTTTTGATGTTGAAGGTGAAGGTAACGTTGCCGGAAGCGGAAAGGGATTCCGGGGTGGAGCTGCCGGTGATCTCGGCGGCAAGGGCGCTGCCCGAAAGCAGCACCGCCATCAGCAGGGCGGCGAGAAGGGCAAGCCGTTTTTTCATGCGCAGCATCATCTATTTTAACTCCTTAACAGAACAGAATCTTTCAGTATTCTATTATACACGAAATTGCGCCGCTTTGAAAGCGGCGCACAAATTGTTTACGATTTTTCCCCACCTTCCGGGCGGATCAGATAGCCCTCGCCGGTCACGGCAGGCACGGCACGTCCGTCCGTGCGCTCAATGATCTCCTTTTGGAAGCTTTCCGCACAGCCGCTTTCCACCAGCACACGGATCTTCACATTTTCGGAAAACTCGATATCATCCACCTGCGCATTCTGGCGGACATAGGCTTCCACCGCACCGTAGCGGCCGTAATCCACCGTGAATTCGATGGCGGTGCCGGGAATGTGGTACATGACGCCGGCGGCACGCACCGCCTCCGCCGCCCCCTTTGCATAGGCACGCACAAGCCCGCCTGCCCCAAGCAGGATGCCGCCGAAATAGCGTGTCACGATGCAAAGCACATTGGTAACACCGCTCATGGTCAAAACCTCCATCATGGGCATGCCGGCGGTGCCGGAGGGCTCCCCGTCATCGGAAAAGCGTGCGGTCTCACCCCGTTTGCCCACCCGGTAGGCATAGCAGTTGTGGGTGGCATCGTAATGCTGCTTGCGGATGGCGGCAAGGATGGAAAGGGCTTCCTCCTCCGTTTCCACGGGGTAGCAGCGGCCGATAAAGCGGGAGCGGTTGATGATGTATTCCTCTTCCGAGGCACGGGCGATGGTCTTGAAAGCGTCCATATTTCTTCCTTTCCGCAGGGATGAAAGAAAGGGGCGTAGCTGCGCCCCTTCCGGTTTTTGAGGATAAAACTTATTCGCCGATGATACGGACGTAGCTCTTCTTGCCCTTCTTGAGGACGATGCCGCCCTGCAGCCTGGAAGCATCCGCCGCCGCAGCCACATCGGTGACCTTTTCGTCATCCATGAGCACCGCACCGCTTTCGATCATGCGGCGTGCATCGCTCTTGCTCTTGCAGAGCTTGCCCATCACAAGAAGATCCACCACCTTCAGCCCGGTGGCTTCCACATCCGCTGCCGTCAGGGTGACGGTGGGCATGTTGTCAAGGTTGCCGCCGCCGCCGAAGAGGGCTTCCGCCGCCTGCTGGGCTTTCCTGGCTTCCTCTTCGCCGTGCACCTGTGCGGTGAGGGTGAAGGCAAGGGTACGCTTGGCAGCGTTGAGCGCCGCACCGCCCTCGGCGGTCATGGCGTTGACTTCGTCCATGGGGATGAAGGTGAGAAGGCTCAGGCACTTCTTCACGTCCGCATCGTCCACGTTGCGCCAGTACTGATAGAAATCGTACACGCTGGTCTTTTCGGGGTCGAGCCACAGGGCGCCCTTTTCGGTCTTGCCCATCTTCTTGCCTTCGCTGGTGGTAAGAAGGGCGGTGGTCAGGGCGTAGGCAGCCTTGCGCTCCTTGCGGCGGATGAGGTCTGCACCGCCGAGGATGTTGGACCACTGGTCATCGCCGCCCATCTGCAGCACGCAGCCGTGCTTGCGGTTGAGCATAAGGAAGTCGTAGCTCTGCATGAGCATGTAGCCCATTTCAAAGAAGGTGAGACCGCGCTCCATGCGCTGCTTGTAGCATTCCGCACGAAGCATCTGGTTCACGGAGAAGTGCACGCCGATATCACGCATGAACTCAAGGAAGTTGAGGCTGCGGAGCCACTCTGCGTTGTTGGCGAGGATGGCGGCATTTTCGCCCTCGAAGTTGATGAGCCTTGCCATCTGCTTCTGGAAGCAGGAGGCGTTGTGGTCCAGCTCTTCCATGGTCATCATGCGGCGCATATCCGTTTTGCCGGAGGGATCGCCGATGGCAGCGGTGCCGCCGCCCAGCAGCACGATGGGCCTATGGCCGCAGCGCTGCATGTGGGCCATGGTCATCAGCGCCACATAGTGACCGATGTGAAGGCTGTCCGCCGTGGGATCAAAGCCGATATAAAAAGTGACGCTTTCCTTGCTCAAAAGCTCCTTGAGCTCTTCGGGATGGGAAGACTGCTTGATAAAGCCGCGTTCTTCCAGCACGTCATATGCGTTTCTCATCATAAAAAAAGTCCCCTTTTTCTGTCTTGTACCGATCTTTCGGCATATATATTAGAAGATATCACAACAAAGCGGAAAAGGCAAGCGGCAGCGGATGAATTGGTATGGTATTTAGGGAATGGCGCAACAATGCGGCTCACTGCGCCGGGTTATACACCGCTGCGCCCTTTGCCTTTGCATACCAAAGCGTATATGCCGTGCCGCCGCTTTTCTTATTGCAGTAAACAATGCAGAATTTTGCATTGTCAACAAGGTGCCTGTTTCTTGCAAGATAGGCTTCACGGCTGCCATGCTGTGAAACGCATACCGTTTTATCAAATTTCGGCAGCAGCATGCGAAGCCTGTTTTTTTGTGCCGTGCTCCAGTTTTCGTTATAACCCGGAAAGGGATACACGAGGATCACTTTGATATGCGGAAACTCGCCATCCCTAAGTTCAAACAAGGTCTCTGCCGCAAGCATATCAAAACCGATCGCCCCACCCACACCAAAATAGCGGACATCATATCGCTGTACCAGTTCCCGCACCGCATTGATTATACGGTTTCTGATCTCACCGGTCTCATCCGCAGGCAAAATCCTGTGTCCGCTGAAGCAGCAGGTCTTTTCCTTCATTTTCCTCTCCCCTGTGCGAATCGTTCTCTTTTTGTATCATTTTCTTATCATCTGTAAATCTTTATTACAAGATAATGCGAAAACGATGGTATCGTCAAGGCAAATTGGAGGTGAAGCCTTGAAGATCTACGATTATGCAGGGGAAAAGAACCTTTGCGGTGACAGGATCCACCAGCGGCGCAGCATGCTCAGGCTGTCGCAAGCCGATCTTGCTGCCCGTATGCAGGTGAACGGCGTGCTCATTGAACGGGAAGCCATCAGCAAGATCGAAACGGGAGACCGCTTCGTGGCGGATTATGAGCTGATGGTATTTGCAAAGGTGCTCGGGGTGTCGGTACTGTGGCTGCTCGGGCAGGAAGAAAAAACAGAATAAAAGCGCAGAAGCGATCGAACTTCTGCGCTTTTTCTTTTTCCGAAACAATATGCTTTTATTCCTCTTCGTCCCCCACCAGCATCAGGGCGATCTCACGCATGGCGATCTCCGCTGCCGTGGTATCGGTGCGGTTGGTGGCAACGCACATCACGAAGGGTTCCTTGGCGTAGACCACCGCCACATCGTTGGTGATGCCGCTGTCCTCGCCGGTCTTGTGCGCCACGTCGATATGCCCGGGCAGGTAGCCGGGGATCTTGTGGTTGATCTGCTGCTCAAGAAGGATCTCCTCCACCGTTTCGGAGGTGGCTTCATCGATAAACTCATGCCGCCACACCTGCTCCAGCAGCATGCCCATCTCCTTGGGGACGATCTTGTTCTGCTTGCCCTCGGCGCCGGCCTTGCTGTCGAAAAGAAGCCGCTCGATGTGGGTCTTTTGGAGGCCCATGGCACGGAACTCTTCATTGAGCTTCTCAATGCCGAAATGGCGCATGATGATGTTGGTGGCCATGTTGTCGCTGATGGTGATCATCAGCGCACAAAGTGTCTTCAGGGAAGCCTTGATGCCATCGTCAAAAAAGCGCAGCACGCCGCAGGAGGGCACCCTGTCCTCCGCCTTGCAAAGAAGCTGATCTTCCCAGCTTGCCCTGCCTTCGCTCACCAGCTTTGCCGCCGCCGCAAACATGGGCAGTTTGATGACGCTGGCAGCTTCATATTCCTCGTTTTCATTGAAGCCGAGCTCCTCGCCGGTCAAAAGATCCTTATAGTAAAAACCCACTGCGCCGGGAAGGGCGGAAAGCCGTGCAAGAATGGCTTCTTTATCCAACACTCGTGCCATAAAAAACGCTCCTTTTTTCTTTCATGAATTGGTTTCAGTATAGCAACAAGCGCAGGGAAAGGCAATCCCCGTGCGTTGTTTACAATCTTTTCGGTTGAATTGTGCGTGTTGTTGTGTTACTGTTTTTCTATCAGCTACGGAGGTAATGCCGATGACAAAACGGCTTTTGGCTGCATGCCTTGCAGCGTTTCTTATGGTTTCCCTTTCCGCCTGCAAAGAGGATGCTCCCGCTTTGGATGTGGGCAGCGAAAGCGTGATCTCCACCCCTGCCCCCACGGAGGAGCCGCAGGAGACCCCTGCCGCCGATGCGCCGGGGGAAGCCATCGTTTCTTCCTTTAAGGAGCAGACCCTCTTTTTCCCGGAGGGCAGCGATACGGAAACGGCGGATTATGTGCTCACCTACTCCCTGCCCCTGTTCCCCGAGGGGGATGGGCGCAACGAGGCGGTCTCCCTTTATGAGGAGGAGCTCATCGACCGGGTGCGTGAGGAGCGGCTGCCCCTTGCGGACCGGGTGGAGGGCGAAGCAGCCCCTTCCACCGCCGTCAGCTGGGAAGTGACGGATGCGCTTCTCGGCGGCAGCGAATACACCGCCATATTGTTCCTTGAGACCGTTTATTTCGGCGAAGCGAAGGAGGTCATCCCCCATGCGCTGGTGCTGGACAGCGCCGGCACGGAATATTCCTTCGCCGCCCTTTCCGGGCAGTATGAGCCGGAAGCCCTTGTGGCACAGCAGATCTTCAACGAGATCGACCGCAACGGCGACGCCTATTATGCGGATATCGCCCCGGAGGATGTGCGCCTGGCCCTTGACCTTGTGAGCGGCTTCACCGTGTCGGAGACAGGCTATACCTTCTACATCCGTGCAGGCGTTCTTGCCCCGGAGGAACAGGGCATCCTTTCCTTTACGGTGGAGCGCAGCGCCCTGTACCCTGCCGCCGTGGGCGATGCCCTCAGCACGGAGGAATACGAGCATCTGCTGCCGGGCTTTGCCGCCATCGCCGCTGCCTGCGCCCCCAATTACGAGGGCTTTACAGGCGGCAGCCCCTCCCCCTATGCGGCAAGCGCCTTCATGACCTATATGCTCACCACCGGCGAAGAAGAAGGCTATTTTGCGGAGGTGACCGAAGCGGATTACGCCGCCGCCTTCACATCTTACTTCACAGGCAGCCTGCCCGGCGACCTTGCCACCCTCGGCGACGGCACCGCATATGAAAACGGCGTGTACCGCATCCCCATCCACCCCCGTGCGCCCTATGCCTTCCGCATGGATGACGCCGTGCGCACGGCAGAAGGTCTCACCGTGTACGGCATGCTCCTTTCGGGCACGCCAGGCACCGCACAGGCAGCAGAGCTTGCCGCCGTTTCCCTCACCCTCAAAGCGGATGCGGCCGCACCCCTCGGCTTCCGCTTCGATGCGGTGGAATTCATGTAATAGCAGCAAATGCAAAACAGGCGCACGGAAAGCCGTGCGCCTGTTTGTTTATTTCACCGCATCTTTGGGGTCGATGACCACGATGGGGAAGAAGCAGGTGCTATCCCGGTATTCCACCTGCACATAATACTGCCCCGGCACGTCCAGATCCGCATTGGTGGAAACCTTCGCCTCCGCCATGGGCAGGATCGCCTTGCAGCGCCCTTTCTGCCCGTCCGCACGGGCCGCATCGGAAGCGCAGAATATGCCTTTGGATTGGTCTAAGCCGGTGCTGAAGCAGACCTCGCCGCCCGTCAAGTCAAGCTCTTTGTCCACACCTGCCACATAGGTGAGCTTTGTGGGATAGCGGTGGATGTTGCCGTGGCGCACCCACTCGTCTTCATACCACATGATTCCCTTAACCAGCAGATAGCAAAGCAGCACCGCCGCAAGGATGGCGTTTTCCACGATAAAAAGCGTTTTCACCCAGCTGCTCTGTTTTCGTTCCATGGTGTTCTCCTTTCACCGTCAGTGCGGCGCCGCCGGGCTGTCCGGCGCCACCACCGTTACGGGGAAACACAGTTCTGTCCAATCCTGATGCAGGATCCTGACGGTGTATACCCCTTCCCGTGTAAAGTCGATATCCGATGTCAATTCCCCGTCTTCCCAGGCTTCCAGCATGGTGTAGGTAAAGCTGTCCTCGCCGTGGTCGATTTCTTTCCCTGCAAAGGAAACGCAGGAACGGGCAGGTTCATCCGGCCGGTCATACTCGTGGGCGCAGATCACGCCGCCCGTCAGGTCAAGCGCCGTATCCTCGCCGATCACATAGGTGAGCTTATCCGGCCAACGGTGGATGCCGGCATCATAAAGAATCTCCACACCGTCGAAATTCTCCACGCAGGACCGCATCCATAAAAAGCCGATCAAAAGCAGGAGCAGCAGGTTTTCTGCCGTCAGGATCCTTCGCAGCAGGTTATTGCGTTTTTCCTGTTTTTCCATGTGCAGCGCCTCCTTTTTTCGTTTGTTTCGGGTGACCAATATAATACGAACCACGTTTTTCGCAGCCGTATGCTGCGCAAAAGCTGTGTCATCTTCAGTCTAAGCATATTCCTTTCTGTCCCGTGCGTCAATAAGACACCTCACCGTGCTTTACGCATGCCGTCTTTCATGCTATATTGGAAAAAAGCGTAAGGAGCACCGCTATGCAAAACATATCCGCCAAAAAGACCCGCACCCTTCGCCGCATGATATGGATTGCTGCAGCGGTTTTTGCATGCATCCTTTTTATTGCAAAGTGGCTGACCGGCTCCGACATCGCCTCCGCCGCCCGGGAACGAAAAAAAGCAGGGCTGGAGATCCGCTCCGATGCACTCATCGCACGCTGCAATGAAGCCCTTGCCGATGACGGCGTGGAGATCCTTGCGGACGGATACTGGAAAGCCCCCGGGCCGCCCTATGATCTCTATATCCGCAACATGTCCACCCACACGGAGGATGATACCTTTATCGCCTTTTCCCTTACCGGCTTTTCCCGTATCTGGCCGCCCATGCACGCAGACCTGCCCGTACACAAGGTGATCATCAGCTATGTAGTGCCAAAGGATGAAGCCCCCGATGAGATCCCCGTATCACTTCAGGCAATGCTTGATGCCCTGTATGAGATCTACACACCTGACCTTGCTTCGCAACATCCGCAGGAAAGCCGTGCGCTTCTTGATATGCAGATGCGGTGGTTCAGAACGACTGCGTTTGATGAGTCTCTCACCGTCACTTCCGACACATCCGCCGATTTCAGCACAAAGATGACCTTTGATTCCGCCGTGGACGAAGAAAGCGGCACCCTGATGAAGATCATGACCATTCATACCTGCACTCCAAGCTGCCGGGAGTAGCTTGCCTTTCTTCGGCGGATCCCGTCAAATACCGCCCTCAGGCAGCATACTGCATTTGCCATTTTAAAAGCATTCGCCCCGACGCACGGAAAACGTGTGCCGGGGCTTTGGTTTTACTCCAATGCCGCAGGGTCGATGACTTCGATGGGGAAGACACATTCCGTATCATAACCACGGATGCGCACTTCATAAATGCCCGGGGTGGAAAAGTCGATATCTTCCGACACAACGGTAAAGTGGGTGCCAAGGTTGGAGACAAGGTCGTATTCCTCGCCCACCGCATACGCTGTGTTGCTTGACTCGATAACGGTGGCACCGGTCAGGTCGAGCTCTGTATCCACGCCTGCCACATATGCGATCTTGTTGGGTAAATGGGACGCCAGCGCATAATATTCAATATGCGAGCCGTACTTCCTGTGCAATTGATATGCTGCGAGCAAAAGGATCGCCATGCTTTCCACAACACACAATATGATCAGCCAGTTGTCTTTTTTTGCTTTCACCGATGCTCCACCCCTTCCGCTGCAGCATATTGCTGTAGATCGATAACCTCTATCGGCAATATGCAGCATGTGTCAAACAGCACGATGTATGCTTCGTATACGCCCGGCGTTGTAAGATCGACCCGGGATGTATCCACTGTTACATATTGACTGCCTATTTCGTAGAGATCATTTTCGGTCACATCATCCCCGTATTTTGCATAAGCCACAGTCAAACCGTCAAGTTTCAGTTCCGTATCTATACCAAGAACATATACCAACTGTTCCGGGTAGTTCACGACCGTTACCCTGTTGACCGTGTCCCTCGGGTTCGACATGGAAACCATGATCCGCGAGCCAACCCACGCTGCTGAATACGCAATTAAAAACAAGCTTTCAGCAACACAAATCACATAGAGCAGCAAAGCGTGCTGCAAATGGCTTTTTTTCATTGATTCCTCACTTTATTTACTGCCCTTGGTCTTTGCTCCGCTTTCCTTTAAGAAGCCCCGGCCGGACAAAGAGTGCATTCGCCCCGGCGCACGGAAAGCCATGTGCCGGGGCTTGGGCTTATTTCACCGCATCTTTAGGGTCGATGACCACGATGGGGAAGGAGCAAGTTCCTCTATCCAGCGAAAAGCGAATATAGTATCTGCCTGGCACGGAAAGATCTGCATTCGTTTCATATTCATCTTCTGTCATAGAATATACGATCTCACAATATCCTTCTCCCATGTTTTTCCGTTCCGGATTAAATTCGCAAGGAAACCCGTTTGTAAAGCCGCCCTCGCTGCTCAGGCACAGTTCGCCTCCGGTAAGATCCAGCACCGTATCTTCTCCGGCAACGTAAACCAGCTTGTCCGGATAGCGATGTATGTTGATTACATACACAGAGCTTGGATAACGAATATAACTTACCACTCTCTTGATCTCCTTAACACCAAAGTGCAGCAAAACTGCGATGATGATCACATTTTCCACAATCAGCAGCGTTTTAAGCCAGCTTCGGCTTGTCTGTTTTTTGTCCATAAAACCCTCTACTTTCGTGTGTTATAGGTATTAATGTCAAACGTCACAAAATTACTTCCTTTTGATTTTGCATCCTGCTTCGCAACATAATCTTCGGCTAAAGCTTCCACGATCCATTTAGGAAGTTCTTCTTCCGTGACGCTTCCGTAATAAAGTTGCCAATCAGCGGCATTTACGCGTTCCCTTTTATATCCGGGCACGATAAGTTTCCAGCCGTCTTTCCTGTCCAGTGCGTATACATATCCCTCTGGCGTAGTCAAGTAGATTCTTCTTGACACTACAGAAACAATAGCATCGCCCAAAGAAAACTCGTCATTATCTTCGCCATTTGCTCTCGACGGATGCGAATGCAGCATGCCGAGGTGCTCCACTTTTGCTCCGTTTTCGATCAAGCTCAGATAGCCGGGCGAGCGGTACATCAAGCCCGGCGCGCGGAAAAACCGCACGCCGGATCCGTTTTATCTGACTGCATCTTTGGGGTCAATGACAACGATGGGGAAGGAGCAGGAGAGCATCTTGCCATCATCCATACCATCAAAGAAATTAGGATACCAAAATGTCACCTTATATTCTCCCGGGATGGAAAAATCCGCATCGGTTTCAACGCTCAGCCATTCATATTCCGCCAATGCCGCTTCCATGGGAATAGGGTCTTCACAGTATTCCGTTGTGCAGTAACCATACTGTTCAGGAAATTCGTTTTGTTCATTGCTATGGCAGATTTCGCCCCCGGTAAGGTCCAGTTCCGTATCCTGTCCCGCTATATACACCTGTTTTGCAGGGAGCGTGTGAATACGGTAGCCTTGGGGATATGTGGACTCAACTCCATTCGCAAGCAAGAAAAACGGAAAACAGCCCCTGAAGATCACCTGCGCAGATACCATAATAATCGCCATTGCAGCCACATATTTCACAATTATTTCTTTCGAAATCCGCTTCTTGCTCCCTTGCTCCATATTAGCCTTCCTTGTATCAAAGATCATTTATATGTGTTATAGGTCTTAGCATCAAACGTCTCATAATTGTATCCGGGGAGTGTTTGTGCCGCTTTCTTCCTATGTTCATCGTAGTCAGCAAGCACATTATAGTAAAAAGCATCAGTTGGATTGAGCCCATACCACAACGCCTTCAAAAGCGGCTTCTTCTTTTGGGCAAAAACAGTTTTGTCCCAATCGAGTCCTGTATCAATTACTGTTTTAGCATCTTCCTGACTTAAAGCATAAACATTCCCATGCGGCGTGGTCAGATAGATTTTGCCGGAAACAGCTGCAACAAGGCCGTCGCCCCAGGAAAACTCATCGTTATCATCAGATGGATCACGCCGTGAGGGATGCGAATGCAGCATGCAGAGGTATTCGACACTCTTTTCGGTCAGCCTGAGATAGCCGGGAAACGGTGCATCAAACCCCGACGCACGGAAAGCCGTGTGCCGGGGCTTGGGTTTTACTCCAATGCCGCAGGGTCGATGACTTCGATGGGGAAGGCACATTCCGTATCATAACCACGGATGCGCACTTCATAAATGCCCGGGGTGGAAAAGTCGATATCTTCCGACACAACGGTAAAGTGGGTGCCTAAGTTGGAGACAAGATCTTCCGCGGTCCCGTCGTCCGCACCAAAAAGCCTCGATTCCGATATGGTGCAGCCACGCAGATCCAATTCCGTATCCACGCCCGCCACATAAACCACTTTATCGGGAAAATTTCTGATTTTTGCATAAAAATCGGGATTATCTGTATCCCTGCTTGCATCGAGATTCCGCACCCGTCCGACCATGACCAAAGCACAGATAAGAGCAATGCTTTCAATGATCCACAATGTTATCAGCCAATTATCTTTTTGCTTTTTCATCGTCTTCCCTCCCGCATCAGGGCATAACATGTGCACTTTGTTCCTGCGGTGCGATCACTTGGATCGGCAAGATGCATTCGGCACCATAGTCTGTAGGATCAACCGTTGAAATGACGACTTCATATGTCCCTTCCTTCGTCAGATCCACTGCCGAGGTATCCACTTCGAATATGGGGTCATCATAAGCATAAATCTCGTCCTCTTCCGGTTCGTGCCACCCGAAGGTATAACTGACAACAGTACCTGAAAGATCGATTTCCGTATCCCTGCCGATCACATACGCGATCTTTTTCGGATAGGCGGCCACTTCCATATTCCAGTTGGGGTAGTCATATGCTGAAAGCGCCAACAGCCCCCGCACCAGTTCCAACGCACCGCCGCACACGCACAATATGATCAGAGCAATGCCCTCCACAATGCAAAGCGTATAGAGAAGCAGATATCCCTTCTTTTCCATGTTTGTCTCCTCTTTTAATTATTCCCGTGCGTCAAAAGCGTGGTACGGAAGAGTTGTAAAATTTCTTCCCCTGCGGAAATCTTGTGAGCTTTGGATGATAGAGTTCCAATCAATTTCATCTCTTTTTTCTAAGTTGCTATTCTTTAAGAGTCTTGCAATATCAGCCTTTAATCCTGATATCACTACCTCCAGTGCCTCATCCTGGTTCAGGACAAACATAGTACTATCTTGTGTTGTCAAGGTTATTTGGCCTGCAAGCAGCGCAGCTAATCCGTCACCCCAGGAAAACTCATCGTTATTATCATAGCCATAAGTATCAGATAAATAGCTTGGATGCGAATGAATGATCCCTTCATACTCAACTTTTGCGCCTCTGAATATCTTTTCCATTTCAGCGGTGTAGTTTTTCGCACCAATTATGCTCGCAGCAAACGGCATGATTACATTTGGGGTTTCCGTGTTTTTCTTTTCGTTTTTGATTATTGTTCCGCTTACAATCGGTCCTGTAACGAATTCAACATTGCCGTTTCCCCAATCCACCGAATAGATGCTGCACATATGCTCCAAACCACTAACCTTTGTATAATAGTTCAATTTGCTGCCCGCATATGTGTATAAGGCACCCTCATCTCTGAACTGTTTCAATTCATTATCTATAACCGAAACATGCGGATAATTGTCCTTGTTATATCCGTGCGATGCAATCGAATCCTTTCCATCGCTTACAGCCAAATCAATCAAAAGATTCGGTGAAACTGCATAGACATCATCTGCGTTCATTTCATCCGTTTCATGATTCAGCAGATAATCCCAATAAAGCCACTGCGCCTTTTGCCAATTATCGTGCAGCTCTTTTTTCTTCATTCGCTGCATGTTCCATTCTTCACTCCACGGCTCAGCATCTACTTTGTATGTTAAGTAAGTTTGTTTCATCTGATTCGCTACGTTACTCAAAAGCTCGCTTGTCTTGCTGCTAAGCACCGTCTCATCCACAGGCCCACCTTGATAGCCGTCGGTCGGGCTGCTGTTTTGGGGCACTGCACCGCCAAAGCGGGCAATGGGTTCTCCTTTTTCCATGGCTGTCGGCCTGCCAATGCCGCTGTTCCGTGCGCCGCCTACCACATTCGTCCGTTTGCCGTCTGCGGTGTTGTAGATGTTCCCACGCTCCGCTGCGGCGCCGTGGGGCTCGTCTGCAGTAAGGGCAGTGCGGTTATAACTTGGCGCAGCAAGGGTATTTTTTGCGGTGCTGCCAAGGCTGGAAGCATCTGCCGTTTGCATCGTGCGGTCATAGGCTGCAATACCGGTGCTGCCCTTGCTGCCGGAGGAACCGGGGCTTGCGGTGATGCCCGGCACGTTGGTGCGCTTGCCGTCTGCGGTAAGGTAGACCTGTTCCTTTTTCGGGGAAGTGCCGGTGGGTACATTGGTGCGGCTGCCGTCTGCGGTAAGGTAGACCGGTTTCTGTACTGATGCCGGTGCGGCAAGGTACTGCCCCACCTGCGCCGTGCCGTAGGCAAGCTGCGGCTGCGCCTTCTCCGCCCGTTCCTGCTCCGCCGCAGCAGCGGCAAATATCTCCGAAATGGCGTTTTCCGCCCCGTCACGCTGGTTGATAAGGGTGGTGCGGAATGCTTTTTCCGTTACGGGGCCCCAATCGCCGTCTTCCTCTACGCCGAGGGCTGCCTGCATGTTCCTGACATTCTGCTCCTCATGCAGAAAGCCCGGTATAGAGATCCCCGAAGAGGAAAGCCGTGAAGGTACCGTAGGAAGATCCAGCCAGCGGTTTGCATCATCGGCAAGCTGCCGGTACTCTTTCACCTTTTCCTGCTGAAAATAATCCAGCTCCACAGGCTTGTTTACCTTGTTCTTCTTATTGTATAAATTCTCCCAATACATGTATTTTTCCTTCCTTTTCTTAATTTTTTAACATAAAAACTCCTTCGGCACGCCCTCCAGCACCACCCGAAGTGCGCCATCCTCCGCTGCTTCCGCCTTGCGGCCGAAGTCGATGAGCACCTTTGCCGCTGCGATCCTGTCCGCCGCTTTCTGCTCCGTATCCGTGCAGATGGAGAGAAGGCAGGAAAGCCCTGCCTCCGCTCCCTTCTTCGTCATGCGTTCAAACTTTTTCATGGGGAGCGCCTCCCGTTAACGCTGCAGCGGTGCAGCCTGCGCCTGCTGTGCCTGCTCCTGCTCCATGCGGAGATGCTCACGCATCTTCGCCTGCGCTTCCCGTTTGCCGTCGAAAAGCAGCATATCAAGGCCGATGGCAGGGGTGATCATGTTGAGCTTCACAAGGCTCAGCACAAGCTCATTATGGGCCGCCACGCTGAAGCGGTTCTCCTTCTGCGCCTTGACGCTGACGCCGAACTCAAGGGGCAGGCGGTTTTTGCGTGCGGTAAGCTCGAACATGGTCTCGCCGGTGAAGGCGATGGCTTCCTCCCTGCCTGTCTCCGCATTTTCAAGGGTGATGCGGCGGGGCAGCACGCAAAACTCACGCTCCACCTCCAGCTCCTGACGGACGGCTTCCTCAAAGGCGCTGTGCACCGCCCGGGCGATCATGCGGCTGCGCTTGCTGCCGGCTTCCTGCAGCGCAGCGATGGCAGAGGCTGCCGTAACGCCGCCGTAGGTCTGTCCACGGGAAAAATCGTTGGTGCCGGATTCCTCACGGATGCTTTGGCGGATGTGCTCCCCGTAGCTGAGAAGGTAGCCCGGCAGCGGTGCGGTGGGGAACCATGTCACGCCTGCAAGGCTTTCGCCCCGGTGCACCTCCTTGGACCAGTCGCGAAGATCCTCCGGGTCGAAGCCGGAAGCGCCGGTGATGAGCAGCTTGTTGTGGGATGCCATCAGCGCATTTTTCAGGATGATCTGGTCGAGCTTATCCGCATAGCGCTGCTGGGTCTCGAACATATCCACAAACCCGTAGCCGAGGGGCGTGCCCTTGCGGAGGAACAGGGGCGTCACCACAAAGGGATATTCCCCGTGGGCAAAATAGCCCTGGGGCTTGTGGTCACGGCTGTCCTCAAGGATGACGCCGCCTGCCAGCTTTGTCATGTGCACACGGTGCCTGCCGCTTTCGTTGTCGTATTCCCGTTCCCATGCCTCGATGAGCAGCACCATATCCCGGTTTTCCTGCCGGAGGTGGTCATCCTGCACACGCACGGGGCGGAAGATATCCTCCCGCATATCCGCCGCCTGCTCGGGATAATGGGCACGGAACCAATCCAGCGGATAGGGTGCAAATTTGAAGATCGCCCTCGACTGGCGGATATCCGCAACAAGGGGATCGAACATGATGCTGTGGGGATCCACCGCACGGAGAAATGCTGCGCCGAAGCCGCCGTTGAGCTCGCTGTCGTAGCCGGTCTCCTGCACCATGTAGCCGCCCACAAGCAGGTCGTGCATCATGTTGGCATATTCCCTGTCGAAGCGGCAAAGGCGGTGGTTTTCCCGAATGAGGGCGGTGAGCATTTCCGCCACACGCTCATGCCCTGCCCCGTCGGAGACGATGACAGCCTCCGGCATGTTGTCAATAAGGTCCGCACGGACGTTTTCAATGGTGGACTGCAGCACCGGCGTTACGGGTCGGGGCTCGTTTTCATCCTGCTGCGGCACATCCTGCCAGTGGTCGCCCCGGTAGATGCGCTCGCAGCGCTCAAGGCGGTCCCATTCGGCGGCATATGCGCTGCGGTATTCTTCAAAAAGTTCGTAAAGGCGTTCGGTCTTGTTTCGATTGCTGTTGGTCATATCTTGTTTCCTCTCTTTTTTGTTTTGTATTGTGTTGTTGTATGCCTGTGTTTGTTTCCTCAGCGCTCCATAAAGCCTGCACGGGCGGTGGGCTGGGAAAAAGGATCGTAACGTTTCTGCCGCCTTGCTGCGGCCTGTTCGCTTTTTCGGGGGCGTGACATCAGCGCATAGCGGAGCGCCTCCGGTGCGTGGTCATCCCCATCGGCAGCATCCTCACGGTTGTGGGAGTCAAACTGCAGAAGGGGCAGCGTGCGGATCAGGTTCACGCAATCGGGAAACACCTGCCAATAAGGCTCCCCTGCCTCGTTTTCCGCAAGGTATTCCCTCACACGCTGCCAGCCTGCCACACGGGCGTTGTCCGCAGGGGTCAGCGCAACGCCAAAGCGTGCAAACAGCTCTGCGATGCTCTCGCCGGTAAAGCCGCCCTCCGCCTTCAGTACCGCCCCACGTTTCTGCCACATATCCGGCGATGCCACGGTATAGGCGATCTCCTCATCCCCCGTCAGGGAGATGATCTTCTTTGCCACCTCCGATGCCTGCGTGTGCCGCACATACAGCTCCCTGTAGGTGAACACACGCCCATCCCCATCCACCGCATGCCACAGCACGCAGCAGGGATCGTTGTACCCCCAATCCATGGAGCGGAAGCGCCGCCACCATTTGGGGACGGAAAAGGGTTCCGCCACGTGCTTTTCCCGGGAAAACTCACGGAAATACTGTCCTGCGTGCACATCCCAGTCGCCGTCAAGGTGGGCACGGCGAAGCTCCTCCGGCAAAGCCTGCAGCTGGCGCACATAATCGGGATCCGCAGCAAGCAGCACCTTGTTGTCCCACACCCTTGCAGGGATGAAGGCATAATCCTCCGGCCGTTCGCCGCTTTGGTACTGCCTGTCGATAAAAAGCCGCTTCACCCATGCGTGCCCCACGTTGCCCGGGTTGCAGGTATAGTACATCCGTGGGCGGAAATCCGCCTTTACGGTACGGTTGCAGGTGGTCAAAAAGCGCATTTGTTCCTCTGTAAAATGGGTGGCTTCCTCCATGCCGATGACATCGTATTCCTGCCCCTGATACTGGTACACATCGTTGGCGCCGTCGCAGTAGCCAAGGCGCAGCCGTGATCCGTTGGGAAAGCGGAAGGTGCGCTCCGTGCCGTTATATTCCGCCACGCCGTGAAGCTCCTTCAAAAGGGGCACCACATGGTTTTCCCTCAGCTCCGGCAGCGTGCGGCGCAGCAGCAGCGCATTGAGGTTTGGCGTAGCAAGGCAAAGCAGCACCAGCTTTCGCCGCATGGCCCAGCTTTTGCCGCCGCCCCGGGCGCCGCCGTAGGCGGTGTGGCGTGCCGTTGCCCGAAAAAACTCCGCCTGCCTTGCATTGGGCGTACCCGTCAGTAAGAGTTCACGCACAGCACACCTCCAAGCCCGTAAAGGCGAAGGGCCAGCGTGCGCACAAGGCGCACCCTGTTGCGGCGCACGGTGGAAGGATCACAGCAAAGCCGCTGCGCCACATCCCCATCCCCCATGCCCTTCAGGTAGCGTGCCTCCACGGCAGGGTAGTAGGGATCATCCCGAATGAAATCGAGGGCGATGCGCATCCGCTTCCACTCCCGTTCATCCGCCGCAAGCCTGCCGCGGAGCATATCAAGCTGCATGCGGTGCACCTCCTCCGGCTCAAGGCGCATGCCGGGGCGCAGCACCCTGACAAGGGAAGCGCTGTGCTCCCGAAGCGCATCGATGCCAAGGCTTTCAAGTTCGCTGAGCTCCTCCTTCGTTTCCGCCATGCGTGCCTGCAGCGCCCGAAGGGCGAACAGCCTTTTTTCCGTTTCCCGATAAGCCGCCTTTTCCTGTTCCTTTGTATCGCCGTATGCCGCAGCGGCGTAGTGTGCGGCAAGGGCGTTGGGATCCACCATGCGGTTTTCGATCATGCGCACGGAGGAACCGTTTTTCTGTTTCATGTTCGATTTCCTCCTTTTGTAATTAGAACATTTGTTCTGTTTTTAAGAACATGGTAGTGCATCCGGCTTTAATTATCAAGGGAAAAAACGGAGGAATTTCCCGTAAAGTACCGTTTTTGGTACTGAACGGATGCATGTTGCCTTTTTCGTGCCTTTCCGGGCATAAAAAAGCCCGAACATGTCGGGCAAGTTTTCTCTTGCGCACCCTTCGGTTCTGTCATACCATAGAAGCAGTGAAGACAGCAGGAGGGAAACGGATGGTCATACTGATATCGGGCGCATCCCACACGGGGAAGACCGCCCTTGCGCAAAAGCTGCTTGTGCGGTATCACTACCCCTACCTTTCCATCGACCATTTAAAGATGGGGCTTATCCGCAGCGGTCACACAGCCTTAACGCCCCTTTCCGATGACGGGGAACTGACCGCCCTTTTGTGGCCCATTGTGCGTGAAATGATCAAGACCGCCATCGAAAACGGGCAGAACCTCATCGTGGAGGGCTGCTATATCCCCTGCGATTACCGGAAGGATTTTTCCGAAGCCTACCTGGCGAAGATCCGCTGCATCTGCCTTGTGATGAGCGAAGGCTATATCCGTTCCCATTATGAGGATATCCGCCGCCACGCAAACATCATCGAAAACAGGCTTGATGATGAAGACTGCACCGTGGAAAGCCTTCTTTGCGACAATGCCCACATGCTTCGGGAGGCGAAGCGCTGCGGCATCCCTTACCTGCTGATCGATACGCAGTACGATGTCGATGCCCGCATACCGGAAATCATCGAATAAAAAAACACCCCGGGAAGCATTTTCCCGGGGTGTTGTGCGTTTTTTGTCAGCGGCTGTTATCCTCCAGCCACCTTTCGGCGCAGTGGGCAAGCCACGCCGTGCCGATGGGCAGCACATCCTCATTGAAGCGCACCTTGGGGTTGTGGGCGCTGTAGGTCTCCTTCGCATCGGGGAAGCCGGCGGAAATGAACATATAAACAGCCGGCACACGCTCGGCAATGTAGGCAAAATCCTCCGAGCCGCTGACGCTGTAGCCGTTCTGCCCGTTGATGCCGGGGATGGGCAGCTCGCCCATGTAGCGCACCGCCGCCTCCGTCATGGCGGCATCCGTCACAAGGGGCGGCGCAGCGGAAAGGATCTCCACCTCTGCGCTGCCGCCAAAGACCGCCGCCGTGCCCGATACCACCGCTTCCATGCGTGCAAGGAGCTGCTTTCTGAGCGCCGCATCGTTGGTGCGGAGGGAACCGAGCAACACCGCCGTTTCGGGGATGATGTTGGTGTTCGCACCTGCCTGAAAGCTGCCGAAGGTAAGCGCCGCAGCCGCCTGCGGATCCGTTTCCCGGGCAATAAGTGCTTCAAGTGCAATGACGATGTGGCTGCCGATGAGGATGGGGTCCACCCCCAGCTGGGGATAGGCGCCGTGAGTTCCCTTTCCATTCAATGTGATGCGGAACATATCCGCAGAGAACATCATGGCAGCGCTGCTGTTATAAAGGAAGCCGCCGGGCGCTTCCCTGCCGCCGTTCACATGGTACCCAAGGGCAGCATCCACCGGGGGATCCGACAGGATGCCGTGTTCGATCATGTGCTTTGCGCCGGAAAGGGTCTCCTCCGCCGGCTGAAACATCAGCTTCACGGTACCCTTAAGGGCGCTTTCGTTTTCCTTGAGCAGCTTTGCCGCCCCAAGCAGCATGGCGGCGTGAAGATCGTGACCGCAGGTGTGGGCGGCATCCGTTTGGCTCATAAAGGGCTCGCCGCTTTCCTCACGCATGGGCAGGGCATCCATATCCGCCCGAAGCAGGATCACCTTGCCGCCGCTGCCCACGGTGGCGGTGACGCCTTCGCCGCAATCCTTCGCTTCGATGCCCAGCTTCTGCAGCTGTTCCTTGATATACGCCTTTGCAAGGGGCATGGTAAGACCCGTCTCCGCATGGGTATGGAAATACCGCCTGTGGGAGACGAGTTCCTCCTTCAATGCAAGGGCACGTTCGTAACGATCCATGGTTTCAAACTCCTTTTTTCTTTAGGGTGGCGGAAAACGGAAAAAGCATCCCCCGATACCTGCCGGGGGATGCCTGTTTTTTTATTCCACGGTAACGGATCCGTCCTCGCAGACGGTGATCTTCATGCCGTCCTTCACATAGTTGAGGAACTCCTCGCCAAGGCAGTCCACAACGGGCATGGAAACATCCTCCAGCCACACATCCGCCAGCACGGCGCCTGCCGCCGCCAGCGAATCGATGGGCTGGCTGAAGAGCATGCAGGCAGGCTGCCGGTGCATGCTGCAGGCGCAGTACAGCACAAGGCCGCCGGTGGTGGAGCCGATGGTCTGGGGCAGGCAGAGGGCTTTTCCCGCCATCTGCTTGCCGAACAGGTCGGGGTTGTTCTGGTCGCCGCAGGTGGCCTTCTTATCGCCGAACTGCAGCGCCTTCTGGAAGGATGCAAGGGTGTTGAGGCCGCCGTGGGAAACGAGAGCCTCCGCCGTGACGGTGCCGGCGGCTACGGTACGTCCCTGAAATTTCTTCATGGTCATTTCCCTCCCTTGGTGATCTCAATGAGGATCTCGTCATCGGTATAGTAACGGGCGGTGGTGTAGGTGCGCAGCTTGTTGGAGGAGGTGATCACCGGCATCTTGCCTGCAAGGGGATTGTTCATGTACATCAGCGGGCAGATGTAGGAGGTGATGACGCCCGTCTTCTTCAGGCGCTCCGCATAGGGGGTCTTTGCAAACTCCTTCAGCACGGCAGGGGCGGCGGTGAACACGGTGGGTACCACCACCTTGCTGTTGCCGGCGGCTTTCAGACCTGCTTCCACTTTATCCGTCCAGCTCTTGAGCTGTTCAAGGCTCATGTGGGGGCAGCCCATGAAGCAGAGCTTGGGCTTTGCATCCTTGTTTTTCCACATGACGGGATAGCTGTCATACACACGCTTCAGTTCCGCATCGTCAATGACATACACCTTTGCGCCCTCGGCAATGAGGCTTTCGCCCTGCTCCTTTGCTTCGGGGGTCAGGTTTGCCACGTGGTAAAGGCCCACGGCGCCGTTGGAGGCGGTGGCGGCGCCCATATCCTTCAGGAAGGTGCAGGCAGCGTCGTCAAGCTCCGTGCCGAGCCACTTGTCAAGACCGCGGATATAGGGCACTTCCTCCATCACCTTCATGCCGATGGCGCTGCCAAGAAGCTGCGCTTCCGGCTTTTTGGTGGTTTGGATGTCAATGATCCATGTGGCTTTGCGCCCCTCATCGGTCAGAAGACCGAAATAAGGCACATAGCCCAGCACGGAGCCCATCAGGTCGATGATGCCGCTGTTGCGGTTGCACCTTGCGCCCAGCACGCTGTTGGCGTACACCACGGCGGAGGATTCCGACCAGGAAAGGATATCGCCCTTCTCCGGCTTGTTGCCCACTTCATCCATATAGCAGGTGCAGGAGAAGGCATCCTTTTCCATCAGGCCAAGCTTGTTGAGCTGGCCTTCATAAAACTCCTGCCTTGTGTACATGAAGTTGTTGAAGATGAAATCCAGCAGGAAATTGCTGGGCACGTTTTTATCCACGGGGCGGGGGTCTGCGGAGAACTGCTGCCTTGAAACGGCGCCCGTTTCAATCAGCTGCTCCATCAGTTCGTACACCGGGCCAAGGGCCTTGAGACCGAAGCTGGTCACAAGGTGGTTATACTTGCTGGTGACGGGCACCATCTTCGTGGCGCCGAAAACCTCGCCGTAGCGGATGAGGGTCTGCAGCACCTTTTTTAAGGTTTCGCCCTCGCCGCCGTTCAGAATGTGCTGCTGTTGTTCGGTAAGCTGCATCATATGCATTTTTCCTTTCTGCATCAAAGCTTCATGGCCACATCCCAGGCCTTCCAGATCACGCTGCGCAGGTTCCCCACCTTGTCCGCATCGCCCACAAGGTGCACATGCTTGCCTTTTTCCGCAAGGGGTGCGCTCCTGTAGCCCACGGAAAGGATCACGCTGTCCGCTGCGATCTTGAACTCGGCGCCGTTCTTGTCCTTGACGACCACGCCGTCATCCTCAATGGAGCATACGCTGGTTTCAAGGTGTACGGGCACCTTGTTGGCCTCAAAGAAGTCACGGAGGAAGCTGGTGTTGGCAAGGCACACGCCGGGGGTGGTCACAAGGTCATCCTGCATTTCCACAATGGTGGGCTGCTTGCCCTGCAGATACAGCTCGTATGCGATCTCGCAGCCGGTGAGACCGCCGCCGATGATGGTGACCTTTTCGCCCGCTTCCTTGTTGCCGAGGAGGAAGTCGATGGCCTGAATACCCTTATCAAAGCCGGGGATCGGGATGCGGTTGGGGGTGGAGCCGGTGGCGATGATGACCTCATCCGCCGTGATGCCGGAAATATCCTTCACCTCCGCATTGAGCTTCACCTCGATAGGATATTTTGCGATCTCGCGCCTGTACCATGCGATGAGGGCCTTATCCTTTTCCTTGAAGGAGGGCGCTGCCGCCGCAATGAACACGCCGCCGAGGCGCTCGCTCTTCTCATAAAGGGTCACTTTATGACCACGCTTGGCGCAGACGAGGGCAGCTTCCATGCCGCCGATGCCGCCGCCGATGACGGCGATGTTCTTCGCCTTTTTGGCAGGCTTGATGTAGTGCTTTTTCGACTGCATGGTCTCCGCATTGATGGCGCAGCGGGCAAGACCCATGGTGTCGCTGAGATCCTGCGTGTTGTAGTGCCCCTTGGAGGAGGAGAAGTTGAAGCAGCCGGCGTGGCAGCAGATGCAGGGGCGGATATCCTCAAGGCGGTCCTCAAGAAGCTTGGTGATCCACTCCGGGTCCGCAAGGAACTGGCGTGCAACGCCCATGCCGTCGATACGGCCCTCCGCAATGGCCTTTGCGCCTGTTTCGGGATCCATACGGCCGGCGCACACCACGGGGATGTCCACGAACTTCTTGATGTGGGCTACATCCTCAAGGTTGCAGTTTTCGGGCATGTACATGGGCGGATGTGCCCAGTACCAGGAATCGTAGGTGCCGTTATCGGCATTGAGCATGTCGTAACCCGCATCCTGCAGGTACCTGGCGGCACGCTCGCTCTCTTCCATATTGCGGCCCACCTCGGTATATTCCTCGCCGGGGACGGCGCCCTTGGCGAAGCCCTTCATTTTGGATTCCACGCTGTAGCGCAGGGAAACGGGGAAATCGCTGCCGCAGCTTTCCTTGATGGCGTGCACCACCTCCGCTGCGAAGCGGTAGCGGTTTTCAAAGCTGCCGCCGTATTCGTCGGTACGCTTGTTGAAAAATTCGATGGAGAACTGGTCGAGCAGGTAGCCCTCGTGCACGGCATGCACTTCCACGCCGTCAACGCCTGCATCCTTGCAGAGCTTGGCGGTTTTGGCAAAGGCCTCGATGATCTCGTGGATCTGCTCTTTGGTGATCTCCGGGCAGATGATATCCGGCGCCCAGCGTGCAGGCTGGGGGCTGGGGGAGGCAAGCTCGTGGCCGGTGTCAAGGATGGGCTTCAGGATGGCCCTTGTGAACTTGTTCTTGTGCAGGGGACCGATAAGCTCCGTGATCGCCCAGCTGCGGCCCATGCCGGCGGTAAGCTGTACGAAGAGCTTGGCGCCGGTCTTATGGATCTCCTCCATAAACACCTTGAGCTCATCGAACATTTTGGGGTTCTGCCACAGCCACTTGCCCCAGAACGTATCCCGAAGCGGCGCAATGCCGGGGATGATGAGGCCCACGTTGTTCTGTGCCCGTTCAAGGAACAGCTTGGCGGCTTCCTTGTCAAAGCCGCAGCCGGTCAGCTCGAACCAGCCGAACAGGGAGGTGCCGCCCATGGGGCACATGACGATGCGGTTCTTGATCTCCACATTGCCCACCTTCCAGGGGGTAAACAGCGCTTCATACCTTTGATCCATGATGATAGTTCGCCTCTCTTCCTGAATTGTTCAAGATAAAATATGATGCAAAAATGATGGGAAACAGGGACTTTTCCGTGTTATGACAATTATATGCCAATCCGCAGGGTAACGCAACCGGTTTCGGAATGGGTGACATGCACAAAACGCCGCTGCTGATACAAAAACCCGGGCGGCCAAGGCTGAACAGCACCCCATAAGTTAGACAGTATGATATACTAACTAACAAGTGGGGTGTTTTGTTATGCCAAGAGCAGAACAAAACAAAAAATATACGCCGGAATTCAAGAAGCTGGTAGTAGAAACCATGCAGCAGAAAAAGTTAAGCTACAGCGAAACGGCAAGACGTTTTGAAATCAACGATCACAAAAGGATTATGGCGTGGGAGCGTATTTACATAACAGAAGGGCCGGAGGGCTTTTCTGTTGAACGCCGTGGTCGAGGCAGTCCAGGCCGTCCGCGGAAACTGCCTAAAGAGGTAGAAGAAGATTTGCTGGCGGAGGTGCAGCGGCT
>JAFSEB010000039.1 GCA_017435905.1 Clostridia bacterium | reverse complement strand
TTGAATATCTGGATTATTATAACAACCGTCGCATTAAGGCAAAACTCAAGGGCTTGCCGCCTGCGATTCACAGACAGCAAGCCCTTTCGGCTGCTTAAACATTTTTTGATAATATTGTCTAACTTTTTGGGGTCACTTCACATCCTCCGGGTGATCTTTTAATTGCGCAAGCAGGCTCAAAAGACTGTCGGGCTGCGCTTCCACAAGGCCGTAAGGCGCACGGCACATGGTATCAAAGCGGCGGAGGATCTCGGAAACATAGTTTTTCTTTGCATCCGCATGTTCCAACGCAAGCATATCCTGCGCATGCTTTTTAAGACCGGAATCGTTCTCGCAGGCGGAACGGTTGCATTTGTATTCAATAACGGTCAGCTCCGCTTTTTTGCCGCCATCGCTCATGCGAAGCGCAGCAAGGTCGAAACGGGCGGAACCATTGCCGGTGCTGTCCGGGCAGAGATGCTTTTGGGGAATGCTGCTTTCAAAATCGCACACCACCGTGCCGTTATGGGCGGCAAAGCTTCTGTGGCTGCGTGCGATGACGGTCTGCAGCGCCCGTTCCTTTTCATCATCGCTGCCGTTTACCACAAAGCGGTTCTGCATCATGGAAAGAAGCGCAGGCAGGTTTTCCGCAACCGCCGCACAAAACGCTTCTTCCTTTTCCGTGGAAACATGGCACCGCTTGAATTCACCGCCCTCTGGTCCTTTCAGGGGCCTGCCATCCGCATCGAGCAATGTAAGAACGGGGATCATGCGCTTTGAACCCGGCCTTTTCGACTGCTTTTCTGTAAAAACGGGAGTGCATATCCTGCCATCCGCGGTTTTCAATACGGACAGCGCAGCCGAAAGAAGGGCGGGGCTGTCCTTCACATATTTGAGATATTCGATGTCGAAAGGGGCGATGCGGGCTGCGGCTCCGGTGGGGATCTCCAGCAATCTGCCGCCGCAGGCATATATGCGAAGATGTGTTTTATCGTAGCTCCGAAGATGTTTTTTATCGTAGCTCGGCCCGCAGATGAAAACGCTGTCCTGCTCTTTCAGCACCTGCATGAGTTTGTTCAGATATTCTGCCCTGCCGCACATGCTTTTGCCCCTCCTTACCGGTATGTTTCCAGCATCTTTTCAACATCCGCCTTCACCTGCTGCCGCAGCGATGCCGGGCGGATCACTTCGCAGTTCGGGCCGTACTGCAGCGCAAAGAAGCGCATGCCTTCCTCCGCCGCCTTCACACGCACCAGCATGTATGTTGCATCGATGGGCTCCATCTCCGCACCCTTGCCGAAGGTGTCGTACACAGCCCCTGCAAGGCTGCGTGGCATCCTGAGGGTAACGGTGACGGGCGTGCCGCCGTACATGTGGGGGTGCGAAAGGGTGTAGGTTTCCGCTTCAAGGTAATACTGCCTGCGGATACGGCCGTCCTCCGGATACACTTCTTTCAGGATCTGAAGCCCCTTGATCCTGTCAAGGCGGTAGTGGCGAAGGGCACCAAGGGCGATGTTGTAGGCAAGGAAATAATACTGGTGCCCGGAAAGGAAAATGTGCAGGGGGATGACCTCGAAGAGCTCGCCGATGGGGTAAAGTTTTTTGTCATAATCCATGACGCAGTAGGTGAAGGTGACACGCCTGCCTTCTTTGACGGCACGGTCGATATTTTCCATGCTGTAAGAAAACTGCTGGTTTTGGTTGTGGGTACCGCCCCGCTGGGCACTGCCCCGGAAGTGACGGCTTTGCAGCTGTTCGATTTTTTCGCAGATGTCTTCCGCATATTTTTCGGTGAGGAATTTGCTGCTGCGGATGCTGTCCGTCATCCAGCGAAGCTCGATGGGCTCAAAATCACGCTTTTCAATATAGGCGCCGCCCCGGCTATCCTCCCTTGCCGAAACGGGAAAGCCAAGTTTCCGCAGGGTATCAAGGGTCCTGCCCACGGTATTGCGGTTGACTTCGATGCTGTAGCGCTCCGCCAAAAGGGATATCATTTCGGAGGAGGTCAGCGGATGCTCCGCATCGCTTTCCTGTTTTAATATCTCATACAGGCAAAGGGCGGTGGCATTCCGGTTCATGCACTCACGGCGGTTTTCTTCCATGGCGTTTCCTTTCTGCGGTTCATGCTGCCTTTATTATACATGATAAACACAGGAATGCACGAAAAAACGAACATAAAACAACAAAAAGCTCCTGCCGCTTAGGGATGGGTTCATAAAACAGTTAAACCGACCTATGGTTACGATCACAGGTCGGTTTTTTGCAATAATTGCCGGCTTTGGAAAGACTCCCTTGTGTAAAGGGAAGTTTTGGTGTAGTGCAAAACTGCACAATACGCACTACACCGAGCGGTGTAGTGCGTCCTTACTGTTCGACAAATTGGAATTTGAGGCATTATGATTGCGTATTTTGGCCGAAATTGATACGCTGTATCAATCCAGTAATTTGCCCCGAAAGGATGACCGTCAGAAGTGAGTAACCAATTCTGCTTATCGGAATATAGCTCAACGATAATGCAAGCACAGCAATATCACTAACAAGATATGCCCATTCAACTCTCATATGAAACACATGGGACACGCACATTGCAAGAGCATCATCTCCAGATACTGCACCACCAACCTTAACACAAAGCCCTGCGCCAATACCGACAAATACCGCACCGATAATCGAAGCCAGTAAAGGTGCGTTGGCGAGTTGCGGCCATAAGGGTTCAAACTGCTCAAAAATCGAATAGAAAACAGAAAAACTTACTATTGCGACTGCTGAATAAATAATAAATTTTCTTCCCAGAAGTTTCCATCCCAATGCATAGCATATTACATTTGCAATAAAGTTTGTAATTGATGGCGAAATATGAAACCAATGGTCTAACAGAAGGTTTAAGCCAATTACACCGCCCTCGGTTACCCCCGAAAGAGAATGAACATGATACAATCCAAACGCAAGAAAAGCACTGCTCAGTACAGCAACTATACAATATTTTATCCTAATGCCTTTGAACATTTTTTGCAATGATACCCCTCGTTAAATTCAAGTTTGTCTGTTTGATTATATACTATCATAACTTGTATATACTATCATAACTTGGCCGAATATACAACAACAGGCACAGCGGTATGATCCGCTGTGCCTGTCAGCTGTTTTATGAGCCCTGCCCTTTTTGCGGCAGGAGCTTTTTATACGGTTTACAGCTGCCTGAGGATGTATGCCTTGACCTTTTCGAGCTTGCTCTTCTTCCATTCGCCCTTTTCTGCTTCTTTGGCAATGGGGATGATGACGGTGAAGTCCATGTGGTGACCCTTGGAATAGCCGTCGGGTTCATCGCTGTTGTAGTAGGCTTCCCAGACCTCATCCGGCGCATCCTTGAAGCGTTCGGGGTTCACAAAGGTCATGGTGCGGTGGTCTTCCGCTACGAATGCCTTGGCGTTGAGGGGCGCCAGAAGCTCATATTCCTCCGCAGGGATGTTGGTGAAGATGTCGGGCAGCTCCGTGATGTCGATGCGCTCATCGCCCCGGACGATCTGAATGCCGATGGCCTCAAAGTCCATCTTTTCCTCGGTGAAGATGAGCTTCAAAAGGATGCTCACATCGGTATAAAGGTGCTCACGCTGGTAGTTGGTATCAAAGATGAAGTTGCCGAGGGAATAGAAGATGGCCTTGCCGTCATCGAACAGCTCGTAGTTTTCGGGCACATGGGGGTGGTGGCCTACCACCACATCCGCACCCATCTCAAGGAACTTGAGGTAGCGGTCACGGGTGTAGGGGTTGGGCATGCTGGAAAACTCCTCGCCGCCGTGGGAAACGATGATGCACCAGCGTGCCTTGGATTTCACTTCCTTGATGCGCTTTTCGATGTATTCCATATCGTCCCAGCGGAAGATGCCCGGCTCCGTGGCGGTGGCAGGGACGCACTCCGTCTGGTAGGCAACGCCGATGAGGCCGATGCCGCCGGCTTCGTCGATGTAAACGGGCTCGGAGGCTTCCACCTCGTTAAGACCGGCGCCGATGGTGCGGCAGCCCATTTCCGCTGCGATCTTACGGGTGCTGATGAGACCTTCACGGCCGGCATCCATGGTGTGGTTGTTGCTGATGTTCCAGATATCGCTGTGCATGTCACGGAGCACCTTGGTGGCGGCAGGGTCCATGCTGTGGAAGAAGATGCCGCGGCTGCCGTCATCCTCTGCGGCGATGAGGGCGCCCTCCACGTTGGCAACGGTGTGATCCGCACTGTGGAAGAAATCCAGCACCGGCCTGGAGAGGAAATTTTCATCTTCCCAACGCTTGTCCATATAGCGGTCAAAGCCGATGTCACCGGTAAAAACGATAGAAGTCTTATCTTTTGCCATGTTCTGATCTCCCTTTGTGAATTGATAAGGTGAAGCGAAAAACAGGGTTTGCTGCGATGTGCACCGTGCACATTATTTTCTATTATAAAGTATAACACATGCGGCGGCGTTCTTCAATCGCTTCAGGAGCCGATCATGACCCTGCCCTACAGCGCACCGGCAGCGCTCGTCCTTCCGCTGGATGATACCCTTTGCCGTGCGGCAGCGCATACGGAGCAGCAATGGGTGCTTACCCTGCAGGAAACGGAGGGGGCTGCCATCGAAAACGGCATGTTTACCGTAACGGAGCCGGGCATTTACCATGTGCACTATGAGGGAGAATACAACGGTACACACCACGAGGGCATCCTGACGGTGGATGCGGCCAACGCACGGCGGGGCGCATGATTTTTCCCCCTCGACCTGCGCACAAAAAGGGCGTATAATAAAAAGGATACAGCAATGCGCAGGGCTGCGCAAAGGGAGGATACATGGAAAACAGCAAGCTTGAAAGGATCAACGCCCTTGCAAGGAAGGCAAAGGCGGAAGGCCTTACCCCCGAGGAAACTGCGGAGCGGGATGCGCTGCGCCGGGAATACATCAACGAGTTCAGGCAGAGCCTGACGAGCCAGCTTGACTGCATCTACATCATGGATGAAAACGGAAACAAGAAGAAGCTGGAGAAAAAATCGGAGACCCATTAAGCTCACAAAAAGAAACCGCCTTTCGGGGATGTTCCCGAAAGGCGGTTTTTTGTTCCTTCGCTTTATTCACGGATACCGTACTGCTCGATGATGTAGTCCATATCCTTGTCGCCCCTGCCGGAAAGGCAGATGAGCACGGAGCCCTTGCCCATGGTCTTTGCAAGCTTCATACCGTAGGCAACGGCGTGGGAGCTTTCGATGGCGGGAATGATGCCCTCCATCCTGGAAAGGGCGTAGAAGGCGTCGATGGTATCGTCATCGTTCACCATGTCATACTTCACCCTGCCGATGTCGTGCAGGAAGGCGTGTTCGGGGCCGCTGGAGGGGTAGTCAAGGCCGCTTGCCACGGAATAAACGGGGGCAGGCTCGCCCTTTTCATCCTTGAGCATGATGCTGTTGAAGCCGTGCATGATGCCCTCCTCGCCAAAGGAAAGGCTGGCGGCGTGGTCGCCCATGGCAGGGCCCCTGCCGAGGGGTTCAATGCCGTAGATATCCACGGGGTCATTGAGGAAGCCGGAGAACATGCCCATGGCGTTGGAGCCGCCGCCCACGCAGGCGACCACCGCATCGGGCAGCTCGCCCGTCATTTCGATGAACTGCTCCCTTGCCTCGATGCCGATGACGCTCTGGAAGTCACGCACCATCAGGGGGAAGGGGTGGGGGCCCACCACGGAGCCGATGCAGTAGATGGCATCCTTATACTCACGGCAGTATGCCGCAAAGGCAGCATCCACCGCTTCCTTCAAAGTCTGCAGACCTTCTTTGACCTCGATGATCCTTGCGCCGAGGATCTTCATCCTTGCCACGTTGGGCGCCTGCTTTTTGATGTCCACAGCGCCCATGTAAATATCGCATTCAAGACCGAAATAGGCGGCGGCGGTGGCGAGGGCAACGCCGTGCTGACCGGCGCCGGTCTCGGCGATGACCTTCTTTTTGCCCATGTACTTGGCAAGCAGCACCTCGCCCATGCAGTGGTTGAGCTTGTGGGCGCCGGTGTGGTTCAGATCCTCACGCTTGGCGTAAAGCTGCACGCCGGTGCCGATCTTGTCGGACAGCCTTGCAAGGTGGGAAATGGGGGTGGGTCTGCCCTGAAACTCCTTGCGGATGCGGCGCAGCTCGCTGATGAACTTGCGGGATTTGCAGATGGTCTGGTAGGCATCGCTGATCTCCTGCATGGCGGTCTGCAGCTCCGGGGCGATGTAGGAGCCGCCGTACCTGCCGAAAAAGCCCTTTGCATCGGGATAGTTTTTGAAATAGGTGTCAAATTCGATATCGTTGAACTTCATGGTATTTTCCTCCAAATCAAATAATAGAATAAGCGTTCATGCGGTCGTTGTGTGCTTTCGTTCAAAGGGATATACGGCGCAAAGGGCGCCATCGGCGGATCACTGTCATTGGTTCTGACCTCCTTTAAAAACATCGTGCCGTTTCCGTGAGGGGCGTTTTTTGGAAATAAAAAAGCCCCTGACAGAAATATACTTTCCGTCAAGGACGAATAGGTTTAACACTATGACACTATCCGCGGTACCACCTTGATTCACAGCATGACCTGTGCGCTTATGAGGATACCAACATATCCCCGGGCAAGTGACGCCTGCCTCTGCGTCGCAGAATACTCTGGGCATAAAGCCCATTTGACTGCGCCCTCCGCGGTCCATTTGACAACTTGTTTCTTACCTGACTTTCAGCAACGCAGGCTCTCTGTGAAGGCATAGCTGCCGTTATCTCCGCTTCAACGGTTTGGTTATTCGGTTTTTTGCATGATACACCAACAAAGCCCCCAATGTCAATACGGTGGGAGAGATTTTTTGGGTGGGAAGGGGTGGAAGCCAAGAGGCAGGATCCACAGGGCAAGAACGTGTTTGATAAAAATACAGACCTCATCAGTCTCGACGGGCCTATTACGGGTCCGGTACCCGCAGGATTCCGTCAAGATGAACAAGGTCTTAATAACAGTATGCTACGTAATACTGAAAAAGTCAACACGGCGGCCGAAAAACGCTGTACTGCAGCGTTTTTTTCTCGCATACGCTCGGACGCAGCTTCAAATCCCTTCCATCTGGAAATACCACGAAAAAAGACACCGAATGGTGTCCGTGCGGTACCGCAAAAAGTTGGTAGCGACAGCGGAGCCGTTGTGAGGGCGCTTGCAACCGAACAGGCGAGCGGAGCGTGACTTTTTGCGGAGAGGAGGAGCGACGGAATGAGCGCACTTTGCTTTTTGCAAAAAAAGCAAAGCAAGGGATATGGAGTCCGCGACGACGAGGCGGAGAAGGAGGGATTTCTTCGGCTCATATCAGCCATGCGTGCTTGTGCTCCGCACTGCGCACTTGGGCTTATTCGCCGAAGCCGGCTGCTAAAAACGCTGCACTGCAGCGTTTTTTCCTCGCATACGCTCGGACGCAGCTTCAAATCCCTTCCATCTGGAAAATGCCACGAAAAAAGACCGCAAATGCGGTCCTTTTTCGTGGCGGAGAAGGAGGGATTTGAACCCTCGCGCCAGTCACCCCAGCCTACTCACTTAGCAGGGGAGC
>JAFSEB010000038.1 GCA_017435905.1 Clostridia bacterium | reverse complement strand
TATCATGGAAAAGATCGCAAAAGTTGAAACCATCCACTGCGGCGGCTGCGAGCGTCGTGCTGTAAACGCTGTTAAGGATCTCCCCGGTGTTGAGAACGCTGTTGCCAGCAAGGACACCCAGCTTGTTACCATCACCCTGAACGCCGAGCTTTCCAACGATGCCATCAAGGCCGCTCTCGAAGGCGCCAACTTCACCGTTGTCAGCATCGACTAAGACCATCTGAGCTTTACCGGGTTGCAGTTCCCGGATTCCCTTCGTTGTTGGGGGTAAAAAAGGCGAAGCAGAATGCTTCGCCTTTTTTCATGCGCATTTTTCTTTTGCCACGGAATATTCCTCATAAACAGGCACTTTTTCGTAAGATAGAAATTGAAAGCGAAGGAAATATGCGTTATACTATAAAAAGATGCAAAGGCATCATACAATTCAGACAAAGCGGGCAGAAAAACTGCCCCATATCCGAGCTTTGAAACATATTTCTGATGAATCACCGAAAGGAGAACAACAAATGGGTCTTTTGAAAGCAGGCATCGGCGCTCTTGGCGGCGTAATGGCTGATCAGTGGAGAGAGTTTTTCTACTGTGATGCACTTCCTGAAAATGTTCTTGCACGCAAGGGTGCAAAGCGTACCTCCGCACGCAGCAGCAACACCAGCGGTGAGGATAACATCATCTCCAACGGCGCTGTGATCGCAGTTAACGACGGCCAGTGCATGCTCATCGTGGAGCAGGGCAAGGTGGTCGAGTTTTCCGCAGAGCCCGGTGAATTCGTTTGGGACACTTCCACTGAGCCGAGTCTTTTCGCAGGCAGCTTCGGTGAAAGCCTGAAGAACACCTTCAAGGCCATCGGCAAGCGCTTCACCTTTGGCGGCGATACCGGCAAGGACCAGCGCATTTATTACCTCAACACCAAGGAGATCATGGGCAACAAGTACGGCACCGCCAATCCCGTTCCCTTCCGTGTTGTGGATCACAACATCGGTCTTGATATGGATATCGGCATTCGCTGCTTCGGCGAATACTCCTATCGCCTCACCGATCCCCTTCTGTTCTACACCAACGTTTGCGGCAACGTCACCGGCGATTATACCCGTGACAAGATCGACAGCCAGCTCAAGACCGAGCTTCTGACCGCTCTGCAGCCTGCTTTCGCCAAGATCTCCGCCATGGGCATCCGCTACAGCGCCGTTCCCGGTCATACCATGGAGCTTGCGGATGCGCTTAACGAGGTTCTTTCCCAGAAGTGGAGCAACCTGCGCGGCGTCAGCGTGGTCTCCTTCGGCGTCACCTCCATGACCGCCGATCCCGAAGATGAAAAGACCATCAAGGATCTGCAGCGTACCGCTGTTTACCGCAATCCCAACATGGCTGCCGCACAGCTTGTGGGCGCACAGGCAGACGCCATGCGTGCCGCCGCTTCCAATGAGAACGGCGCTATGATGGGCTTCATGGGCTTGAACATGGCCCAGAATGCCGGCGGTATGAATGCCCAGAACCTGTTCCAGATGGGTCAGCAGCCCCAGTTCCAGCAGCAGCCTCAGGCTCCTGCCGCTCCTGCAGCCCCTGCAGCGCCTGCTGCCGCCGGCTGGAAGTGCGAATGCGGCGCTGAGAACAGCGGCAAGTTCTGCGCACAGTGCGGCAAGCCCCAGCCTGCCCCCAAGCCGGCTGCCGGCGCATGGAAGTGCGAGTGCGGTGCGGAAAACACCGGTAAGTTCTGCATGGAATGCGGCAAGCCCCAGCCTGCCCCCGCCGTTGATGGCTGGCAGTGCAGCTGCGGTGCGGTGAACAAGGGCAAGTTCTGCCCCGAGTGCGGTGCGAAGAAGCCTGCAGGTATCCCCCAGTACAAGTGCGATAAGTGCGGCTGGGAACCTGCCGATAAGGCACATCCGCCCAAGTTCTGCCCCGAGTGCGGCGATCCCTTCGATGATGGCGACATCTCCTGAAACGGACAGCAATAAAACGCAATAACAGCAGGCACCCCGCTAAAACGGGGTGCCTGCTTTTGTTATTTGCGGCAAGGAAATTTCAGTTAAGCAGTGCTGCGATATCGGGGAACAGCGCCACGCTGCGCTTGAGGATGCCGTTCATGTGGGCAATGGCGATGCCGTAGTTCACGATAGGCACCTCCGCCGCAACGGCGCTGCCCATGCGGCTTTTCATCGCCTGCTCGTTGAGCATGCAGGCGCCGCAGTGTACGATGAGCTTGAAGGGGGAAAGATCCGCAGGGAATTCGTTGCCGGAGGTAAAGGTGAAATCCGGCTTTGCGCCGCAGAATTTCTCGATCCAGCCGGGCATTTTCACCGTGCCGATGTCATTGCACTGGCGGTGGTGGGTGCAGCCTTCCGAAATGAGGACTTTATCCCCATCCTTCAGGTGGCGAAGCGTGTTCGCACCGGAGATCAGCGTTTTCAGGTCGCCCTTGTAGCGTGCCATCAGAATGGAGAAGGAGGTAAGGGTGATATCCTCCGGCACCATCTTGCTGACCCTGCCGAAAGCCTGCGAATCGGTGATGACCAGCTTCGGCTTTTTCCCAAGGCTGCTGAGCGCTGCAGGCAGCTCCGTATCCTGCGTGACTACCGCCATGGCATGAGAATCAAGGATATCCCGAATGGTCATCTGCTGGGGCAGGATGAGCCGCCCCTTCGGTGCGGATTCGTCGATGGGCGTGACCAGCACCACAAGGTCGCCCGGTTCGATCAGATCGCTCACAAGGGCCTTCCTGTTTTGTGCCTTCGGCGCAAGCGCACCAAGGCGCTCCTTCAGCGCTTCAATGCCTTTGCCCGTCAGGGCGCTGACGGAAAGGGCAGGGGCTTCGGGGACGGCTGCCCCCGGAAGCTCTGCTTTGTTGTAAACGGTGATATACGGGATGCTGCGCTGCTCAAATTGGGCTTTCAGCGCTTCATCCTCGGCGCTCATACCCTTCACGGCATCCACCACAAGCACGGCGATATCCGTTTTTTCAAGGATCTGACGGGTCTTTTCCATGCGCAGCGCACCGAGCTCGCCCTCATCGTCAAGGCCGGGGGTGTCAATGATCACCACGGGGCCGAGGGGGAGAAGCTCCATCGCCTTCTGCACGGGATCGGTGGTGGTGCCCTTTACGTCGGATACCACGGAAAGCTGCTGGCCGGTCACCGCATTCACAACGCTGGATTTGCCGGCGTTGCGCATGCCGAAGAAACCGATGTGGGGCCTTTCGCCGGATGTGACTTGGTTGAGGGACATGTTGCCTCCTTTTCTTCCTCAGAAGCGGAAATCACGCCGGTTGGATGCCTTGATGGCGGCGATGTTGTCTTCTGCGATTTGACGTACTTTTTCCTTGGGGATGCGGTCAAGCTCCTTTTCCACCATCTTATAGCCCACATCCTTCGTTTCGGGGGATGCGTAGTCCTCAAGATACTCGGAAAGGGTCATCAGCGCATTGGGGTGGCAGCAGTTGAGGATCTGTCCCGTCTTGCAAAGGCTCATGAAGCGGTCGCCGGTGCGGCCTTCCCGGTAGCAGGCGGTACAGAACGAGGGAATGTGACCGTTTTCCATCAGCCAGCGGACGACCTCGTCAAGGCTGCGCTGGTCGGAAACGTCAAACTGCTCCGTATCGTGGGGGCGTTCTTCGGGGGAATAGCCGGCATAACCGCCAACGGAGGTACGGCTGCCGCCGGAGACCTGGGAAACGCCAAGGTGCAGCGCACGGGAACGGACGGCTTCGCTTTCACGGGTGGAGATGATGATGCCGGTGTAGGGAACCGCAATGCGGATGCAGGCGATGATCTTAGCAAAGATATCATCGGAGATGCCGTTGTCGAATTCATCGGGATCGATATCATCCGCCCTCTTCAGACGGGGCACGCTGATGGTGTGGGGGCCGACGCCGTGGGCAGCTTCAAGGTGCTCCGCATGCATGAGAAGGCCTGCAAATTCGTATTTGTACAGCTCAAGACCGAAGAGAACACCAAGACCAACATCGTCGATACCGCCCTGCATGGCACGGTCCATGGCCTCGGTGTGGTAATCGTAATCGTGCTTGGGGCCGGTGGGGTGCAGCTGCAGGTAGCTTTCCTTGTGGTAGGTCTCCTGGAACAGGATGTAGGTGCCGATGCCGGCCTCCTTCAGCTTGCGGTAGTTTTCCACGGTGGTGGCGGCGATGTTCACGTTCACACGGCGGATGTCGCCGTTTTTGTGGTGCACGCTGTAAATGGTCTTGATGCACTCAAGGATGTATTCGATGGGGTTGTTGACGGGGTCTTCGCCTGCTTCGATGGCAAGGCGCTTGTGGCCCATATCCTGCAGGGCGATGACCTCACGGCGCACTTCCTCCTGCGTCAGCTTTTTACGGGGGATACGCTTATTCTTCAGGTGATAGGGGCAGTATACACAGCCGTTCACACAGTAATTGGAAAGGTAAAGGGGTGCGAAGAGCACGATGCGGTTGCCGTAGTAGGCAAGCTTGATCTCCTCTGCGATCTTGTAGATCTGTTCGATGACCTCCGGGTCTTCGCAGGCAAGGAGTACGGATGCTTCCCTGTGGTTCAAACCGGCGCTCACGAAGCCGGTCTCCGTCTTTTTCGGACGGGCCTTTTCAAGGATGGCGTCGATGAGTTCACGGTTGTTTTTGTTGGCCTCCGCATAGGCGAGGGTATCACGGATCTCGCCGTCATGGATGAATTCTTCGGCCTTCAGGGATTTGGGGTTGTACGCAGTCATGATAAAAGTCTCCTTTCTTTTGAGTCAGATCGCTCTTCCTCTTCAGAAAAATAATAATGATATGTTTGAAGCAGCTTCAGCTGCAAACAAGCGTTACAGGGATTTCACATCGCCACGGGCGGCGACCACCTCATAGCCGATGGATGCCATGCGTTCACGCAGGGAATCCACACACTCCGCAGCTTCCGCACCGTCGGATGCCTTGTTGTCGTAAAGCATGTACTTTTTGCGGACGGAGGCAGGGGACAGGTTCGGCATTACCACATTGGCGCCTGCAAGGATGCCTTTTTCACGGCCGATGGGGTCTATGGTGCCAAGGGCGGTGGTGGAAGGCAGCAGGATGTTCGGGCGGATAAGCCGCACGATGGAAAGCAGGTAGCAGGTCAGCTCCAGCGTGCCGGCAGCTTCATCCTTAAAGGGCGTATCCCTGTGGGGGATGAAAGGGCCGATGCCGCACATGGCGGGGGCGAAATCACGGATGAAGCAAAGATCCTTTGCGATATCCCTTGCGCTCTGGAAGGGGGAACCCACCATGAAGCCGCAGCCCACCTGATAGCCGATGGCTTTAAGATCCTGCAGGCAGCGCATCCTTTCATCGAAGGAAAGGGACGGGGGATGCAGCTTTTCGTAATGCGCTTTGGCGGCGGTCTCGTGGCGAAGGAGGTAGCGGTCGGCGCCGGCATCATAGAGGCGCTTGTAGCTTTCAAAGCTCCTCTCGCCGAGGGAAAGGGTCACGGCACAGTCGGGATAGCTGCCCTTGATGCTGCGAAGGAGCGCTTCAAGCCGTGCATCGGTGAAGTGGGGATCTTCGCCGCCCTGCAGCACGAAGGTGCGAAAACCGAGGGCGTAGCCTTCCCTGCAGCACTCGAGGATGTCCTCCTCCGTCAGGCGGTAACGGTCGCAGCTGCGGTTGCTGCAGCGGATGCCGCAATACAGGCAGTCGTTTTTGCAAATATTGCTGATCTCGATCAATCCGCGAATGTATACTGAATTACCGTAGTATGATTGACGAACCGAAACAGCCAGCTCAGCAAGGCGTTTTGCGGCTTCCGGCGTGCGGTGCTCGATCAGGAAGGCGAACTCCTCTTCCAAAAGGCTTCGGCTTGCCGCAAGGCGGTCTATCAGGGTGAAAAGGGTTCTATTCACAGGCCGGCACCCCCGAATAAGCGGTCTTGGCACGGATGCCCTTGAGGTTGCCGATCTTGCCGGAAAGGGCGGAGATGGTGTTCTGCGGCGCATCGAGGGCAATGCTGATGATGCTGATGCCCCGCTTGCGGTAGGGGATGCCCATGCGGCCGATGATGAACTCGCCGTATTCATGCAGCAGCGAGTTGAGCCTTTCCACAGACTCGGGGCTTTCTACGATAATGCTGATCACTGCGACCCGGGTTTCCATATCCAACCTCCCGAAAATAAAAAAATGCCGCTCTCCTTAAAAACGGATGCGGCAAAATACACGGATACCGTGCTGCTTTCATGTTGCCCGATCATGCCCTTTTGCGTGCAATCAAAAATCGCACACCGCAGGAACACGAACCTTGAAGAAATACCTTTCATGCAGCGCCGCAAACGCTTACTGTCAGGAGATGGTTATATTATAGCCCATTTGGAAAGGGCTGTCAATATAATAATGATAATCATTATCGATTAAAACGAGGTTTGATCGACAATCCCACACATGCTGAAGGATTTAGTGAATTGTCAAACTAAGTGCAACAGTTCGCGAGTTCAAAGTTCCAAAGCGACTGAGCAGAATGGAAATTAAGAACCTTACGAGGCCTGGCGTTGATCAACGCCAGGTTCTTGTTTAGAGTTGCCTGTGCCACACGGG
>JAFSEB010000037.1 GCA_017435905.1 Clostridia bacterium | reverse complement strand
TTCCCGTGTGGCACAGGCCACTCTAAACAAGAACCTGGCGTTGATCAACGCCAGGCCTCGTAAGGTTCTTAATTTCCATTCTGCTCAGTCGCTTTGGAACTTTGAACTCGCGAACTGTTGCACTTAGTTTGACAATTCACTTGCTCGCTTCCGTCAATCCTTCGTGCCGATGAACATATCCGCATCGGCAATATGGGCAACGGCGGCGGCCCAGTTTTCGGGTGCCACATCCTTGATGGAAACGCTCACCTCGCTTTTTGGAAGGGCGAGCGCCTCCGCACAGGCAAGGCAAACCTTCTCCGCAAGGGCCTGTTTCAGTTCACGGCTTCTGCCGGGGTACATTTTGATCTCGATATGGGGCATATGGGGTGCTCCTTTCTTAGCCAAGGGTGGCTTCGCCGCTGCCGGAAATGGGGATGGGGTCTCCAAGATAGGTGGGAAGGGGCTTTACGGTGCACATTGCCGCATCCTTGCAGCGTGCAAGCACCTCGCGAAGGTCGTAATAGCGCTGCCCACGGTAGGGGCGAAGGTCGGCAGCCACGCCTGCGGCATCAAGCCCCAGGGCTTTTGCCACATACAGCGCCCTGTACAGGTGGTATCCCTGCGTGACGATGAGCACCTTTTCCGCCCGGAACACATCCCTTGCCCGGTACAGGCTTTCATAGGTGGAAAAGCCGGCGTGGTCCATAAAGACGTCCTCGGAGGGCACGCCTTTTTCAAGGGCAAAAGAACGCATCACGTTCACCTCGTCGTAATCCGTTGTGCCGTGGTCGCCGCTCATCAGCAGCTTTTTGCCGGCGCCGCTTTCGTAAAGGGGGATGGCGGTCAGAAGCCTGTCCTCCAGCATGTGGCTGGGGCGGGCGTTCTCACCCTCGCCCCAAACGCCTGCGCCAAGCACAAGGATGCAGTCATAACCGCTGCCGGCGGCTTCCTCCGGCGAAAGGATGCGGCTTTTCACGCTCAGCTTCACATAACCGCTGATAAGAAAGGGCAGCGCCGCCAAAACGGCAAACAAAGAAAGCGCCCACAGAAGGAGGCGCTTTCTTTTGCATAAAGGTTTTTTCGTTCGTGCCATGCAAAGGAAGCTCCTGTTTTGATGAGAACAGTATAGCATCTTTTGCGGCGGAAAGCTGAAAACAAACTGTAACGATTCAGCTGACGAAGGTGATGTTTTCGTATTCAAGGGCCCGCAGGCAAAGCTCCAGCGTCAAAGCCTCCTCGTGGTTCGTCAGGGTGATGCCGAGAAGCTCCTCCGCACGGGCCAGCTTGTAAAGTAGGCTCTGCCTGTGGAAGTGCAGCGCACGGGCGGTCTCGCTGGCGTTGCAGCCGTGCTTGAAGTAGGCAAGCAGGATCTTCTGCAGATCCGCCTTGTGGGCGGCATCGTACTCCTTGAGGGGGCGTGTCCACCGGCCGATGATCTCCCGTGCCGCATGGCCCGTAAAGCCGCCCGAAAGCAGGCGGTAAAGGTCGCCCTCACGCTGGCGGAAGAAAAGCCTTCCTTCCAGCTGCGCAAGGTCTGCGCAAAGGCGTGCGTGTACGGAAAGCGCACCGAACTGCTCTACCGTGCCCGGTTCGCTGATGCCCCAGGAGCAGACAAGGCCGGGATATTCATCGCCAAGGCGGCGGGAAAGCTCACGCACCATGGATTCCGCCTCATCGAGCTTCGGGGTGAAGGCGGTCAACTGATCCCCCCTGAGGGCGATCATGCCGCCGGGCCAAAGGCGGGGGAGGATGGTGTTGAGCTGGCTGCCGTGCTCAAAAAGCCATTCATCCGGCGCATTGCCGCCGAAGCGGAGCCTTGCCGCAAGGCAAAGGTGGGGGCGCTCCGGCCGAAGACCGATCTGCCTTGCCATGGCAAGGGCTTCTACCGAGCCGTCAAAGCGGCCCATGGAAAATGCCCAGATGGTATCGTCCGCACGGCGGGCACGGGCGCTGAGGGTCAGCTCATCCCTGTCGAACCAAAGCAGCAGCGGCAGGGCGAGGTAGGAAGCATAGGGATGCAGCTTTTCAAGCCGCTCAAGGTCCATCTCCGCACGGGCGCAGAGCACTTCGCCAAGCTCCCTGTTCTGGGAATCCACCCGGGTGAACAGGTGGAAGCCCTGCTCCGGATCGAAGCGGACATCCTCCGAGAGCACGGTGCCCCGGCTGAGCTTTCCTGCGGTATCCGCCAGCACACGGCCGGAAGCATCGCAGAGGGCGATGCGGCACCCAAGCTGCCGGGATATGGACTCCGCCGCATGGGTGATGCTGCCTTTCTGCAGGTAGATCTCCAGCAGCCTGCGCTGGAAATCCTCCCAGACCTTGGATTCACGGCTCTGGGTGCTGCGGATGCGGTCGAGCACCGTTTCCACGATCTCCGCAAAGCGGTATTCCCAGGGAAGCCAAATAAGGGGCATCCCCACATCCGTTGCATAGCGGATGCCGGATTCGGGCACGGCGGAAACATCCGCATCGTCAAAGGTGACGGCCACCGCCGCCGCACCGCCCCGGTGCAGCTCCGTAAGGAACTGCAGGAAGTGTTCGCTGTCACGGCAGCCCATGGCGGTGGTAAGCACCATTTCACCCTGGCGGATAAAGTCGCTGACGGGGCCTTCGCTTACGCCAATATGTTTCAATTCGATGGAAGAGGGGTCTTCCACCTTTGTGAGAAGCTGTCTTTCGGAATATTCGGGGAGTGCGAGAAAATCCTTTAAAGTAAAGGCATTGCTGTTCATTTGACAAAGCCTCCTCATACAAGATACAATGCATTATAAACATAAATCATATAAATTGTCTATAGCAGAAGTGTATGAAAAAGAGATACAATAACCATAACAAAAATGGCATATTCACGGAATACGTATGACCGCAGGGTGAAAGCCGCCTGGTCTGCTGTGAAAACACGGCCGTTTCCGGACATGAAAAGGAACATACCGTATGGAAATCATTGTAGTCAAATTCGGCGGCACCTCCGTTGCGGATGAACGTGCCCGTACCGCAGCCATCGGCCAGATCAAAAACATCCTCAAAGAAGGTTACGGCGTGGTGGCGGTGGTAAGCGCCATGGGCCGCAAGGGCGCACCCTATGCAACGGATACGCTTCTAAGCCTCGTTCGCCCGGCAGGCGAATCCGCCCCCCGTACAAGGGATCTTCTCATGACCTGCGGCGAGACCATCTCCGCCTGCGTGTTTGCGGATTCCCTTGAACAGGAAGGCGTGAAAGCCATGCCCATGAACGGCATGACCGCCGGCATCAAAACGGACGGCGTGTACAATGCGGCGGAGATCACCGGCATGGATACCGGCCGTGTCATCAAGGCGGTGGAGGAGGGCTATGTGCCCGTCATCACCGGCTTCCAGGGCATCAGCGAAAATTGCGATATGACCACCCTTGGCCGTGGCGGCAGCGACACCTCCGCCGTTGCCATCGGCGGCTATCTCGGCGCCAGGGGCGTATACATCTACACCGATGTGCCCGGCATTGCGGAAACGGACCCCCGTATCGTAAAGGAAGCACGCTTCCTCAAGGAAGTGGATGCGGAGGATATGCTCACCCTTGCGGAAAACGGCGCAGGGATCATCCATCCCCGTGCGGTCAGGACCGGCGTGGGCTTCGGCGTTCCCGTGTGGGTGCGCTCCACCTTCGACAGCGATCCCGGTACCGCCATCGTACACCTTGATCCCAAGCCTGCAGGGCTTGTGGGCCTTGCCCTCAAAAAGGGCCTTCCCGGGGAGGAACCCATGGCCGCCGTTACGGTGGTCTCCCACCCCGTTACGGAGGAAGCCGTCAGCAAAGCGAAGGCGGCGCTCCCCGGTGCGGACATCGCCAAAGAGGGCGATGTGCTCCGTGCTGAGGTGAAGGAAACGGAAGCGGCCGACGCTGTCCGTGCATTATACGATATTTTTCATTAAACCAAAAAACGGAATCAAAAACGGAGAAAGGAATCATTGTCATGAGCCAGAACCAGAAAGTATTTGAAACCTACGAAAGTGAAGTCCGCAGCTATTGCCGCAAGTTCCCCACCATCTTCAAGACCGCCAAGGGCTCCATCCTGACCGACGTGGATGGCAAGGACTACATCGACTTCTTCTGCGGCGCCGGCAGCGTTAACTACGGCCACAACAACGATTACATCAAGAACAGCGTCATCGAATACCTCCAGAATGACGGCATCGTTCATTCCCTCGATATGTTCGCCGAGAGCAAGGCCAACTTCATCGAATATTTCCAGGAGAACATCCTCAAGCCCCGTGGTCTTGATTACAAGATCATGTTCCCCGGCCCCACGGGTGCCAACTCCATCGAATCCGCCCTCAAGCTCGCCCGCAAGGTCAAGAAGCGCAACAACATCTTTGCGCTCATGGGCTGCTTCCATGGCATGACCCTCGGCGCTCTGTCCCTCACCACCGATGAGGCTGCCCGCAAGGGTGCCGGCGTCACCCTCGAGAACTGCACCCACATCCCCGCTCCCTACATGTTCCCCGAGCTTGACACCATCAAGTACATGGACACCATCCTCTCCGATGACCACAGCGGTATCGATAAGCCCGCTGCCCTGATCGTGGAGACCACCCAGGCAGAAGGCGGCATCTATGCCCTGAGCGATGAGTGGCTGCAGCGTGCTGCCGAGCTGTGCAAGAAGCACGATATGCTCTTCATCATCGACGAGATCCAGGTCGGCTGTGCCCGTACCGGCACCTTCTTCGCCTTCGAGCGTGCAGGCATCAAGCCTGACATCTTCTGCATGGCGAAGTCCATCGGCGGCATGGGTATGCCCTTTGCGCTGACCCTCTTCAAGCCCGAGCTCGACATCTGGAGCCCCGGAGAGCACAACGGCACCTTCCGTGGCTTCCAGCCCGCCATGGTCGCCGCCAAGGCCGGCCTTGAGTTCATGCTCAACAACAACATCGAAGCTGAGACCCGCCGCAAGGGCGCCATCGTGGAAGAGTGCCTGAAGGAAGGTATCGCCAAGTCCGGTCTCGATCTTGAATACCGTGGTCTCGGCCTCATCTGGGGTATCGACTTCGCCAAGTATCCTGCCGGCACCGCCAAGCGTGCCAGCAAGGCCTGCTACGAACGCGGCCTGGTCATCGAGCTTGCCGGCCGTGAAGACTGCGTGCTGAAGCTCATGCCCGCCCTCACCACCGATGATGAGACCCTGAAGAAGGGCATGGACATCATCTTTGATGCCATCGCTTCCCTCGGCCTTTAATTGAAATTCGCTCCGGCCTGCGCAAAAAGCGCAGGCCGGCACCCTTAGCAGCCTATTTTCATTCTAATTGATCAGGAGGAACAATCTGTGAAACAGTATGTCGTAGCGGTTGTCGGCGCAATGGGCGCCGTCGGTAAGGAAATGCTGGATACTCTTGAGCGCCGCAACTTCCCCGTGGGCACCCTGAAGGTCCTCGACGTGGAAGCCAACGTGGGCAAGGAGATCACCTTCAACGGCAAGCAGGTCAAGGTGGAACTTTCCTGCGGTGAAGCCTTCAAGGGCGTTGATATCGCACTCTTTGCGGTAGCCGATAAGGTCAGCCTTACGCTGGCACCCGAAGCCGTTAAGAACGGCGCCATCGTCATCGATAACTCCGCCGCATGGCGTATGGATGAAAACACCCCCCTGGTGGTGCCGGAAGTCAACCCGGAAGCCCTGCGTGAGCACAAGGGCATCATTGCCAACCCCAACTGCTCCACCATCATCGCCATGGTGCCCCTGAAGCCCCTGCACGACTATGCCGGCATCAAGCGCATCATCGCCTCCACCTTCCAGGCGGTTTCCGGTGCCGGTATCGCAGGCCTCAACGAGCTGCGTGATCAGGCACAGCAGGTGCTCAACGGCGAAGCCATCGAGCCCAAGGCCTTCGCACACCAGATCGCCTTCAACCTCATTCCCCATATCGATTACTTCGAGGAGAACGGCTACACCCATGAAGAGATGAAGATGTTCCGTGAGGGCCGCAAGATCCTCGGCATCCCGGATCTCATGGTCAACTGCACCTGTGTGCGTGTTCCCGTATACCGCTCCCACAGCGAGTCCATCACCATCGAGACCGAGCGTCCCCTCACGCCGGAGATCGTGCGTGAAGTGCTCGCCAAGGCGCCCGGCGTCAAGGTGGTAGACGATCCTGCCAACAAGGAATACCCCATGCCCGTTGATACCGCCAACCAGGATCTCATCTATGTCGGCCGCATCAGGGAAGATATCTCCTCCGACAGCAAGAACGGCATCACTTTCTGGTGCAGCGGCGACCAGATCCGCAAGGGTGCGGCGGTCAACGCCGTGCAGATCGCAGAGAAGATGGTCGAAATGGAACTCATCTGATTTTGCGTACAGCAGGAATCAAAGCAAATGAACGGAAGCGTATCTCGTTTGAGGTACGCTTCCTTGTTTTTGCCGAAAGGGGACGAAACGGGGTGCACAAGGCGCTTTCTGTGTGGTATGATGAAGCTATAATGGTCATTCTGCGGCCGCAGGGCGGAAAAAGCGCCTGCGGTGGGAGGAAATATGCTTTTATTACCGCTTATTGAACGATACCGCTCGCTGTCCATCATCGGCATGTGCAAAAATGCGGGCAAGACCACTGTCCTCAACCGCATTGTGGAGGAATTCGAGAACACGGGGAAGACGCTGGGGCTTACCAGCATCGGCCGTGACGGCGAAAGCGTGGATGTGGTCACCCGTACCCACAAGCCGGGCATCTATGTGCGTGAAGGCACGCTGATCGCCACGGCAATGGAAATGCTCAAGCATTGCGATGTTTCCCGTGAGATCGTGGAGACCACGGGCTTCCCCACGCCCCTTGGCGAGGTGGTGCTGCTGCGTGCACGCAGCGATGGCAACGTGCAGCTGGCGGGCCCTTCCATCACCGCACAGCTTGCAAAGCTTTCCGGCATGTTCTTTTCCCTCGGTGCGGATGTGGCCATCGTGGACGGCGCACTGAGCCGCAAAACGCTCTGCGCTCCCACGGTCAGCGAAGCCACGGTGCTCTGCACCGGTGCCTCCTACAGCCGTGACATCAACACCGTCATCGAGGATACCGCCTTTGCCGCCACGCTGCTGACGCTGCCCGAGCAGCGCTCCTTTACCGATGCGGACAGGGCGAACATGAAGGGCAAAGCCATCCTGCGCACGGCGGAGGGGGAGACGGTGCCGCTGCCCGAGGGCATGAGCCTTGCGGATGCACTCAGAAGCCCTGCCTTTGACGGCGTGACGGGCGTATATGTATCGGGCGCCGTGACGGATGCGCTCCTCAAGCCCGTGCTGATGGCAGGGAAGCGCTTCAATGGCCTTGAACTTTCCGCAGAGGATGGCAGCAAGCTGCTCATCACCCGTGATACCTTCGATAAATTAAAGCTGCGTGGCATTTCGCTTACGGCGGCAAGGTCCACAAAGGTGGCTGCCATCACCGTAAACCCGTTCTCCGCCTACGGCTTTGACCTTGATAAGGATGAGCTTCTCCACCGGATGCGTGAAAAGGTGGATGTGCCCGTCATCAACGTGCTTGACGATGTGGCGCTTTCGGATCTTTCCTGGCACGAGGAATCCAAAAAAGCCATCGAGGCACGCAGGGCGGAAGAGGAACAGAACAAAAACAGCAGCCATTGCTGTCAAGTGGAATAAGGGGGACATATGAGCCTGAATTTTGCACAACAGGAAAACATCGGCTTCCGCTATGTGGTGGATGCCCTTCGCTGCGATTCGCCCTATGGCGATGCACGGGTCAGAAGGCTTCGCTTCTACGGCTCCCATGAAAAGGAAGCCCTGCTCAAAGACCTCCGCAACGTCTGTGCGGTGATGGCAACCCTTGAGGAAAAAAGCGACAGGTACGGCCGCATCGAAAGGCTGATGATGCAGCTTAAGGATATCCGCCGCTCCGTGGAGCGCTGCCGTGAGATCGCCCTCAACGAGGTGGAGCTGTTTGAACTCAAGCGCTTCCTGCTGCAGAGCGAGCTGATCGCCCCGGTGTTTGCGGAGATCAACGAGGCTGCCAAGCTGCAGGATATCGAGATCCTTGCCCAAAGCGAGGCGCTCAAGCTCCTTGACCTTGACGGGCAGCATGCCGCCACCTTCTTCATTCCGGATGTATACTCCAAGACCCTCCGTGCCGCCCGCAAGGAAAAGCGCAGGGTGGAGGAGGAGCTGCGCCGTGCGCAGGGCGAAAAGGAGCGTGCGCCGCTGATGGCGGAGCGTGCCAAGCTTGCAGCGGTGGAGGATGATGAAGAACGCCATATCCGTGCGGAGCTTTCCGAGGGGCTCAGGCCCTTCCTTGACGGCATTCTCGGCTGCATGGATGCCATCGGTATGTTCGATTTTACCCTTGCAAGGGCGAAGCTCGCACGCCGCTGCGGCGGCGTGGTGCCGGAACTGACGGAGGATGTCATCGAAATGGAGGATATGGTCAACCCCCGCATTGCGGAGGCGCTGCAGGAAAGAAAGCGCAGCTTCACCCCCGTATCCATCTCCATGGGCAAAGGCGCCACCGTTATCACCGGCGCCAACATGGGCGGCAAGAGCGTGGCGCTCAAGACCATCGCCCTCAATGCGTATGTTCTCAGCGCAGGCATCCTGCCCTTTGCGAAGCAGGCGAAGCTGCCCCTTTTTGACGGCGTGCATATCGTTTCCGAAGACCTTGAAAACGTGGACAGGGGTCTTTCCAGCTTCGGTGCGGAGATCGTCCGCTTCAACGAAGTGCTCGACGAGTGCGGTCTTTCCGAAAAGGCGAAGGGGCAGGCAAGCGGCAAGCACATGCTGCTGCTTGACGAGTTCGCCCGCGGCACCAACCCGGAGGAAGGCGCCATGATCGTGAAGGCTGTGACCCGCTTCCTGAACAGACGGGATACCTTCAGCGTCCTCACCACCCACTATGACGGCGTGGCGGAGGAGGCGGCTGCCCATTACGAGGTGGTGGGTCTTCGTGACATGAACACCGACAAGGTCAAGACCGAGATCGATGCCGCCCGGAAGGAAGACGGTGCGGATGTGATCGCCGCCCACATGAACTACGGTCTTTACAGGGTGGAAAAGGAGCAGGGCTGCCCCCGTGACGCCCTTAACATCTGCCGCCTGCTGTCCCTTGAAGGGGAGATCCTGCACGATATCGAAACGCTCTATTGAAAAGGCGGTTTCATCGAAAAAGCAGGGGAAATTAAAAAAGTTTGTCAAAAAAACATCAGGATTTCACCAGAAATCCATTGACTTTCAGCGGCAGTTTTTTTATAATATATGTGTAAATTGAATAACAAAAATTAGATAGAGGCGCAGGGAGTAAGGTAACATGCGGATGCCAAGGGCTGGGAACCCGAAGCCGCCTGTGAATGTGCCCCTGCCGAAAGCGCAGCACACCCGTGTGCGGCGCTTGGGCATGTCGCTCAGTGCGGCATGACTGTCATCTGAGAAAGATGATGCGCTATCGACGTGTTTACCATGTCGATAGCGCTTTTTTTCTTCACTTCTCCGATGGTGCGCTATTGTGGAACGAACCCGTGCGCACCGTTTGCGCATGCAAAAACAAACGTTTTCACCAATTTTTTATAAAAAAACATAACAGGAGGCTTCTATCATGGCTATTACTTCCACTATCCGACTCAGAATGAGCGCAAAGGATGCACATTACGGCGGAAACCTTGTTGACGGTGCACACATGGTTCATCTTTTTGGCGATGTTGCCACCGAGCTGCTGATCCGCTGCGACGGCGATGAAGGCCTTTTCTGCGCTTACGATAACATCGAGTTCCTGGCTCCCGTTTATGCCGGCGACTACATCGAGGCTTACGGCGAGATCGAAAAAATCGGCAACTCCTCCCGCACCATGAAGTTCGAGGCCCGCAAGATCATCGTTTCCCGCCCCGACATCAGCCCCTCCGCTGCGGATGTTCTTGAAGAGCCCATCGTGGTTTGCCGTGCACACGGCACCTGCGTCACTCCCAAGGATTGCCAGCGCACCACCAAGAAATAAGAGAGGATATAAGAATGGAAAAGCTGATCATCACCGCTGCGATCTGCGGCGCAGAAGTTACCAAGGAGCACAATCCTGCCGTTCCTTACACCCTTGAAGAGATGGTTCGTGAGGCGAAGTCCGCCTACGATGCCGGCGCTGCCGTCATCCACGTTCATGTCCGTACCGACGATGGTAAGCCCACCCAGGACCGTGCCCGCTTTGCGGAGATCCTTCCTGCCATCCAGGCTGCCTGCCCCGATGCCATCCTGATCCCCTCCACCGGCGGCGCCGTCGGCATGACCCCCGAAGAGCGTCTTCAGCCCACCGAGCTCAACCCCGAAATGGCGACCCTCGACTGCGGCACCTGCAACTTCGGCGATGACATCTTCGTCAACGACATGCCCACCATGCGTGCTTTCGGTAAGCGCATGATCGAGAACAACATCAAGCCCGAATACGAGTGCTTCGAGATCGGTCACCTTGATACCGTTGTGAACATGGCCAAGAAGGGCCTCGTTCCCGGCGATCCCATGCAGTTCAACTTCGTTCTCGGCGTCAGCGGCTGCACCCCCGCCACCCCCGAGAACCTCGCATTCCTCGTAAACAAGATCCCCGCCGGCTCCACCTGGACCGTAACCGGCGTTGGCCGCGGCGCATGGCCCATGGTCGCTACCGGCATCATCATGGGCGGTCACGTCCGTGTTGGCTTCGAAGATAACATCTATCTCGAGCGCGGCGTGAAGGCCAAGAGCAACGGCGAACTGGTCGAAAAGGTCAAGGCTTTCGCAAAGCTCCTCGGCCGTCAGATCGCTTCCCCCGCCGAAGCCCGTGAGATCCTCGGTCTCAAGGCTCGCTAAAAAAGTAACCAAGCGTCCGGATGCAGCAAACGCCCGGACGATCCAAACCACAATACAACATCAAACAAAAAAACAGGAGGAAATTTCACCATGGCAATGAAAGGCAACAAGTACGGCATCCATCGCGTTATCGAGCCCCAGGGCGTTCTCACTCAGGCTGCATACCGTATCGACAACGATATGGATAAGCTCTATTCCAATGAGATCATCTGCGACGTTATCTCCCTCAACATCGACTCCGCTTCCTTCACCCAGATCGAAGAAGCCTGCGGCGGCGATGAGCAGAAGATCGGCGAAATGATCCTTGGCATCGTTGCAGAGCGCGGCAAGCAGCAGAACCCCGTTACCGGCAGCGGCGGCATGTTCATCGGTAAGGTTGCTTACATCGGCGAAGATCTGAAGGATCGCGATCTGAAGGTCGGCGACAAGATCGCTTCCCTCGTATCCCTCTCCATGACTCCCCTCCGCATCGACAAGATCAAGGCGATCCACAAGGATATCGACCGTGTTGATATCGAAGGTAAGGCCGTTCTCTTCGAGTCCGCTATCTATGCGAAGCTCCCCGAAGACATGAGCGAGACCCTCGCCCTTGCAGCTCTTGACGTAGCCGGTGCTCCCGCCCAGGCCCGCAAGCTCCCCAAGGAAGGCGAAAGCGTTCTCATCCTCGGCGCCAACGGTAAGTCCGGCGTTCTCTGCGGCTACGAAGCCATGAAGGCTGTCGGCCCCAAGGGCAACGTTGTCGGCGTAGTCCGCAACCCCAAGCAGGTTGATGCCCTGATGGAACTCGGCGTTTACAACAAGGTCGTTGTGGCTTCCGCCACCGAGCCCGTTGCCGTTCTCGAAGCTGCCCTTGCTGCCAACGATGGCAAGGAATATGACGTTTCCATCTGCTGCGTCAACATCGAGAGCTGCGAAATGAGCGCCATCCTCCCCGTTCGTGACGACGGTATCGTTTACTTCTTCTCCATGGCCACCAGCTTCACCAAGGCTGCCCTCGGTGCCGAAGGCGTTGGTAAGGACGTCAACATGATCGTCGGTAACGGCTACACCAAGAACCACGCTGAGATCACCCTCAACGTGCTCCGTGAGAGCGAGAAGCTCCGCAAGCTCTTCGACGAGAAGTATTGCTAATCTAATTTTCACAGATCAATAGCCCTGAATCAGGGCGCCGAAGCCTGCGGAAGACCCCGCAGGTTTCGGCACTTTAAAAAACGACATTCATTTTCATTGAAATCGAAATAATAAGGAGATTTGACACATGAGGAAGAGCAGAGAAAACGGCATGTTCAAAGACGTACCCGATGCGCTTTGGAACGACTGGCATTGGCAGGTAGAAAACCGCATCGAGACCCTTGAAGACCTCAAAAAGCACATGACCCTGACCCCCGAAGAGGAAGAGGGCATCAAGGCAACGCTGGGCAAGCTCCGCATGGCCATCACCCCCTACTACCTCTCCCTGATCGATCTGGACAATCCCTACGATCCCATCCGCAAGCAGGCCATCCCCACCGATGACGAGCTCGTCTTCGCTCCCTATGAGGATGCCGACCCCCTCCACGAGGATATCGACTCCCCCTGCCCGGGTCTGACCCACCGTTATCCCGACCGCGTCCTGCTTCTCATCACCGACCAGTGCTCCATGTACTGCCGTCACTGCACCCGCAGGCGCTTCGCCGGCCAGAATGACTGCGCCGTTCCCAAGCAGCAGATCGACACCTGCATCGACTATGTCCGCAACCATCCCGAAGTTCGCGACGTTCTTCTTTCCGGCGGCGACTGCCTCATGCAGAGCGATGAAATGCTTGACTACATCATGACCGAAGTGCGCAAGATCCCCCATGTTGAGATCGTCCGCCTCGGCAGCCGCACCCCCGTTGTTATGCCCCAGCGCATCACTCCGGAGCTCTGCGCTATTCTGAAGAAGCATCATCCCGTGTGGCTCAACACCCACTTCAACCATCCCAACGAGATCACCGAAGAAGCCGCCCGCGCTACCGCCATGCTGGCTGACGCCGGTGTTCCCCTTGGCAACCAGAGCGTTCTCCTCGCCGGCGTGAACGACTGCGTATACGTGATGAAGAAGCTCGTCAACGAGCTCGTCCGCATCCGTGTTCGTCCCTACTACATCTACGCCTGCGATCCTTCCCTCGGTCTCTCCCACTTCCGTACCCCCGTTTCCAAGGGCCTTGAGATCATGGAAGCGCTCCGTGGCCACACCAGCGGCTACTGCATCCCCACCTTCGTTGTTGACGCACCCGGCGGCGGCGGCAAGACCCCTGTCATGCCCCAGTACCTCATCAGCCAGACTCCCCGCAAGGTCATCCTTCGCAACTTCGAGGGCGTTATCACCACTTACACCGAGCCCGAGCACTATGCCAACGAGTGCCACTGCGATGTTTGCGAAGGCAAGCGTCAGGCTCCCGACATCACCGGTGTTGCCGGTATCGCCCACGGCATCGAGCAGAAGTACCTCGAGCCCACCAAGCTCCTCAGGCACGACCGCTACGCCGACAGGCAGAAGCAGAAATAAGCAAAAGCGTATGAAATACGGGGATGCGTACAGCATCCCCGTGTGAACGCAATCATGGAGGATCATACATGCAGAGCAAACTCAATCTGAACCGCGAACTCGTCGATAAAGCAAGGGCGAGCGCTGCGCACATTGCGGCGGATACCCAGAGCTTCATCGATGTTCATACCACCGTTACCGTTGAGCGCGCCGTCTGCCGTCTTCTCGGTATCGACAACGTGAACGAGATGGATGTTCCCCTGCCCAACGTGGTGGTGGATCACCTGTTTGACCGCGGCGTTCTCGCCGGCGGTGCAGCCTACTACATCGGCAATGCCATGGCGGAGACCGGCAAGGATCCTCAGGCCATCGCAGAAGCCGTCGATAAGGGTGAGATCGACCTCACCAAGCTTCCTGCCCACAGCGCTGAAGAGATCCGTGCGGCCATCATGCCCGTAGCGGAAGCCACCGTGGAGCACATCCGCAAGAACGTGGCAGAGCGCAACGAATTCCTGGGCGAATTCGGCGACAAGGAAGGTCCCTACCTCTACGTTATCGTTGCTACCGGCAACATCTATGAGGACATCGTGCAGGCGAAGGCCGCTGCCAAGCAGGGCGCCGACATCATCGCCGTTATCCGCACCACCGGCCAGTCCCTCCTCGACTACGTGCCCTACGGCGCCACCACCGAAGGTTTCGGCGGCACCTATGCCACCCAGGAGAACTTCCGCCTGATGCGTGAAGCCCTCGACGAAGTGGGTCGTGAAGAAAAGCGTTACATCCGCCTGTGCAACTACTGCTCCGGTCTCTGCATGCCTGAGATCGCCGCAATGGGTGCCCTCGAAAGGCTCGATGTTATGCTCAACGATGCTCTCTACGGCATCCTCTTCCGTGACATCAACCCCCAGCGCACCATCGTTGACCAGTACTTCTCCCGTGTGATCAACTCCTTCGCAGGCGTTATCATCAACACCGGTGAGGATAACTACCTGACCACCGCTGATGCCGTCGAAGAAGCCCACACTGTTCTCGCTTCCCAGTTCCTCAACGAGCAGTTCGCCGTTTGTGCCGGCATGCCCGAGGAGCAGATGGGTCTCGGCCATGCGTTCGAGATCTCTCCCGATGTGGAAAACGGCTTCCTGTATGAGCTCGCCCAGGCCCAGATGGCCCGTGAGATCTTCCCGAAGGCCCCCCTCAAGTACATGCCCCCCACGAAGTTCATGACCGGCAACATCTTCCGCGGTCATGTGCAGGATGCGCTCTTCAACATGGTCACCATTATGAGCGGCCAGAAGCTCCACCTGCTGGGCATGCTCACCGAGGCTATCCACACCCCGTTCATGAGCGACCGTGCGCTCTCCATCGAGAACGCACAGTATGTGTTCCGCACCATGCAGGATCTTGGCAATGATATCGTCTTCAAGGATGGCGGCATCATGCAGACCCGTGCAAACGAGGTTCTCACCAAGGCTACCGACCTTCTTGGCGAGATGGAAGATATCGGTCTCTTCGGTACCCTTGAGCGCGGCACCTTTGCCGACATCAAGCGTTCCCGTGACGGCGGCAAGGGCCTTGCCGGCGTTGTGCAGAAGGATGACTGCTACTTCAACCCGTTTATTGAGCTGATGAAGGGGGACAAGTAAATGAGCAGCGGACTTTATAATACCCATAAAGCAGATTTTGATAAGACTCTTGACCTGACCAAGCTGAAGCCCTACGGCGACACCATGAACGACGGTAAGGTCCAGATGAGCTTCACCCTCCCGGTGAAGAACGACGATAAGGGCACCGAGGCTGCTCGCCTTCTTGCGAAGAAGATGGGCCTTGAAGAACCCTCCGTCGCCTTCAACCAGAGCCTGGATGCCGAGTATACCTTCTATGTTGTATACGGCTCCTGCTCCCACAGCGTTGACTACACCGACATCCATGTGCAGGCCGTTGAAACGACCACCATGGAAATGGAAGAGTGCAACGAGTTCATCCGTGAGAACATCGGCCGCAAGGTTGTGATGGTCGGCGCCTCCACCGGTACCGATGCACACACCGTCGGCATTGATGCCATCATGAACCGCAAGGGCTTTGCAGGCCACTATGGCCTTGAGCGCTACGAGATGATCGAAGCGATCAACCTCGGCGCCCAGGTCCCCAACGAAGAGTTCGTCAAGAAGGCCGTTGAACTCAACGCCGACGTTCTCCTCATCTCCCAGACCGTTACCCAGAAGGATGTGCACATTCAGAACCTCACCGAGCTCATCGAGCTCCTCGAGGCGGAAGGCGTGCGCGACCGCTTCATCGTGATCTGCGGCGGTGCCCGTGTTACCCACGAGCTTGCCAAGGAACTTGGCTACGATGCAGGCTTCGGCCCGCAGAAGTATGCGGATGACGTTGCTTCCTTCGCAGTGGAAGAAATGGTCAAGCGCGGCATGGGCAAATAAGCCACTGCCAAAAACGTTGATTTTCGCCCGGTGGGGCATCCGGGAAAAGGATATCCCACCGGTGCTTTTGAGCGCAATGCGGAAAAAGCACATTGGCGTAAAGCAGTACCAAAATAGAGAGAAGTCTCTACCAATATACCAATTCAGGAGGAATTATGGATTTCACGCTTTCCAAACAGCATCAGCTGCTCCGCGACATGTACCGTCAGTTTGCGGAGACTGAGGTCAAGCCTCTCGCTGAGGCGGTCGACGAAGAAGAACGCTTCCCGGTCGAGACCGTTGAGAAGCTCGCCCGCTACGGCTTCATGGGCATCCCCTTCCCCAAGAAGTACGGCGGCGCCGGCGGCGACGTTCTTGCCTACGCCATGGCCGTTGAAGAACTTTCCAAGGTTTGCGGCACTACCGGCGTTATCGTTTCCGCTCACACTTCCCTCTGCTGCGCCCCCATCTATGAGAACGGCACCGAAGAGCAGAAGATGAAGTACCTCCCGAAGCTCCTTTCCGGCGAATGGATCGGCGCTTTCGGTCTTACCGAACCCGGTGCGGGCACCGACGCTTCCGGCCAGCAGACCACTGCGGTCCTCGAAGGCGATCACTATGTGCTCAACGGCACCAAAATCTTCATCACCAATGCGGGCTATGCCCACGTTTACATCATCTTCGCCATGACCGATAAGAAGCTCGGCAACAAGGGCATCTCTGCGTTCATCGTTGAGAAGGACTTCCCCGGCTTCTCCGTCGGTAAGAAGGAAAAGAAGATGGGTATCCGCGGCAGCGCTACCTGCGAACTCATCATGGAAAACTGCATCGTTCCCAAAGAGAACCTGCTCGGCAAAGAGGGCAAGGGCTTTGGTATCGCCATGAAGACCCTCGACGGCGGCCGTATTGGTATCGCTTCCCAGGCTCTCGGTATTGGCGAAGGCGCTGTGGAAGAGACCATCAAGTACGTCCAGGAGCGCAAGCAGTTCGGCAAGCGTCTCTCCCAGATGCAGAACACCCAGTTCCAGCTTGCTGACATGCACACCCGCATGCAGGCCGCTCAGTTCCTCGTATACTCCGCCGCTATGAAGAAGCAGGCGTTTACCGAGGCTGCCCTGGCCGGCAAGAAGGCCCCCAGCTATTCCATGGATGCTGCCATGGCGAAGCTCTTCGCTGCGGAAGCCGCCAGCGATGTTACCCGCCGCGCCGTTCAGCTTTTCGGCGGTTACGGCTACACCCGTGAATATCCCGTTGAGCGCATGATGCGTGATGCGAAGATCACCGAGATCTACGAGGGCACCAGCGAAGTCCAGCGCATGGTCATCGCCAGCAACCTCGGCGTGAAATAAGTAAGGAGGTAAAGGCAGAATGAAGATCATCGTTTGTGTAAAGCAGGTACCCGATACCTCCGGTAAGGTTGCGGTCAACCCCGACGGTACCCTCGACCGTGCCTCCATGCAGACCATCACCAACCCCGACGACCTGAACGCCGTTGAGGCTGCTCTCACCCTCAAGGATGAGACCGGCTGCAAGGTAGTCGTCGTCACCATGGGTCCCCCGCCGGCAGAAGGCATGCTCCGTGAGATCCTTGCCCGCGGCGCTGATGAGGCTGTTCTCGTATCCGGCCGTGAATTCGGCGGCAGCGATACCTATGCCACTTCCCAGATCCTTGCCGCTGCCATCAACCGCATCGGCGTGGAGCAGGGCGACATCATCATGTGCGGCCGTCAGGCTATCGACGGCGATACCGCTCAGGTTGGTCCCCAGATCGCTGAAAAGCTCAACATCCCCCAGGTCACCTATGCTGCCGACATCAAGCTCGAAGGCGAGACCATCACCGTGCAGCGCATGCTTGAGGACGGCTACATGACCATCAAGGTCCAGACCCCCTGCCTCGTGACCTGCATCAAGGAACTCAACGAGCCCCGCTACATGAGCATCCCCGGCATCTTCGAGTGCTATGACAAGCCCATGTCCGTGTTCGATTATGAGACCCTGAAGGACGATCCCCTGATCGATCCCACCACCATCGGTCTCAAGGGTTCTCCCACCAACATCCTTACCTCCTTCACCCCGCCGCAGAAGGGCGCTGGCATGATGCTCCCGGGCGCTGAGAAGGCGGATTGCGAAACGCTGGCCGGCCTGCTTGCCGCTAAGCACATCATCTGAGAAAGGGGTAAATGAAGAATGTCTACCTTTAACAATACCGATCTTGCTGCTTTCAAGGATGTATGGGTATTCTGTGAGCAGCGTCAGGGCAAGCTTATGCCCACCGATTTCGAACTCATCTCCGAAGGCCGCAAGCTGGCGGACGAGCTCGGCGTTAAGCTGTGCGGTCTGCTCCTTGGCGACAACGTAGAAGGCCTTGCGAAGGAACTTGGCGGCTACGGCGCTGACGAAGTCATCGTCTGCGAAAGCCCCCTCCTCAAGGATTACACCACCGATGCCTACACCAAGGTCATCTGCGATGTGATCGAGCTGCTCAAGCCCGAAGCCTTCTTGATCGGCGCTACCAACATCGGCCGTGACCTCGGCCCCCGCTGCGCAGCCCGTCTGCACACCGGTCTTTGCGCCGACTGCACCCACCTCGACGTGGATGTAGCCAAGTATCAGGACTTCCTGCGTGAAACCTCCACCCTGCCCGAAGAGCGCGTGCTTTCCACCAAGTCCGCGAAGGTTCTCGGCCAGGATCACGATGTTTCCCGTGACATGAAGATGACCCGTCCTGCATTCGGCGGCCACCTGATGGCTACCATCATCTGCCCCCGCTTCCGTCCCTCCATGGCTACCGTTCGCCCCGGCGTTATGCGCAAGGCGGAGTTCAGCCAGGAAAAGGCCGATGCCTGCAAGATCGTGAAGCCCGAATTCTCCCTCACCGAAGCCGACATCAAGACCAAAGTGGTCGAGATCGTCAAGGCTGCGAAGAAGCTTGTTGACCTGGTTGGTGCGGACTACATCGTATCCGTCGGCCGTGGTATCAGCAGCAACGTTGAGAAGGGCATCGCCCTCGCAGAAGAGCTCGCAGAGGAACTCGGCGGCGTCGTCGGCGGTTCCCGTGCGGCCATCGACTCCGGCTGGCTCAGCGCTGACCATCAGGTCGGCCAGACCGGCAAGACCGTTCACCCGAAGGTATACGTTGCCCTCGGCATCTCCGGCGCCATCCAGCACAAGGCCGGTATGCAGGACAGCGAGTGCATCATCGCCGTGAACAAGAACGATACCGCTCCCATCTTTGAAGTTGCGGACTACGGCATCTGCGGCGACCTCTTCAAGGTCACTCCCATGCTCATCGAAGCCATCCGCGCTGCGAAGGCTGCGAAATAAGCGGTAATACGCAATACAGGCACCACCCGTCCTCCCTGCGGGTGGTGCTTTTCTTTTTGGTAAAAAACGTGGTATGATATAGAAAACAGAAGAAGGAACATACCCCGAAAGCATGAAAAACGAACTTCAGTTTACCTATCCCCTTTATGTGGATGTGAGCATGTGCAGCACCGACGGCGCCATTACCCCCACGGGCTACCAGCGCATGGTGGTGGAGACCATCGGCAAGCACCTTGAAAATATCGAATTGGATTCCACCCGTCTTGTGCCGGAATTTGGCGTTGCATGGGTGCTGCTTTCCATGAGCATCGAGCTCAAACGCACCGTCCGTGTGGGCGAAAAGATCACCATGAAAACATGGCATTCGGATTCGAAAGCCCCTGCATACAGGCGTGATTTCATGATCCTTGACGAAGCGGGGGAGACTGCCGCCGTGGGCGCCACCTTCTCTGCGCTGATCGACATGAATACCCATCGCCTTATGATGGATAAAACCTTCCTTTCCCGTTTTGACCTTGCGGAAGGGGAAAAACTCCTTGCTGCGGATAAGCGCTTTCAGGAACGCTACGAATATGCGGCGGTGGAGGAGCGCCTTGTGCGCCCGAGCTTTATCGACGGGCTCGGCCATGTGAACAACGAGCGCTACGGCGAATTTGTTTACGATGCGCTGACGAAGGAAGAGCGCAGCAATATCGGCAGCCTGAAGCGGATGGATATCTACTTCAAGGCGGAACTGACGGAGGGCGAATGCTTCCGCATGGAGCGTGCGGAAAATGGGAATGCGGTCATCCTGCGGGGCGTACACGCTGCGGATGGCAGGGAAGCCTTCATCGTAAAACTGACTTTTTGACCGGGAGATATAATGGAACAGAACTTCAAGGGCTTCGTGCCCGATACCTACCGTTTTCTGATGGAGCTGGGCTTTTTCAATGAAAAAGCCTTCTACCATGCCAACCGGGAACGCTGCAAGCAGGTGGTACTCGATCCCATGCGTGCCATGGCTTTGGATCTGACGCCGAAAGCGCTGGAGATCGATCCCAATTTCAACACACGCCTCACCACCGTGGTATCCCGTATGAACCGGGATACACGCTACACCAAGGATAAGCGCCCTTACCGTGACCATTGCTGGCTGGGCTTCCGCCTGCCCAATACCTATATCAGCGAATCGCTGTGCGTGTATTTTGAGGTGGAGCCTTCCGGCTACGGCTACGGCATGGGCATGTACGGCGCCAATTCCGAGCTGATGAAGCCCTTCCGTGCCCGGGTGCTGGCGGATCCGCAGCGCTTCCTCGATATTCTGGCGGATCCGCGGCTTCAAAAGTTCAAGGTTTACGGCGAGCCCTATAAGCGTGACCGTTTCCCCGATGCACCGGAAGCGGTAAAGCCCTACATCAACCGCAAGGGCATCAGCTGGGGCTATTTTACGGAGGATCTGACCAAAACCTATGAACCCGAACTGTTTGAGGAAGTTCTTGATGCCTTTGATGCCATGAAGCCCCTTTACCGCTTCATGCAGGGGCTTGAAGTATAAGAAAGGAACGGAAAACGCATGAAGGTATTGCTTGTTAACGGCAGCCCCCACGAAAAGGGCTGCACCTATACCGCACTTCGGGAGGTGGCGGACACCCTCGAAACGGAAGGCGTGATGACGGAGATCATCTGGATCGGCAGCAAGCCGGTGCAGGATTGCGTGGACTGCGGCGGCTGCAAAAACCCGAAAGCCTGCGTATTCGATGATGACGGCGTCAATGCGTTTGTGGAAAAGGCAAAAGCGGCGGACGGCTTCGTGTTCGGTACACCGGTGTATTTTTCCCATCCCTCCGGCAGCCTTCTTTCCTTTATGGACAGGGCACTTTACGGCTGCAGAGATCTGTTTGCCCATAAGCCTGCGGCGGCGGTAGCCAGCGCAAGGCGTGCAGGCAATGTGGCAAGTGTGGATGTGCTCAACAAGTATTTCACCCTTGCGCAGATGCCGGTGGTTTCCTCCTCCTATTGGAATGTGGTATTCGGCAACACGCCGGAGGAGGTCAGGCAGGATCTTGAAGGCCTGCAGATCATGCGCAACCTCGGGCGGAACATGGCATGGCTCATGAAGTGTATCGAGGCAGGCCGTGCGCAGGGCATCCTTGCCCCCGAACGGGAACGTGCCTTTGTGACGAACTTTATCCGATGAAGAAAAAAGCGGTCATTTTCATACACGGCTTTCTCGGCAGCAGCAGCCAGTTCCACGCCCTGACCGCAGCGGCACAAGGGGCAGGCGCAGAGGCTGTTTTGCTGACGCTGCCCGGTCACGGCGGCAGCCTTGCCGATTTTCTGAAGGTCGGCAGACGGGAATGGGAAGCCCATGTCGGGGAGCGCATCGCTGCCCTCAGCAGGGAATATGATGCGCTGTACCTTGTGGGGCACTCCATGGGCGGTCTGATCGCCATCGGTGCGGCGCTTCACGCACCGCAGCAGGTCAAGGGCATCCTTGCGCTGAGTCTGCCGCTTTTTGCACGCATCACGCTAAGAACGCTGCGCATTCTGCCAAGAAGCGTGATGAAGGGCAATTCCTCCGATCCCTATGTGCTGGCGGCAAGGCGGTTTTCGGGCGTTGCCGGCATCACGGTATGGAATTCGCTTCTTCTTATCCCCAACACCGCTGCCCTTCTGCGGATGATGGGGAAAGCAAGGCGCACCCTTGCATCGCTTTCCGTGCCGCTCACGGTCATCAACTCAGAAAAGGATGAGCTTCTTTCGCCCCGTACGCTTGCATATGTGAAAAAGCAGCTGCCCGGTGCAAAAACGAAGCTGATACAGGATTCCGGGCATTTTTACTTTACCGATAAGGAATTGCCCTGTATGCAGCAGGCGGTAACGGAGCTTTTGCAAAACTAAATAAAAGGCAGCGCCCGTGGGCCCTGCCTTTTTGTACCTGTTACACTGATTCGCTCAGCAATACGGAGATAAAGCGCTGCCGTTCCTCTTCCGGCACATGCGGGCGCATCATGGCGCCGGTCAGCAGGGTGAAGAACAGGGAGGAGCGGTCACGAAGGCGCCTTGCGCTGTCGGACTGCACCTTCAGCGTACCCACTTCCAGCATCACCGTCCACTTGCGGAGCATTTCTTCCATCAGGACGCTGAGGGAGGGGCCTGCAAGGCAGCTTTCCGTGAAAAGCACCACATGCAGCTTGCGCAGCGCCTGATCGTCAAGCAGTGCGCCGATGAGGATCTCCAGCGCATCTTCCATGGGACAGCCGCGGGAGATGGTCTCGATCCATGTTAGAAGAAGATCCGTAATGCGTGCCGCATGGGCAGCGGCAATATCGTTCACAAGGGCTTCCTTTGTAGGGTAGTAGTAATACAGCGTGCCCTTGGAAAGCCCTGCCGCCTTGGCGATATCCTGCAAACTGGTGCCGTGCACACCGGTCTCGGTAAAAAGCTGCGAAGCAATGCCAAGAATAGCTTCCTGCACACTTCCGTATCCTTCAAATGTTTTGCGCATAGGCACCTCCGCCGCTTTTTTCAGCCAAACAGCCGATTTCCTGTTTTCAGTATAACAGGAATGGCGGAAAAAGCAAGCAGGTATACATGTATACCTGCTTTGATGCATGTGGGTATTTATTGGGGAATTGACTGAAAGGTCTTGAAAACAGCGGGGGAAAAGAGTAAATTAGAAAAAGAAAGCAAGGGGCATAAAATCCCCATAAAAAATGGATCGGAGGAACAGTTTATGCAGATCGTTACCAAGGGCGTAGCCGGTACGATGGAATCCAGCGACATCATCGTGCGCATCGAGCCCGCTGAGCAGAAGGGGATCGATTTGACGCTGACGAGCGCTGTCATGCAGCAGTTTGGCAAGCAGATCGAAAAAGTGATCCGTGATACGCTGGCGGAGCTGGGCGTGGAAGATGCCATCGTCAACGCCGTTGATAAGGGTGCGCTCGATTGCACCGTTGCCGCCCGTGTGAAGGCAGCCGCTTACCGTGCAGCCAAGTGCGAAGGCAATACCGCCGAATAAAAAAACGGCCGGCTGCGCTGCGGAGTATTTCTCTGTGCGCTGCTGTTTCTCAATGCGCAAGGCGCCCATGAAGCGCCGGCGTGTACCGTGGGCATCCCCAGAACCGATAAACATACGGAGCGTACCCGGCATGCCTTGCAGCGTGTGGGCTGCCATCCGCAGGAAGACGAGGACTCATGTACAACATCCAAACCGGCGCACCCCTTTCCGGGGTGCGCTTATCTGAAATTAAAGCATTTCTGTTAAGCCGCGGCCTCACCATGGAGGGTGCGGCGGATTACTATGTCGCCCTGCGGGAGGATGACGGAAAAATCGTTGCCACAGGCTGCCTTGACGGGCGTGTGCTCAAGTACATTGCCGTTGACCCTTCCACCGAGGGTACGGGCGCTGCCGCCACCGTGGTCAGCGAGCTTGTCAGCTATGCATGGCAGCAGGGCATCGGGCACCTTTTCCTTTATACAAAGCCCGAAAATGACCGCATGTTCCGCTCCCTCGGGTTCTATCCCGTGGCAAAAACGCAGGATGTGCTGATGATGGAGGATCAAAAAAACGGCATCGCCAAATTTGTGGACTCCATCCCGAAAAAGGAAAACGCAGGCACCGTGGGCGCCTGTGTCATGAACTGCAACCCCTTTACGCTGGGGCACCGCTACCTTGTGGAAACGGCGGCAAAGCGGTGCGATACGCTTTACCTGTTCGTTGTCAGTGAGGATGCTTCCGCATTCCCTGCGGCGGTGCGCTATGCCCTTGTTGAGAAAGGCGTTGCGGATATTCCCAACGTGATCGTTACCAAAAGCAGGGATTACCTTGTTTCAAGGGCAACCTTTCCCACCTATTTCATCAAGGACAGGGCAAATACCGCAAACGTGCAGACGGATCTTGATATCGCCATCTTCACGGACAGGATCGCCCCTGCCCTCAACATCACACGCCGCTTCGTGGGCACGGAGCCTTTCTGCCCCGTAACAAATGCTTACAATGAGCGCATGAAACAGCTTTTGCCGGAAAAGGGCATTGAACTCATCGAGATCGAACGGAAAAACGGCATTTCCGCATCCCGGGTACGGCGGCTGATGGCTGCAGGCGACCTTGCGGCGGTACGGGAACTTGTGCCGGATGCAACGTATGAATATATCAAAGATCACATTGGATGACATGCTCCTTGCAAGGGAGCGAAGAGCGGAAAAACAGCGGGAGCTGATCGAAGGGTACGGGCGTCCCGTTGTTTGTCTTACCATGAATATTGCGGGCGAGGTGAAGCGTACGCCCCTTACGGAGCTTCTGTTTCTTGAAGGGGTCAGGCGCATTGAGGATGCCATGCCCCCGGCGCTTTTCAGGGAGCTTTGGCAGGAAAAAACGGGCAGCGAGGCTTTTTTCGTGTTCGACCTGCCGGCGGAGGAAGCAAAGCGCATCACGGTCGCCATCGAGGAGAGCGATACTGCCGCAAGGCTGTTTGATATCGATGTGATCGGTGCGGATAGCGAAAAGCTGTCACGCCCCTCCATGCGCAGCTGCATCGTCTGCGGCGGACCCGTGACCGCCTGCGCAAGAAGCCGTGCCCACGGCTTGCAGGAGATCACCGCCTGTACGGAAACGCTGCTTGAAGACTACGCCGCAAAGCACCTTGCCGCCATGGCATACCGTGCCCTTATCACAGAGGTGGAAGCAACGCCGAAGCCCGGCCTTGTGGACAGAAACAACAACGGCGCTCACAGGGATATGGATCTTCCCATGTTTGAAAGGAGTGCGGCGGCGCTGCGCCCCCATTTTGAAAACATGGCGAAGACCGCTTTTTCCATGGCGGAGGAAGCGCCCGGTGCCCTGATGGCTGCCCTTCGCAAAGAGGGCATCCTTGCGGAGAAAAGCATGTATGCCGCCACGGACAACGTGAATACCCACAAGGGCGCCATCTATTCCATGGGGCTTTTGCTGGCAGGGCAGGCCATTGCCCTCAAAAAGGGCGGAAACGCCTGCGATCATGCGGCAGCCCTTGCAAACAGCGACCTTGCAGCCGCACTTGAAAAGGCGGAGCGTGCCCCCGAAACCAACGGCGAGCACGTTTACAACCGCTGCCGGATCACGGGCGCCCGGGGCGAAGCTGCCCTCGGTTTCCCTACGGCAGCAAAAGCGGAGGCTGTTTATGCCGACTACCTTCACAGGGGGCTTGCCGCAAACGATGCCCTTGCGCTGACCCTTCCCCATGTGATGGCAGACCTTCCCGATACCAACCTCGTTCACCGGGGTGGGGAAGAGGGACTTCAATACGCCCGGCAAAGCGCCAAACACATCCTGATGCTGGCGGAAAACCGCCGTTTGGATGCGCTGCGTGATCTTGATGGGGAATTTATCCTTCGCAATCTCAGCCCCGGCGGCAGTGCGGATATGCTGGCGCTGGCGGTATTGCTGCATGGGGGCAGGGAGCTGCCCCAATAAATGAAAGAGGTATAACATGGCAAAATACGAAACACGGCTGCACGGCAGCTTCGACAGCGTTCTCAATGCCCTTCACGACGGCATCATGAACGCCTCCTCCACCGCATCCTTTGAGGATGCAAGCATGTGCCGCATGGGGGATACCCGTGTGGCGGTGCGTGTGTATGAGCGCTACAGCGCCATGGGCAGCAACCGTGTCAGCATGGCGGTGACGCTGGTGGGGAACGGGGAGGAACTGTTCCTTTCCGCCATCACCTCCGGCGGCAGCCAGGCGATGTTCTTTAAGGTGAACACCTTTGGCGAAAGCGCCTTTCTCGATACGCTCATTGCGGCGGCGGAAAGGCTGAAGTAAATGCAAAGCAACAGGCGGCATCCCATTGGATGCCGCCTGTTTTACAAGAGTTTCCATATTTCCGCCGTGACCCTTCCTCCGTAAGCCTTGCCCCGACTTTTGAGGAACAGGGCAAGGGCACGTTCCGTATCCGGCGAAAAGCAGCCTGTCAGCCCATGATCCGGCGGAAAGCCGTGCAGGGCAAGGGCATCCTGCAGCACAAACACGAAAATGCCCGTTTCGCCGGGCAGAACGGTGGGAAAGGGACAAAGCATACCGGCTGCAAAGGGCGCCCCTTCAAGCTGCACCCATGTGGGCGCTTCGTGTTCCGGGGCGACACGGGAAAACAGCCGGCTTTTAATGGCGAAACGCCGCAGCGTTTCCCGTTCCTTCGGCATAAGGCATTGCCCTACATGAAGCGTCAGCCCTGCGCAGCGCCGTGATGCAAAAAGGGATCGCCCTTCTTTTCCCCTGCGAAAGCCGCCGCATGCGGAAAAGGGCAGGGGAAAGCGCTGCTTCAGCGTGCAGTATGCTTCAAGAAACCGCCTGTCTGTCCAGCAGGCAGCGCACCTTGTGCTGCCCAAAAACTCGCAGAGATAAAGGGGTGCCGCCTCTGTAAAGGGCAGCATGTCGCTGCGGCGCAGCTCATGGCAGGAAAACCCTCCTGCAATGGGATCATAAATAAAGCATTGCATGCTTTCAACATATGCAGCCAAAGAAAAAACGGAGATACTCCCAAAGAGGGCATCTCCGCTGTTAATTGAGCTTTCTTTATTCGATGCGAAGGGTCACGTTTTCTGCATATACACCGGCAGCCTTTGCTGCGGCATCCGGGTTATCGGCAAAAATGCCGATCCTGTACCATGTGCCCTTTTCCACACTGACCGTAATTGTTTCGCCCTGCCCGAGGGTGACGGTGATCTCCTCCTTACCCTCCGCTGCCTCTGCAGGCGTCAGAATGAACTTTGCCTTGCCATAGCCTGCACCGGCACGCAGGCGGAGCCTGTTTCCGTTGGGGGAAAGCTCCTCATCCGCATATACATATGCGCCGCTGCTGCCTGCCGGGATGGAAAACTCGATCTCAAAGGCATCCTGCTTTTTGCAGCCGAAAAGGGCGAAAACAAGGGTAAGGAGCAGCAGCGCTGCCGTGATCCGCTTCATGGTAGCCTCCTTCGGGCGTTAGTTTGTGCCGCTCAGACCGCTGCTGATGCCGCTGCTGATGCCGCTGCTGATGCCGCTGCTGCCGCCGAGGGTGCCAACGGAACCGTCATCCGTTACAAGACCGTCGGGATTGGGCGTACGGGGCGGCAGGGAAGGGTTGGGGGAGAGCAGCTTCTGCGGTGCGATATCCGCATCGTTGTCAAAAATGAATTCGTGCAGCTCCCACGCCATGCCGGGCAGGTCTGCAAAGAAGACGAATTTCTTGTTCCACTTGCCGTTTTGGAAGTAGCCTTCTACCGGCAGGCGGAAATAGTTGAGTCCGCCGCTGCTGCCGCCGAGGGCGCTGATGGCGGCATCGATGATCTCCGCATTGGTCATGTTCGTTTCCACAAGGGGCAGAAGATCGTAAAGGATATCATACTGGGTGGAAAGGCTTGCCTTGCGGAACATGGAAAGAATGGTGTTGAGCACCGTATACTGGCGGCTCGTACGGGCAAACTCGCTGTCGATCTTGCGGATACGGGAATAGCCGAGGGCCTGCTTGCCCGTCAGCTTGACGGGACCTTCCTCCGCAAAGATGAAGCCGTCCCAAAGGTATTCGACGCCCATCTGCTTGTTGAGGCCTGCGATGCAGTCGTTGGCGGCGCTGATCTCCTCTGCCGACATTTTGATGGTGATGCCGCCGAGCTTGTCGACGATGTCCACGAACATGTAGAAATCCACCAGCACGTAGCGGTCAAGGGTGATGTGGAAGTTTTCCGCAATGGTATCGAACAGCAGCTCAATGCCGCCCTTTGCGGCGGCGCTGTTCAGCTTGCCGTAGCCGTGACCGGGGATGTTCACCAGCATGTCACGCATCAGGCTCGTCAGCTTCAGCGTGCCGTGCCGCTTGTCAACGGTGGCGATCATCATGGTGTCGGAATTATAACTTCCTTTTGTCTTGCGCCTGTCCGCACCGATCAGCAGCACGTTGATAAACTCATCGCTCTCGTTGTTTTCGGCGATCCTGAGCAGCTGCTCCTCCGTCAGGTAAGTCTGCTCGTAGTATTCCGATACGGGCAGGATGGGAAGCGGTGTGGCGGAGGGTGCCGCTGTTGCCTCCGGTGCAGGGGTGGGCGTCAGCACCGGTGTACGGGTGGGCGTGGGTGTCTGCTCCGGTGCGTATTCCTCCTCGACCTCAGGCGTGCCTTCGGCAATGAAGCCATCCTGTTCCGGGCGTGATACCCGGCCAAGAAGCCCCATGCCGAGCACGGCTACCGCCGCAAGCAGCAGCACGATCAGGATCAAAAGCGCCAGCAGCGCCTTTTTGAGCGGTGATGTTTTCTTTGCCGCACCTTCTGCGGCCTTGGTTTTTCTTGCCATGGTCATTCCTGCTTTTTTCGCTGTTTTTCTACAATAGATTGTAGCACAAGGCGCCTTACGGCTTCAAGCGCCCTTGCCTTATAGCCGTGTTTGTTGTAAAATTGTTTACAAGTATGGAGTATGCGATAAACTGGGGTAGGTATGCAAAGTTACGGAAGATTTGCCGCCATTTATGACAGGCTGATGAACGATGTTGACCGCAAAGCCTGGTGCGATTATATTGTAAAACTGCTGGGAAAAGAGCGCAAAACGGTGGTGGACTGCGCCTGCGGCACCGGCGAGCTGACGCTGCGCCTTGCATCGGCGGGCTATTCCCTCATCGGGCAGGATCTTTCCGAGGAGATGCTGCGCATTGCTTCCGAAAAGGCAAGGAAGGCAAGGCTCAACATCCCCTTCATCCGGCAGGATATGCGAAAGCTTGCCCTGCACAAACGGGTAGATGCCATCGTTTCTGCCTGCGATGGGGTAAACTACCTTGCATCCCGTCAGGCGCTGCAGGAATTTGCGGCGGCAGCCTATGCGGCACTCAAACCGGGCGGCATACTGCTGTTTGACATCTCCTCACGCTACAAGCTTTCCACCGTGCTTGGCAGCAACACCTTCGCCCTTGATGAAGGCGACAATGCCTATATTTGGCAGAATATGTATGACGGGGAAAACAAGCTCGTCAGGATGGATCTCACCTTTTTTGTACAGGATGAAGCAAGCGGCCGCTACGACCGCTTCACGGAGACCCACATACAGCGTGCCCACTCGGAAAGGGAAGTGCGCACAGCCCTTGCGCAGGCGGGCTTTACTGACATTGCAGTATACGAGGCATTCACTTTGGATGCACCGAAGGATACAACGGAGCGGCTGCAGTTTGCCGCAATGAAAGGGGAATAAAACATGAACAAAGACATCATCATCCGCGGTCTTCTTGCGGATTCCACGGTAAAAGTAATGGCCATCACCGGCAAAGAGCTGGTGGCGGAGGCAAGGCGCATCCACGGCCTTTCAAGGGTCTGCACGGCAGCCCTCGGCAGAACGCTCATGATGACCTCCATGATGGGCGCACAGCTCAAGCATGCGGATGAGCGTGTTACCACCATGCTCAAGGGCGGCGGTGAAGCAGGCAACATCATCTGCACGGCGGACGGCACCGGCCGTGTGAAGGGCTATCTTGAAAACCCCACGGTGGAACTGCCCCCGGCGCCCAACGGCAAGCTGGATGTGGCGCTGGCGGTGGGCTGGTTCGGCGACCTTACCGTTATCCGTGATATGGGCCTCAAGGAACCCTATGTGGGCACCTGCCCCATCGAATCCGGCGAGATCGCAGAGGATTTCGCCCGTTATTACACCATTTCCGAGCAGCAGCCTTCCCTTGTTTACCTTGGCGTCAGGGTGGATGTGGAAAGCGGCGAAGTGCTTGCTGCCAGCGGTCTTGTGGCGCAGCCCCTGCCGGGCTGCCCCGATGAAGTGATCGATGCCCTCACCGAAAAGGCGAAGACCATCGAGACCCTCACCGCCACCCTTGAAGGCGGCGTATCGCTGAAGGATGCGCTGATGGATATCTTTGCGGATATGGATTTCAAGATCACCGCCAACCAGTATCCTGCCTTCCGCTGCGATTGCAGCCGTGAACGGCTTGAGCAGGTGCTCATCTCCATCGGAGAGGAAGAGCTGGAGGATATGATCGCCACGGAACACGGTGCGGAGCTCACCTGCCATTTCTGCAACACGAAATATACGTTTGACGAGGCGGATCTCACAAGGCTTCTCAACGAGGCGAAAGGAAATTGACAAGCGTGCAGAACCGGGAGAAAAAAGCCCATGCCGGGCACGGCAAGGTGCTTTCCTTTGAACAGACGGGGGATTTCTTCTACAAACGTGCCCTCGGCAAACTCGACAAGAACAACCTGCCGGATGCGGCCGCATATTACGGGGAGGCTCTTCGCCGTGAGCCCGAAAACGAGGAGTTTCGCATCGCCATGGCACAGGTGCTGACGGAGATGGGGCGCTTTGAGGATTCCAACCGCATCCTCTTTCAGCTTACCCACAGCAAAAAAGAGGTGGATGCCGAGTGCTTTTTCGGCATGGGCTGCAACTTCGCCGGCCTTTTCGATTACGCCAATGCCCGGCAGGCGCTTGAACACTACCTGAACCTTGCCCCGGAAGGGGAGTTCATCTACGATGCTTACGATATGCTCGATGCCATCGATGAATACGAGGGCGGCGAGGCGGAGGGGCTTTATGCCCTGACGAAGGAGGACAGAGCCTTCGACCTTGCGGAAACGGGGCGAAAGCTCCTTGAGCAGGACCGCTTTGAGGAGGCGGCGGAAACGCTGCAGCATGCACTGACGCTGTATCCGAAGCTCCACTATGCAAGGAATAACCTGTCCCTTTCCTATTTCTGCATGCGTGATAACCGCCGTGCGGCGGCGGAGGCACGCACGGTGCTGCGGGATGAGCCGAAGAACGTGCAGGCGCTTTGCAACCTTGCCATGATCGAGCAGACGCAGCGGGATAAGGATGCCGCCAACGCCACGGCGGATATCCTTCTTGAACAGCAGACCGATGAGCCGGAGGAGATCAACCGCATTGCCCTTGTGCTGATGGACCTTGACCGGTTTGAGGATGCCTACGGCGTCATGCAGCGGCTGGGCCGCTACTACCCTTACGAAACGGGCACGCTGCACCGCCTTGCGGTCTGTGCTTACGAAACGGGGCGCTATAAGGAAGCCACGGAATGTTACGATAAGCTTTTGAAGATCAACAGCGGCGATACCGTTGCCCGCTATTACAGGGGGCTTTGCCGTGCGGCGCAGACGGGCGCCGTCAACCGCAAGCGCAGGTTCCTTTTCCACTATCAGGTGCCCTTTGATGAAATGCTTTCCCGGGTGAACCGGCTCAACCATATCCTCACCTTGCCGCAGGCGGAGCTTTCCGCTTTCTGGAAGGAGGATGAGGAGCTCAAGAACCTCATCGAGTGGGGCTTGAGCGTGCCGGAAAACAACATCAAGCATGCGCTGCTGTCCCTTGTTGCCACGTTTCGGGATGACAGGGCGGAGCGGCTTCTCAAGAATTATGTGCTGCGCAGCGATCAGCCCGATCAAATGAAGCAGGAGGCTTTTGCGCTCCTTGCCCAAATGGGGGCGGAAGGGCCTTACCTCGGCTATATCGGCGGTCAGCTGGTGGAAAGCAGCATCAGCTTTGCAAAGGCGTTTCCGGGCGATCTGCCCAAGAATTATGCCGAGGTCATCGCCATGTGCATCAGCGGCATGTACGGGCGCCGGCCGGAAAAAACGCTGCTGGCGGCGGTGAGCATCTGGTCGGATTACGTTTGCCCCTTTGAAGGGAAGTATCCCCGTATCAGCAGGGCGCAGGCGGTGGCGCTCAGCGCAGCCCTCGAGTATCTTGCCTGCAGGGACAGCGGCGAAAAGGCTGCCCGGGCGGATCTTTGCGCCCAGTACGGCATCAGCGCCCTGCGTTTCAACAATGCCCTTAACAAACTGACGAAAGCAAAGGAAAAAGAATGAGATTCATCGCAACATGCAAACTTGGCCTTGAGGCGCTGGTCGCTTCCGAATTAAGGCGCCTTCAGATCGAAACGGAATCCGTTGCGGATGCAAGGGTCACCTTCCTCGGCGATTTTTCCACCATGGCGAAGGCGTGCCTGTGGCTTCGCACCGCAGAACGTGTGCTCTTTGAAGTGGGCGCCTTTGAAGCCACCACCTTCGATCAGCTCTTTGAGGGCGTCAAAGCCATCCCGTGGAAGCGCTACCTGAAGCGTGACAGCTTCATCCATGTGAACGGCAAAAGCGCCAAGAGCACGCTGTTCTCCGTTTCCGACTGCCAAAGTATCACCAAAAAGGCCATCGTGGAAAGCCTCAGGGGCACTTACGGCAACATCACCTTCCCGGAAAACGGGAAAGAGGTGATCATTGAGGTGGGCATTCTGAAGGATCAGGTCACCATTGCCCTTGATCCCTGCGGCGCAGGCCTTTCACGCCGCGGCTACCGCACCTACAACGTGCCTGCTCCCATTTCGGAGACCCTCGGCGCTGCCATCGTGACCCTTTCCCGTTATTATGCGGATAAGCCCTTCATCGACCCCATGTGCGGCAGCGGCACCATGCCCATCGAGGCAGCTATGATCGCCGAAAACCGTGCACCGGGTCTCAACCGTCCCTTTGCGGCGGAGGACTGGCACTTTCTGACGGGCAATGAATTTGCCCTTGCAAGGGAAGAAGCACGGGATTCCATCACGCCGCAGAAGCTGATGATCGAGGGCAGTGATATCGATGCCCGTTCCATCGATCTTTGCAAGAAGCATGCGAAAAAGGCCGGCATCATGGTGAACTGGGCGGTGCGCCCCGTGAAGGATCTTCCCGTTCGGGAGGACAGGGGCGTGCTCGTGTGCAATCCGCCCTACGGGGAGAGGATGCTCAAAAAGAGCGAAACGGAGCGCCTTTACAAAGAAATGCGCACCGTGTTCGATCGGCTTGAAGGGTGGAACAAATCCATCATCACCGGCTACCCGGGCTTTGAACAGGTGTACGGCAAAAAGGCGGACAAGCGCCGCAAGCTGTCGAACGGCGGCATGCCCTGCACACTTTATCAATATTTTTTATAAAAAGTACTTTACAAATCGCTTCCCATACGCTATAATAAATCCTGTTCGAAAGCGAATGGGGCTTTAGCTCAGCTGGCTAGAGTGCCACACTGGCAGTGTGGAAGTCAGGGGTTCGAATCCCCTAAGCTCCACCAATAAAGGGCTACAAAAAAGATATAGCCACAGAAAAACTCTGATTTCATCAGGGTTTTTCTGTTTTTATAGGCGAAATTTTTAGTTGTCGGTTTGAACGTACGAAAAAGATATTTTTCTTGGACAGGACTTGAACTCTTACAGAAAGAAGAAAACTGTGCGTGCGTAAAATGGGTTTTTATAAGAATAGAAAGATATGGTATTATAAAGACGAGGTGAGAAGGAATGCATATTATCTATATAGAGTTTGGAACCTCGAAATCTACCCAGTATAAAAAGGCTTGTAATTTAGCAAAACAACTGCCCAATTATTCTTGTCGTGATGGAAAAACACAATGCTTTATTGATAAAATAATAGATTATGTTCGTGTTCAGGATGTTGCATTATCATTGATTGATAAAATCTGTAAATGGAAGAACGCAAGTATTTTTCTGTATGGACAACCATATAAGTCGACGGTTGACTATTACGAATTCTTTGAAAAAGTAAAAAGAGATGCTGGAAAGTATAGGCCCCTCATTCGAACCAATAACGAAAGAGATGTATCTTTAGGCGCAATTACCTACGAAGATTTACCGTTACCAATTGTATATTATCCTGAGCATTACGGTGCTTTCTTTGGTTTCTCTCAAGATGTGGGTGAGAAAATTTTCTTCTGCGAATGTCAGCGTCAGGCTATTGAGAATTATATAAAATTAAGGGAAAGACAGCCACTCGATAATTATACAAGCTCAAAAACTTACCCTTTAGGAACTGATTATTTTCCTAAGACAGTTGCTGAAATCTCAATAGAGCATACAGAATCTCCGTTAGAGCCGTTTGGGTTCAAAGAAAACCTATGCTTCCGTTGTAATAAAAAGATTCCTTCAATGAAATATTGCCACCCAATGTATGGCGGTGTCTTTAAACAGAGATTTGGATGGTATATTAAGCAAGAGGAATTTAGATTAGGCATTGATCCTTATCAAATCCGAGAATTAAATATTTTACCGGATGAGTGTACGCCGGCGTTTTACGATTACGTACAAAGGTTGGCGTATCTTATGAACAACAATGTGGGAACCGAAGGTGAGCTCTCTAAACTGCAACGCGAATTTCAAAATGCAATTGAGAATTTAGTGCGAGAACAGATTGGTTATCCAAAAATTGGAGATGCATGGGTAAGTGAGACGATGCTGTATCATATCGTAGAAGAAATCTACCCATACACAGAAATAATCCGCCATCATCGCCCAAATTGGTTAGAGGGCTTGGAATTAGATATTTACATTCCAAGTAAAAAACTTGCTTTTGAGTATCAAGGATTACAACATTTTCAAGCAGTTGAGCATTGGGGTGGAAAAGCAAAACTGGAAATACAAAAAGAGCATGATAGCAGAAAAAAGAGAATTTGTGAAGAAAAAGGCATACATCTTATTTGCATAAACTACGACGAAGAATTAACTAATGATTACATAAGGAAAAGAATTACACTTAAAGGAGTTGATTAACACGAGAAGTTTTAATGAGTGGTTATATAACCCTAATTATATTAACCCACAAGCATATCATGATCAGCAAATCCGCATCATGCAAGAATACGAACGGGATCGGCAGAAAGAAATCCTAAACGCACATAAGGCATTTAACGATTTTCTTGATGCTGTTCAGAAGGTCGATAATCACCATCAAGAACAGTTATTTATGGTGTGCTTTGGAGAGATAGCAAAACGAAACCAATGGGGCTAAAGAACACAAAAAGAAGGCGATAAGAGAAATATAGCTGCTGGAGGAATACAGTGAACAGTAAAGAATTAGCAAAATTTTTGTTTGACTACGAGGTGTACGATTCTTATCAATTTATAGTTAACACACTGAAAACAATTAGAACTGCTTTGTTTTGTAAGGAATCTATATTGTCATTAATTTCAAAAATGACCGAAGAACAGCGTAAATGGCAATCAGATTTCTACAATGAATTAAGAGAGCAAACTGGACCTATCAAAAAGGTGGCTCTTACTTATGATAGGATGCCTACTTACAGTTTTAATGTTGCTGATATAGAAACGAATATTCCTTTTTTGTTAGACAAACTCACAAAAGACTTTTTTCAATATGTTAGAAATGCTTTTGATTGTATGTCTCAAGCCGCTAACGCTGCTTGCCTTTCAACACGAGCTAAAAATATTGAGCGTGTGGATTTTGAGTTTATGAAAAAAGTCTTTGAGCAACAGTCCTATTCACAAGATTTCCCAAGTATTTCAATGTGGTTTACCAATATTGCTAACTGTGATGAACTAAAATATATTGAAGACTTCAACAATAGAACGAAACATATTTGTGATGTGTATATTAAGTTATCTATGTCTTTAATTGGGAAGGGCGAAGAAACCACTATAAACCCTTTTTATAAAAAAGAGCAACAACACGAAAAACAAGATATTTCAGAATATCTGACAGAGATATACGATTTTGTTTCTAAAGCATACCATGATTTTATTACTGCTCTAAAAACCGAAATAGTAAAAAAATTGTATATTGCAAACAGATATCATAAAGTTAAGGTCTATCAACAAAAAATTAAAGACAATCCGGATAATGGATTCTCAATGGTGTATATTGATGCTACATGTGACATAGTAAATATGCCCGATGAAATAGAGGTGCTACTTATACATGAAGACAATGACGAAATATCGGCGAAAAATTGTCCTGTAGGAACAATATATATCAAAGATCCGAATAAAGATAGCTCTTATATCGGCAAATACGTTGCACAAGGCAATTGCGGTGATGATACATTAATTCGATACCGTAAATACCAAAAGATTATTTTAGAACCTAATGTGCCACCCTTAGTATTTCAAGCGATGACATCAGATGACATCAGATGAAAGCAAGGGTGTGTTTTATCATGTCAATCAGTTTATGGACATAAAAACCATCAGTGATGATTCGGATTTTTTAAATAGAGTGCAACTGCCTTTCTAAATTTCAAAACATGTGAGAGTTCGAATTTATACGCAAAAACGAAGAAAATATCTTTTTGTAGCCCATAGACACAGCAATCAAATCCGAACCAATTGCCGATCGGAGAAGGGTTCGGATTTGTTGTTTATGACGAAATTGAATGAAGTGTCAGATTCATAGTTTTAATCTATGAATCCGATTTTTTTATCAATGATTTTACACTTAATATTGGCTTTTAAGCAATTGAAAACAATAATTATAAATTGTAATATCAGTAAATAAGACTTAATAATTTAGGAATTTAGGGTGATCTGTTTATGATAATCATTCAGGTTTGTGTCGGCAGTTCCTGCCATATCAAAGGTTCTGCTGAGATTGTAGAGCTTTTACAGAATGCAATCGGTGGGTACGGTCTGGAAGACGATGTCGTGCTTGCTGGCAGCTTCTGTATCGGAAAGTGTAACCGCATCGGCGTGACGGTGCAGGTCGATAACGATGTATTTGTCGGCATTACGAAAGATAATTTTAAATCATTCTTTGAAGAAAATGTCCTGCGCAGAGCAGAAGAGGAAAGGAACTGATGTGTATGACAAATTGTCTGACACTTAAGAAATCTAACTGTAAAAACTGTTATAAATGTATCCGCAACTGTCCTGTAAAGGCGATCCGTTTTTCAGGGAATCAGGCACATATCATCGATGACGAATGTATCCTTTGCGGTCACTGCTTTGTTGTGTGTCCGCAGAATGCGAAAGAGATCGTAAACGAGACCGAAAAGGCGAAAGTTCTCCTGCAGGGAGATGCCCCCGTATATGTTAGTCTTGCACCATCTTTTGCGGCAAATTATGAAGGTATCGGCATCAGGGGCATGCGCAGCGCGCTGAAAAAGCTTGGCTTTGCGGACGTCGAAGAGACAGCGATCGGCGCGACGATCGTCAAGAGTGAATATGAGCGCATCCTGCGGGAAGAAAACCGCGATGTCCTCATTTCCTCCTGCTGCCACTCCATCAATTTGCTGATCCAGAAATACTTCCCGAAATTGCTCGGATACCTTGCCAACGTTGCTTCACCCATGCAGGCACACTGCAAGCTGATAAAAGAACAGCATCCCGGTGCGAAGGTGATTTTTATCGGTCCTTGTGTGGCAAAAAAAGACGAGGCTCAGCGGTATGAGGGGATTGTTGATGCCGTGCTCACATTTGAGGAGCTTACGCAGTGGCTGAAGGATGAGGGAATCGAATTTGAACCGTATTGCGACCACGATGAAAACAGCAAAGCCCGATTTTTCCCGACGACGGGCGGTGTTCTGAAAACGATGGAGCCCAATGTTTCGGAATATACATATCTTGCGCTTGATGGTGTGGAAAACTGTATTGCGGCGCTCAGGGATATCGAGAACGGTAAAGTTCATAAGTGCTTTATCGAGATGTCTGCCTGCGCGGGCAGCTGCATTGGCGGACCCGTCATGGAAAAGTATCACGCATCCACCCCCGTTGCAGATTATATGGCGATCGTGGATTATGCGGGCAGCAAAGACTTCGTTGTGGATCAGCCGGATGAATATTCTCTCAAAAAGCTCTTCCCTTATATCGACAGAAACGCACCGCAGCCTACGGAAGATGAGATCAGAAGCGTGCTGCGGCAGATGGGGAAATTCGGTCCGTCTCAGGAATTGAACTGCGGATCCTGCGGCTACAATACCTGCCGCGAAAAAGCGATCGCAGTATGTCAGGGAAAAGCAGAAATCTCTATGTGCCTGCCCTTTCTGAAGGAAAAGGCAGAGAATTTCTCGGATACGATCGTGCAGAATACGACGAACGGTATCATCGTGCTGAATGAACAGCTCGAGGTTCAGCAGATCAACGATACCGCAATGAAGCTCATGAATATCCGCTCTGCGAGTGATATTCTCGGTGACCCTGTCGTGCGTATTATGGATCCGTCTGTCTTTGCAAACGTGCTTGAAACGCGCCGTGGGATCCGCAATAAGCGTGTTTATCTCGCGGAATACAACTGCTACATTGAACAGGCGGTTGTATACGTCCGTGATTCTCATCTGCTGATCTGCATCATGCGCGATATTACCGATGAACAGACGGAACGAGAAAAGAAAGAGAGCATCAGCAGGCAGACGATGGAGGTTGCGGATAAGGTCGTGGAGAAGCAGATGCGCATCGTTCAGGAGATCGCATCCCTGCTCGGTGAGACCGCCGCGGAGACCAAGATCGCTCTTGCAAAACTGAAGGAGTCTATCGCCAATGAATGATTTATGTGCTGAAATCGGATACAAAAGCATCAATCACTACGGCGAGCAGCTTTGCGGAGATCATGTTGATATCGTGGAGCCATCTTCTGATTCTACGGTGATTGTGCTTTCCGACGGGCTTGGCAGTGGTGTAAAGGCGAGCATCCTCTCCACGTTGACTTCCAAGATCATCTCGACTATGCTGGCAGAGGGACTTTCGCTGGAAGATTGCGTCAAGACAATTGCGGATACCCTTCCCGTATGTGCGGTGCGCGGTGTTGCATATTCGACTTTTACGATCGTTCATCTTCGGAATAATCAGACGGCAGAACTGATCCAGTATGATAACCCGCACGTGATCATGCTGCGAAACGACAGTAATTATAATTACGATAAAACCGAATCGAACATCGGCGGAAAAAAGATATTCCGCTCCGTGATCAAACTGCAGGAGGGCGATACGTTCATTGCGATGAGCGACGGATGTCCGCATGCGGGCATCGGGACCGCTTTCAACTTTGGCTGGAAGCGAGAAGAAATTATCGAGTTTATGGAGGCACTCGTGCAGGGCGGTTATACCGCAAAGACGCTTGCGACAATGCTTGTTGATGAGTGCAACAAGCTCTATGGGAATAAACCCGGAGACGATGCGACAGCCTGTGTCGTAAAGATTCGAAGAAGAGTTCCGATGAATATGCTTTTCGGGCCGCCTGCAAACCGTGATGATGCCAACAGGATGATGGCGCTTTTCTTCGCAAAAGAAGGCAAGCACATCGTCTGCGGCGGAACGACTGCCTCTATTGCGGCGAAATATCTCAATAAGCCACTCCGTCCGAGCCTGAGTTTCGAGAGCAGCAATATTCCACCCACAGCAGAACTTGATGGCGTTGATCTCGTTACAGAAGGTGTGATCACTGTCAGCAGAGTTCTGGAATATGCAAAGGACTACCTCGCGGAGAATAAGTACCACGAACACTGGAGCTTTAAAAAGGATGGAGCCGCTATGATTAGTCGGCTGCTGTTTGAAGAAGCGACGGATATCAGCTTCTATGTCGGTCGTGCGATTAATCCTGCGCATCAGAATCCCGATCTTCCCATCAATTTCAATATTAAAATGAATTTGGTTGAAGAACTCTCTGCCTGTCTTAAGAAAATGGGCAAAAGAATCAAAGTCAGCTATTTCTGATAACAAAAACAACCCGTTTTTCAGAGTGAACTGCACCCCATTTGTTAGACAAGTATGATAGAATACTTGTACTAAGAAATGGGGTGCAGTTCAGTTTTTTAGCACTGCCGAAGTTTTTTGTTTTCAGAACATTTCTTCCCGGCGGTCTTTTAAAGAAAGGGTATTACTGAAAGAACACCGGCATGATAGTGTTCTTTCAGTGTGAATAAGAAATGTTACTTATAGGTCTCTTCAAATGTTCTGACGACCAGGTCGCGGAATTCCCAGATAATGGGACGAAGCCACTTATCATAGAGAATACACATATAAAGTCCCTGGTGCCAGTTTCGCAACGGAACAAAGGCGACGTCCTTGTGTTCCTGTACGCATTCATCCGAGATGAACGCAATGCCGAGGCCTGCTGAAACGAGGTCGATAGCGGTCTGCGCCGTATTGACTGTGCAGACGATATTCTGGTCTGCCGGAGCGCCACCTGCCCATTGTGCAAAGCTGTTGCCGACATCATAGTTGATAACGATCTGCGGAAGATCCATAACTTCATGTGGATCGAGCTCTTTATTATTTGCAAGAGGGTGGTCGATCGGTAGGGCAATATTGAGGTTGCGTTCCTGCAGTTTCTTAAAATGAAGCGTACGGTCTCGGTCTGTGGAATCAACGATCGCCATATCCAGCTTTTCCTGACGGATCATATCCATCAGTTCCATGGAAGAGCTTTCAGTAATGCGAAAACGTACGCGTTTATATTTTTTGGAATATTCTGCAATTTTTTCTGCAAGAAGTCCGTTGAGACCGCCGGAAACAACACCGAGGCGAATCACCACGGGCGCAGTGTCTCGGCTGGATTTCAGCATGATGGATGCTGAATGAAGCTGTTCCAGAGCAACATCTACTTTCTGCTGATAGAACTTGCCTTCTTCGGTCAGCCGGATATTTCTGCCTACCTTCTCAAAAAGCTGTACGCCGCCCAGTTCATTTTCAAGATTATTGATCGCCGCACTCAAAGAAGGCTGGGAAATACCCAGTCGTGCAGCCGCGATCGTATAATGTTCCACCTGAGCGAGAACAGAAAAATAGCGAAGATAGTTGTAGTTCATAATGTTCCCCGAATCATCTTTCCGAATTGACATACTATAATTAAGATACCACCGTCGTTTGTTTTTGTCACGCAATTTATCTATAGTTTTTATCTATAGATTTTTTTACCCTTGTAACGCGGAAATTAAACAAAGAAAATCAATAGAAGAGGGCTATAGATAAAATACGGTAATCTTATTGGTTTTTCCTGCAAATAAATGCATAATTCAAGAGGCTTGATTAAAATATGAAATTCCACCGTAATTCTCGGTGGATTTCTGTTTTTCTCAGAGCTTTTTTAGCAGGTCTGCTTTACGCAGACAGTCAGGTCTATTTCATCAAAATTTTGTGGAGGGTAACTTTTATGGCGCATATCAGCGAAGCCGGTGTCAAAAAGATCAATGAGATCTGCGACAGATACGCAAACGAAAAAACACCGCTTATGATGATCCTCAGCGACATTCAGAAAGAATACGGGTATATCCCGCTGGATGTTCAGAAAATCGTATCCGAGAATACGGGTATCTCTGTAGCAGAGATTTACGGTGTTGTTACGTTCTACTCTTTCTTCTCGCTCCAACCCAAGGGCAAGTATGTTATCGGCTGCTGCCTTGGCACAGCTTGTTACGTTAAGGGTGCTCAGCAGGTCATTGACAAATTCTCTGAAATTCTTGGAATCGCTCCCGGCGAAACGACCGCAGACGGTATGTTTACGATCGACGCACTCCGCTGCATTGGTGCTTGCGGTATTGCTCCTGCAGTAACCATCAACGGCAAAGTGTATCCCAAGATGACTGTTGATAAGGTAGCTGAAGTTGTTGCGGATTATCGTGCTATGGGAGGTGCTGAAGCATGAAAACATTTGCTGAATTAGATGCTAAGATCTGCAGCTGCACTGCTGCATTAAATTCCAAGCTGGACGGCACAAACGGCAAGCGTGCGATCCTCCTCTGCGGCGGTACAGGCTGCCTTTCCTCCAACTCCAAGGAGATCAAGAAAAAGTTCGAAAAGCTCGTTGAAAAGCACAACATGGGCGACAAGGTAACCGTAAATATCGTAGGCTGCTTTGGCTTCTGCTCTCAAGGTCCTTTTGTTAAGATCTTCCCCGAAGATACACTCTACCGTCTTGTTAAAGAAGATGATGTTGAAGAGATCTTTGAAAAAGACATCATGAACGGCGAGATCGTCGAAAGACTTCTTTATGTTGAACCCAACACAGGCGAAAAGGTCGCAAAGCAGGACGATATCAACTTCTATAAGAAACAGCGCAGAATCGCTCTTCACGGCGGCGGCGTAATTAACCCCGAAAACATTGAAGAAGCTATGGGCTACGGTGCATTCCAGGGTCTGAAGCGTGCGCTCTCCATGACTTCTCAGGAAGTTATCGACGAAGTTCTCGCAGCAGGTCTCCGTGGTCGCGGCGGCGCAGGTTTCCCCACCGGTCGTAAATGGTCCTTTGCTCTCGCAAACGAAGCAGATCAGAAATATGTTGTCTGCAACGGTGACGAAGGTGACCCCGGTGCATTTATGGACCGCTCCATCCTCGAAGGCAATCCCTATGCCGTAATCGAAGGTATGATGATCGCAGGTTATGCGATCGGTGCAACAGAAGGTTACTTCTACGTTCGTGCAGAATACCCCATCGCTGTTAACCGCCTTAAGAACGCGATCAAGCAGATGAACGAGATCGGCATCCTCGGCGAAAACATCATGGGCTCCGGCTTCAGCTTCCAGGCACACATCCGTCTCGGTGCAGGTGCATTCGTATGCGGCGAAGAAACAGCTCTCCTGAACTCCATCGAAGGCAAGCGCGGTATGCCGCGTCCCCGTCCTCCGTTCCCTGCTGTTAAGGGTCTCTGGGGCAAACCCACTATCGTTAATAATGTCGAAACACTTGCTTGTGTTCCCTATATCCTCCGCGAAGGAGCTGCGGAATTCGCAAGCTGCGGTACAGAAAAGTCCAAAGGCACAAAGGTATTCGCTCTGGGCGGCAAGGTCAACAACGTTGGTCTCGTAGAGATCCCCATGGGCACAACGCTCCGCGAACTCATCTATGATATCGGCGGTGGTATCCCGAACGGCAAGCAGTTCAAGGCGATCCAGACCGGCGGTCCTTCCGGCGGCTGCCTCACAGCTGAAAACCTCGATGAACCCATCGACTTCGATAACCTCGTAGCAAAGGGCTCCATGATGGGCTCCGGCGGTGCGATCGTGATGGACGAAGACAACTGCATGGTAGACGTTGCTAAGTTCTATATGGAATTCATCTGCGACGAATCCTGCGGTAAGTGCTCTCCCTGCCGTATCGGTACGAAGAGAATGCTCGAGATCCTTACGCGCATTACAGAAGGCAACGGTACAATGCAGGATCTCGAAGAACTCGAAGAACTCGGCAACACCGTTAAGGCAAACTCCCTCTGCGCTCTCGGCCAAACGGCAGCAAACCCCATCATCTCTACACTCAGGCATTTCCGGGATGAATATCTTGCTCACATCGTTGACAAGACGTGTCCCGCTAAGGTCTGCAAGAAGCTCATGCAGTACAGCATCATTCAGGACAACTGCGTCGGCTGCGGCCGCTGCGCAAAGGCTTGCCCCGCTGATGCGATCGCTAAGACGGATTATACCGCTCCCGGCAAGAAGCTGCCTTCTTACCAGATCGATCCTGCTAAGTGCGTGAAGTGCGGTGCTTGTATGGCAACCTGCAAACCCAAGGCAATCGTAAAGAAGTAATAGGAGGATGAATCATATGGCAAAAGTAAATATCAAAATTGAAGGCATCTCCTATCAGGTAGAAGCAGGTCTCACGATCCTCGAAGCAGCAAAGGCTTGCGGCTATGAGATCCCCTCTCTCTGTGCATTTAACCACGGCGAATGTTCCAACGGCTCCTGCCGTGTATGCCTTGTAGAAGTTAAGGGCGCAAGAGGTCTCGTTGCTTCCTGCGTATATCCCGTAAATGAAGGCATGGAAGTTATCATCTCCAGCCCCAAGGCAACGGAAGCCCGTCGTGCATCCGTAGAACTGCTGCTCTCCAACCATAACCAGAACTGCCAGCAGTGTGACAAGAACGGCAAGTGCGAACTTCTGCACGTTGCAGGTCTCACAGGCGCACGCGAAGACCGTTTTATCGGCTCCAAGACACCCGTAACTGTTGACGAGATCACAAATGCGATCAGAAGAGACACATCCAAGTGCATCCTCTGCGGCCGCTGTGTTGCTCGCTGCCAGAATGCTCACGGCACTGATATGGGCGTCCTCGGCTTTGAAAACCGCGGCTTCCAGACGATCGTTGCTCCTGCCGAAAACAGAATGTTTGTGAATTCTCCCTGCATCCAGTGCGGTCAGTGCGTAAGCGTATGTCCCACGGGTGCTCTCATGGAAAAATCCGAGATCGGCAAAGTCGACGCTGCATTCAAGGCAGGCAAGCACGTTGTTGTTCAGACAGCTCCTGCTGTTCGTGCGGCTCTCGGTGAAGAATTCGGCATGCCCATCGGCACTCCCGTAACAGGCAAGATGGTTGCTGCGCTGAAGCGCCTCGGCTTCCACAAAGTATATGACACAAACTTCGCTGCTGACCTTACGATCATGGAAGAAGGAACAGAACTTCTCGGTCGTATCCAGAACGGCGGCGTTCTCCCGATGATCACATCCTGCTCTCCCGGCTGGATCAACTATGCAGAGTATAACTACGGCGATCTCCTGGATCACCTCTCTACCTGCAAGTCTCCCCACCAGATGCAGGGCGCACTCATCAAGACATATTATGCAGAAAAGAACGGCATTGACCCGAAGGATATCTTTGTCGTTTCCATTATGCCTTGTACTGCAAAGAAAGATGAAAAAGAGCGTGATCAACTCCAGGTTAACGGTCTTAAGGATGTCGATGCCGTTCTCACAACAAGAGAACTCGCCAAGATGATCAAGCGCGCAGGTATCCTCTTTAACCGTTTGCCCGATGAAGAATTCGATCAGGATCTTATGGGCGATTACACAGGAGCAGGCGTTATCTTCGGCGTAACAGGCGGCGTTATGGAGGCTGCTCTCCGCACAGTGTACTTCGTACTGACAGGCACAGAGCACGAGGCGATCAAGTTCGAGGCTGTCCGCGGCTTCGAAGGTGTCCGCGAAGCTTCTCTCGATATCAACGGTATGACCGTTAATGTTGCGATCGCTCACGGCATGAAGAACGCTAAAATCCTCCTCGACGAGATCCGTGAAGGCAAGTCCAAGTATCACTTCATCGAGATCATGGGCTGCCCCGGCGGTTGTATCGCAGGCGGCGGTCAGCCGATCGTTCGCTCCTGCTTCCTCCCCAACGAGGACGACAACATTCTCGATACCTACAAGGAAAAGAGAGCAAACGCACTTTACAGCGAAGACGAAAGACAGGAACTCCGCCAGTCTCATAAAAACCCGCAGGTTCAGCAGCTTTACGATGAATTCCTCGGCAAACCGAATTCTCACAAGGCACATGAACTTCTGCACACTCACTATGCAGCCAGAGTCGGCTTTAACGACTAATTAAAAATTTTTTCCCAATGGCTCTGACTTTGCACCCCCTTGCTTCAAAAGGGGGTGCATTTGTATTATAATTAGCGTCAGTCTTCAAAAGAAAACGCTATCCCAAACGGGATGGCGTTTTTCTTTTGCTGCATATTGCTTTTGCGTACATCCGTGGTATAGTGAGTAAAACGAGTTTGAATGTGGGGGGAAAAATGGCATTTAGATTGATCGACATTGAAAACTGGGAGCGAAAAGAGTTTTACGAGCATTTTATCAATCAAGTGGTTTGCACATATTCCGTTTCTGTAAACCTTGACGTGACAAACCTTAACAACCAGCGACTCTATCCTGCCATGATTTGGCTGCTGACAAAAACCGTTAACGACATGCCGGAATTTCGAACTTCCTTAACGGAGGAAGGGCTCGGCATTTACGATGATATGCATCCGATGTACACTGTGTTCAACAAAGAAAACAAGAACTTTTCCGGCATCTGGTCTTATTATTCGGAAGATTACGATGCCTTCCTGAATCATTACGAGACCGATACCGAAACGTACAGTACCTCTACTCGTTATGCACCAAAGGGCGGAACACCGGTCAATTCCTTTAATATCTCCATGGTGCCATGGCTGGAGTTTACCGGGCTCAACATAAACGTTTTTGATGACGGGCATTTTCTGCTGCCGATTTTTACAATGGGAAAATTGTTTGAGCGGGACGGCAAACGAATGCTTCCTCTTGCCATACAGGTGCATCATGCTGTTTGCGATGGGTATCATGTTGGTTTGTTTGTTGAGAAACTGCAAAGCTATATTGACTGTTTTGCGTGAAGAACACATTTCACCTTCCGGCGGTCTGCGTCTTCACTTTTCTTTTCCGGGTTTTACTTTTTACGCAAAACTATATGAAACCATATCAATACGATCGAACCGACTCAAAAGAAAGAATGCTGTTTTTTACAAAAACATGGATACAATCATTGCCGGGCTATGGTATAAAGAAGATAGGGAACGTTAATTTTGCTTTCAACATCGTTTTGCATGGGGAGGAACATGACTGTGATCAATAAACTTGGCTTTGGCTTTTTGCGTTTGCCCAAGATCGGCGAGGAATACGATTGGGATACACTTTGCAAGATGACGGACCTGTACCTTGAGCAGGGCGGCACGTTTTTTGATACATGCTACACCTACCTCAGCGGCAACAGCGAATACGGCATCAAAAAATGCCTGACGGAGCGCCATCCCCGGCACAGCTACCGCCTCAGCGACAAGCTGCCCGGCTACCGCTGCACCTGCTATGCGGATGCACAGCGCTTCTTCGATGAATCCCTTGCTCGCTGCGGTGTGGACTATTTTGATGTGTATCTGCTGCATATGCTCAACGGCAAAAACTATGAGATCGCCGAGAAGCACGATCAGTTCCGCTTCCTTCGGGAGAAGAAGGCGGAGGGGAAGGCGAAGCGCATCGGTTTCTCCTACCATGACAATGCGGCGCTGCTCGACAGGATCCTTACCGACCACCCCGAGGTGGATGTAGTGCTGCTGCAGATCAACTATCTTGATTGGGATACCGCCGGCATCGAATCCGGCAAGTGCTACGAGACCTGCGTGCGCCACGGTAAAAACGTGCTGGTGATGGAGCCTGTCAAGGGCGGCAGCCTTGCCAACATTCCGGAGGATGCGGCAGCGCACCTAAAGCGTATGCACGGTGACTGGACGCCTGCGGATTGGGCGGTGCGCTTTGTGCAGAGCCTTGAAGGGGTGGAGATCTGCCTGAGCGGCATGAGCAGCGTGCAGCAGGTGGCGGACAACATGCGCCCCATCGAGCCGCTCACGAAGGCGGAGGTCGATCATCTGATGCTTTGCCGCCCCATGATCGCCAGCAAGACCGCCATTGCCTGTACCGATTGCCGCTACTGCGTTTCCCATTGCCCGAAGCACATCGCAATCCCCGATGTGTTCCGAATGTACAACGAGGTCTGCCGCTATCCCGGCGATGACTGGAAGATCGGCGCAAGCTACCTGCAGCTGACGAAAACGGGCGGCAAAGCATCGGACTGCATCGGCTGCCGCAGATGCGAAAGGCAATGCCCTCAGCATTTGCCCATTGCGGAAACCATGAAGCTTGCGGCAGAAAAGCTGGAGGAGAAATAAACAAAAATGCATGCCCGGGAAAGGGGCATCCCGTTAAGAAAACATCGGTCTAAGAAAGGCAATACCGGCCCTATCAGTATGTTGTGCGGTCTTGAAATAGCACCACTATTCCTTCGACCACACGCCTGCTGATAGAACCGGTCTTGCCTTTTTAGACTC
>JAFSEB010000036.1 GCA_017435905.1 Clostridia bacterium | reverse complement strand
GCGTTCGTCCTGAGCCAGGATCAAACTCTTGAGTTTAAATCCTGATCGAACACTTTCGTGTTCGCTCATTTACTTTTTGCTTGGCTCCAAGTTATCCTTAGAACCTTGAGTCTTTCTCAGACTCCAAGGCTCCCTCAAATTACATTGCGTTCTTTTGCTTCTTTTTCTTTCAGCACTATACAGTTTTCAAGGTGCATTTGCTTGCTCGCTGCGCTCTCGTCAGCGTGCTTGATTATTATATCTAAATCTTTCGATTTGTACAATCCGTTTTTCCCCGTTTTTAACCGAATTTCTCATTTTTATCAGTTTTCATGTACAGTTATCGCAATTTACCACATTAATTTCAAAAAATATCTCTGTTTTTCTCCGTTTTTCATGTCAATCTGTTTTTTCTTTTGAAAACATCGATTTCTTTCTCCATTTTCCGACTTTTGCCCCTCACGGTGTGCTGCGATGCATTTCCGCCGGCTTTTCCTCCTGCAAAACGCATCACCGGGTACGGAAAAGGGAAGCGTCCTGCGCCGCTTCCCTTCCTGTATTTCCCCGGTTTTTGTTATGCTTTTTTCTTTTGCATTAAGCGCTGCTTATGCCGTTTCAAGTTGTGCCAACACCCAGCCGTCAAGGATGGGCTCCATTAAATTGAAATAAGTGGGACCGATGTTCAAAAATGCCTCGTTGAAAGCGGCGATATCGAAGCCGCTGCCAAGGGTCTCCTTTGCCCCGGCGATCTTCTGCTGCAGCAGCGAATAGCCGAGCGCATACTCTATATAGTAGAAAGGATCGTACAGCACGCACTCATATAGTATCTCGCCCAGCATTTCGCCGGTCTCATCCCCGAAGTAGTCGCTGCAATAGCGGATGCAGTCCTTCTCATCCCAACCTTCCCCGTTGATCATGATGCTCAGATACGCCGGCATCAGCACGTTGGTGATGCGCCCGTCGGCGGACATCATCACGCAGAGGTCGTTATCGAAGGCGGTGTTGTTCTCATCAAAGAAGTTCTCCGCATACTGGGACCAGCTTTCATAATAGCCGGTCAGATCCATGGTCTGCCGGTAGAGACCCGTTGTCTCCTGCAGAGAACGGATATATATATAATGATACATGTGCCCGGGATAGCCTTCGTGGGCGATGGTATCGAGCAGGGTAGGGGAATCCGCCATGCTCTTGGTATTGATGATGATGGTATTCTCCGTGGCATCGTCAATGGGCGGCACCAGATATGCCGCAGGGCTGAACTGATCCTCCAGCTCCTCCGGCACATCGATAAAGCGCACGGAATGTTCTTCAAGCGCAGGGTAGGCGAGGGGATAAAGTTCCTCCAGCAGGTTCAGATTTTCCACGCTGCTGCCCACGGTGAGCTGCGTTTTCCCGTATTCATCCACAAAATCCGGGTTCTTTGCGATGGCGGAATACACCTTCATATATTCCGTTTCGATCTGCGTTTCCAGCACCCTTGCCGCCTCTTCCGGGGTGATGACGGTGCAGCCTGCCGCATTCAGACCTTCCTGAAAATAGGCAAGGCCCTCCTTGCCGTATTCGCACAGGGCGCCGCCTTCCTTCTTTGTGCCCCGCAGCGCTTCAAGCCCGTCATGCAGCACATCATACGCCTGCAGCAGCGCCTCGACCGCCGCATCGTTGCGTGCGAGGTATTCGTTCTCCTCTTCCTCCGTCAGGCCGAGAGGCTCCAGCTGATCACGGAAGGTTGCGTACAGGAAGCAGCTCTCCCCCGCATCTGCAAAATCACGCAGCTGTTCGAGTACCACATCAAGGGAAACATCGTTCATGAAGGTGCCACGCTGCGCCTTTTCCCGTTCAAAGTTCAGAACCTCCTCCGCCATGAAACGGGAAGCATCCTCCAGAAGGGCAAGGTAGTTCTCCGCATCCTCACGGGAATCGAGTTCATATAATACGAAGTTGAAGGGAAGGTTGGTATGCAGGCCGTTGAGAGGGGAGAGGACTTCCTCATACCAGAAATATTCCGCGCCGCAGATGCCGGCAGAAAGCTCCTGCGCAAAGGTATCGTAGGTGAGCTGTTCCGCAGGGGACAGGGCTTCCCTGTCGATGGATGAGAGGGTCTCATACCATGCCTCCCACTCCGCCTTTGACTCCAGCGCATCCTCATAGCTGATCTCGCCCCAGGTCGCTTCCGGCATTTCGATCCCGTAAACGGAAGGATCCTTCAAGGACAGCTTCAGCGACAGGGGATCCGATCCCACCGCATCAAGAAACATATCAAGGTCCAGTGCCCGAAGCTGTTCGGAGGCGCTTGGCACATCGCCCTTAGACTGTGGCAATACTGCCGCAGAGGGGGAAGGGGAGGGAGGAGGCGCTGCCTGCGCCGTGGGGGCAGGGGATGATGCCGGCGGAAAAACGAACCTGCCGCAGCCCGTAAAAGCCGCTGCAAACAGCGCCGCCAGCAGCAGCGATACCGCACGGAACAATGATTTTTTCATAGGATCTTTCTCCTTTTTTAAAATAACAGGGAGGATCCGCTCCATGGATCCATATACCTACAGTACCATACGCCAACGAAAAGCACAACATGTTGTACCCATGAAAAATGCTTTGCTTTTCCATGAAAAAACCAAGCATTTCGGTGCTTTTCCGCCCGGATTCACGTGTTGACAAAACCGTGTAATTCCTTTAGAATAGTAATGCTGTGTTGATGTCTTTTCATCATGGCACACACTGTGTTGCGCGGGTGTAGCTCAGTGGCAGAGCGCCGGCTTCCCAAGCCGGTCATGTGGGTTCGATTCCCATCACCCGCTCCAACAAATCCCGTTTCATGCGGGAACAACAAGCGACAAATTTCAGGAGGAACGTTTTACAATGGCAAAGGC
>JAFSEB010000035.1 GCA_017435905.1 Clostridia bacterium | reverse complement strand
TTCCCGTGTGGCACAGGCAACTCTAAACAAGAACCTGGCGTTGATCAACGCCAGGCCTCGTAAGGTTCTTAATTTCCATTCTGCTCAGTCGCTTTGGAACTTTGAACTCGCGAACTGTTGCACTTAGTTTGACAATTCACTTTGATCCATCATTCGTTTTGATATTCTTCCTCTGCCGCCACCTTGCAGCGGTAAGGCTCGCTTTCGGGAAGCGCCTGCAGGCGGGCAAAGACGGAGTGATCGTGCCAGAAATGCATGGGGTAGGCACAGCGGGTATCCGTGTGGCGCATGAAGTAGTCAAATCCCCGTGCAAAGTCGCCTTCCTGCCTTGGGTCAAGTACCAGAAAGGCAATATCGATGGGGATACCCGAAAGGCGTTCCACCTCTTCCCGGTAGCGTGCCGTCATGCGGCGGTTATCCTCTTCGCTTTCCTCATCCCATACCCAGTCATGAAGATCGCCTGCGTGGAAGATGTTCTTTCCCTCCGCATGCACAAGAAAGGCAACGCCCTCATCGGTGGAATCAAGGGTCGTGACACGGATGCCGCCCACATCATACGTTTCGTGGGCTTTCACGAATACGATCCTGTCGAACACATCCCTGCCGATGCCCCGTTTTTCAAAGGCGGAAGCGCTCCACTTGCGGCGGATATCCTTTGAGAGGATGTATGTGACGTTCGGATGCTGCCGAAGAAGATCGAACACCGCAAAGTTGAAGTGGTCCCTGTGGGCATGGCTCGCGAACACATACAGCGGTTTTTCCGCAGGAAAGACAGGCATGGTGCCTTCAAAATAATCAAACAGCAGCACCGCACCGGAAAGTTCAAGGGAAAAGCCGCTGTGACCGATATAGCTGACCCGCTGCATCAGCGTTTGACCGTTTTGTACTTTTTCGCAGGCACCTTGCTCTTAAGGAAGGATGCAAGGGCTTCCGCCGTGCCGCTTTCAAAGCCGTCTTTCGATACAATATAAGCCTGACGGGCATTGGCGTAAAGGTAGAAAGCATCCGGCGTTTCCCAAATATCGAACAGGCGCTCGTAGTATGCCTTATCCTCCTTGCCGTTCACGGTGATGGTAAAGCCGTTTTTGCGGAAGGCATAGCGCTGCGTCAGGTCCGCAAAGGAAGACTGGTCAAACTTCTTGCCCGGGGCAATGAAAAGGGCATAATAGCGGCGGACAAAAAGGTATACCGCAAAAGCCACCACCAGCAGGTAAAGCCATGCCTTGGCACGGATGGCAAGGTAGCCGCCTGCAAGAAGCGACACCACCACAACGGCAAAAAGAACCTGCGTGCTTCTCGGGAACTTCTTAAAAAGCCTTGCGTTGAACTGCTGGAAACGCAGCACGGTATCCTTGTTGTACTTCGTGACGTTGATGATATCCATTTGTTTGCTCCGTTCGTTTGATTTTTCGGAAAGATCATTCTGTAAAAAAGATGGGATACATTTACTTTATCATTTTTTGCGGCAAATGGCAATTGTTCCTTTCTTTGCAGGCATTGCATACAAAGGAAGCGAATCGGGAATTGCGCTCCGGTCAAATTTAGGGTAGGATAGAAATATGAAAACACGCTATGAAAAATTCGGAATAAAAAACACATTTCGCTGTCCGAAATGCTTTGCACCCCTCTCCCTTTCCGGGCAGAGCCTTGTTTGTGAAAACGGTCACTGTTTTGATATCGCCAAAAAAGGATATGTAAACCTTGCCCTCGGCAGAGGCGGCAGCATGCATTACGATAAGGCGCTGTTCGAAAGCCGGGGCACCGTTTTGAAAGCCGGGTTTTATTCGCATATTCTCGGTGCGGCGCACTTGCTGCTTGCGGAAACGGGCGCAAAGCGCATCCTTGATGCAGGCTGCGGCGAAGGCTACTACGCCCGTGCCCTTGCGGCAGAAGGCTTTGATGTATATGCCTTTGACCTTGCGAAGGATGCGGTGGCCCTTGCATCCGACGGCGGCACCCCCGTAAAGCTGATGGTGGCGGATATGACCGCCATTCCCCTTTCGGACGGCAGCATGGATGCCATCCTTGACGCCTTCTCCCCTGCCCACTACGGCGAATACCGTCGTGTGCTTCGTGAGGGCGGCCACACCGTCAAGATCATTCCCGGCGAAAACCACCTGAAGGAGCTGCGCCGGGCCGCAAAGCCGCTCCTTCGCCACAGCGAATACGAAAACGGTGCGGATGTGGAAGCCCATTTCGCTTCCCATTTCCGCCTGGTCAAAACCGTGGAGGCGCAGGAGACCTTCCCCCTTTCAAAGGAAGTGCTCCCCCACCTTCTTCGCATGACGCCCCTTCTTTTCGGCGTGAACACGGATGCGCTCCCCCTTGATGCCCTCGGCGAGATCACCGTTGCGGCAAAGCTTCTTGTGGGCAGAAAAGAATAATACCCGTTTGATACAGAAAGGGATACCCATGGCTGCATACATTCTCGGCATCGACATCGGCACCACATCGGTAAAGGCGATCCTGCTTTCCAATGAAGGAAAGATCGTGGATGAATCAACGAAGGAACAAGACCTTCTCTCCCTCCACGCCAACTGGGCGGAGGAGGATGCCAACATATGGTGGCAGAACACCCTTTTGGCGGTAAGCGACCTGACCGCCAGAAACAGGGACAGGCTGCCTGACCTGAAAGCCATCGGCTGCAGCGGCATGGTGCCTGCCATCGTGTTCCTTGACGAACAGGATGCGCCCCTTCGCAACACCATCCAGCAGAACGATGCAAGGGCCATCGACCAGATCGACAGGATCACGAAAGCCCTCGATCAGGAAACGCTCTTTGCCCGTACCGGCGGTTACACCAACCAGCAGCACATCCTGCCCCGTATCCTTTGGGTGAAGGAAAACGAGCCGGATGTGTTCGCAAAAACGAAGACCGTTATGGGTTCCTACGACTACATCGCCTTCAAACTGACGGGCATCCGCCAGCTTGAGATGAACTGGGCGGTGGAAAGCGGCGCCTTTGACGTTCACACTCAGGAATGGATCGGCGAATACCTTACCGCCTTCGGCATCGATCCTGCCATACTGCCGCCCGTAAGCCCCTCCATGCAGGTGATCGGTAAGACCCTTCCCGGCATCGCAGGGCTTCCTGCCGGCATCCCCGTCATTTCCGGCAGCGCAGACCATGTGGCATCCACCCTTGCGGCAGGCATCACGGAGCCGGGGGATCTTCTCATCAAATTCGGCGGCGCCGGCGACATCCTGTACTGCACCGATACCGTCAAGCCCCACCCCCTGCTGTTTTTCGATTACCACATCGTGCCGGAGCGCTACCTTCTCAACGGCTGCATGGCATCGAGCGGTTCCCTTGTAAAGTGGTACACGAGGGATATCCTCTCCCTGAACGACAAGGATACCTTCCGCAAGCTCGATGAAGAAGCGGAAAGCGTGCCCCCTGCCTCCGACGGGCTTTTTATCCTGCCCTATTTCATCGGCGAAAAAACGCCCCTTTTCGACCCCACCGCCCGCGGCGTATTCGTGGGGCTCACCCTTGCCCACAACCGGGGCGCCATTTTCCGTGCCATCCTTGAATCCGTCATTTACGGCTTCCGCCACCATGTGGATGTGCTCAGGGAGGCAGGATATTCCATCCGCCGTGTCTATGCCACCAACGGCGGCGCCAAGAGCCGTTTCTGGTGCCAGATCGCAGCGGATGTGCTGGGCGAGGAGATCGTATCCTTCCCGGCGCACCCGGGCAGCGCCCTTGGCGTGGCGTTCCTTGCCGGCATGGCAGTGGGCGTGTTCCAAAGCTGGGAGGAGATCCACACCTGCCTCACGGAACGGCGCACCTTCCGCCCCATTGCGGAAAACAAAAAGATCTACGACAGGGCATACCCCATTTTCCGCAATCTGTATACGGCGCTCACCCCCAGTTTCGCCGCCATCAACAAGCTTTACGAAGAATAAAACGGTTTTTCAAATACACGCAAAACCAAAAGGAAAGGAAACGATAACATGAACTGGATGGAAGAACTTTTCGGTGTCAAAAAGCCTATCATTGCAATGTGCCACCTGCAGCCCCTGCCCGGCGATCCCGATTACGATGAGATCGGCGGCATGGACAAGGTCATCGAGCTTGCCCGCCACGATTTCCGTGCCCTGCAGGAAGGCGGCGTGGACGGCGTGATGTTCTCCAACGAATTCAGCCTTCCCTACCTGACCAAGGTGCGCCCCTCCACCATTGCGGCAATGGCATATGTGATCGGCGAGCTGCGCCGTGAGATCGAGATCCCCTACGGCGTCAACTGCCTGTGGGATCCCATCGCCTCCATCGACCTTGCCTCCGCTACCGGCGCAAAGTTCATCCGTGAGATCATCAGCGGCGTTTATGCCAGCGATTTCGGCCTGTGGAACACGGATCCCGGCGCCACCGCAAGGCACAAGATCGCCGTGCACGCCAAGGACGTGAAGATGCTCTACAACATCGTGCCGGAAGCGGCAAAATACCTTGCGGACAGGGATATCGCCCAGATCGCCCGTTCCACGGAATTCAACTGCCACCCGGATGCACTCTGCGTCAGCGGTCTTACCGCCGGCGTTGAGACCGACACCCAGGTGCTCAAGCAGGTAAAGGATGCGGTGAAGAGCACCCCCATCCTGTGCAACACCGGCTGCCGCAAGGATAACATCGAGCGCCAGCTTTCCGTAGCGGACGGCGCCGTTGTAGCCACCACGCTGAAGGAAGACGGCATCTTCCGCAACAAGGTGGACATCAACCGTGTGAAGGAATTCATGGGCGTTGTGAAGGCCTTCCGCACCACGCTGTAAAGATCTGCGCAGTACACAGCCCCCACGCCGTGCGTGGGGGCTGTTTTTGAAATCGGTGAATTATACTATCAAGTGCAACAGAGAAGAAAAAGAAGAAGTTCATACAAAGCTCTGGTAGAATGAAGTTACCACACAACAAAACTACGAAGGAGCAAAGTATGAACTACAGACATCTTAGCATAGAAGAGCGTTGT
>JAFSEB010000034.1 GCA_017435905.1 Clostridia bacterium | reverse complement strand
GGCTTCGCCGCAGCTGCGTGCGTACGCACGCCCCGTTTGCGCCCGCAGGGCGCAAACGTGCGCCCCACGGGGAAGCTGCTTTCACCGCCTGCGGCTGCTTGCATCTTCCACCGGTCACCGTCAGCTGCTGCTTCAGGCGTTTGCCGCTTTCTTTTTCCTTGCCGCAAAGGCTGCGCATATGCCGAGGGCTGCCGTTGCCGCAATGAACTGCAGCGCAAAGCGCACAACGATGTCGTTGAACAGCTGTTCCGGGCAGATGCGGATCATGCGGTCGGTGGCGTAGGAAAGGATCCAAAGATCGTTGGTGAAGAATACGTGGTGGAACTTGATCCAGAAGCTGGTGAAGTCCACCGCCACCCACACGCCAAGGGCGCCGATCACCAACGCATAGGCATGAAGACCGAACAGGTACGCCTTTGCAAAGATGCGGAGGCGGCTGCCCTTTTCAAGCATGGCGCCGGCGGCAATGAGCAGCACCGCCGCCGCAGGCACCGCAAAGTTGCGCAGGGTGCGGAAGCTTTGGTACAGCACCTGCACATCCACCATGTGAAGGCGCTCCCGGTCGTTGTACATGGAGACCTCCTGTCCGTTCTCGGTGACGGTGAGGTCAATGGAGGGCACATCCCCTTCCATGTAGTACACAAGCTGCATCAGCGCACGGGTGATATCCTCGGTGGAAATGCCGATCATATCCGCCGTGCCGTAGGCTTCGTAGCGGTTGTAAAAATAGTCCTCATCGTGCATCACAAGCTGCAGGGATGTGAAGAGCATCGCAAGGATCAGCAGCAGCGCCGCAAGAAAAGCAAGGGCTGCCGCAAAGGGTCGAAGGGTCTTTTGCATCGGGATGTCGCTCCTCTTTGATCAATCGTTTTCGTCTTCCTTGGGGATGACGCTGAGGGAACGGTCAAGGGCTTCAAGGGCGCTGTCGAACAGGTCGGGGCAATCCCTTGTCAAAAGCCGTGCCACACGCTCACGGGGCAGCTCGTTGAGGGCACGCAGGGCGCTGAAGAGCACGAGGGCGTGGTCGCTGGCAAGGTCGCCTGCCAGCTCCCGGGGCACGGGCGCCGCCTGTGCGCCGAGGGCATCGTAGCGAAGCTGGGCACGGGCGCAGAGGATGCGCTTGCCGAAAAGGGTCATGCGGTAGGTCTCTGCGCTGACGGCAGCGGCTTCAAGGTTTGCTTCCACCACGAAAAGGGAAGCATCCGCCGCATCGTCGCCGGCGGCAGGGTCGATGCTGCCCATGGGCGCCACCGCAAGGAAACCGGTGGAAATGACACGGGTGCGGGGATCACGCTCCACGCCGCCGAACACGCCGAAGGGGCGAAGGGGCAGGCCGGTCACGCCGGTCTCCTCCATCAGTTCGCGGGCAGCGGCATCGCAAAGCTCCTCCTCCATCTCCACAAAGCCGCCGGGCAATGCCCATTCGCCGATGTAGGGGTGGTTTTTGCGGCGGATGAGCATGACCGCCAGGTCGCACTCGCCCTCCGTTTCCAGCATGGTGAACACCGCCATGTCCACCGTCACCGAAGGGTGGCGGTATTTGTCGGGATCGTAGGCGGCGAGAAATTCGGCAAGGGTCAGGCCGTTTTCGTCTTTCAGGTGTTTCATCAAAACCCTCCTTTACAGGGGAATGCGGAAAAAGTCCGCTTTTCTTTATTATAACATACCCGTGCAGGTGCGTCATATACTAATTGAAAGAGGAACGGAAAGCAGGTGCAAAGATATGGCACAGCATATCATCCCCTTTTACGGGGAGCGGCGTGGGGCGGCACGGGTACAGAGCGGCGCAGATGGGCTTTCCCTCACCCTGTCCCTGCGCCCGGAAACGGGAAATACGGCGGAGTTGACGGCGGCGCTCATCGCCTCGGCAGAGGGGAAAACGGAGCGCATCGACCTTGAAAAAGGGCAGGGCAGCGGGGAAACGGACATGGAGATCGCCGTGCTGCTGCTGTGCGCTGCGGTGCAAAGCGGCGCGGAGCGCATCGTGGCGGAGGGGGTCAGGGCAGGCTTTGACCGCCGAAAGACCGGGCAGCTGAAGGAAAAGCTCCGTGCTCTCAGGCGCTGCGGCGAAAAAACGGAGATGTCAAAGCATCCTGCCCTGCCGAGCGAAAAGGAGGAGGCAGCGCCGCCGGCTGCACCATCGGCGGAGGCAGCGGCGCCTGCTCCATTGCCGCAGTCACAAGCGCTGCAGGAGATCCTCAGGCGTGCGGAGGCACTGTTCCCGGAGGGCACGGAAGCCGCCGGGCATTTCGCTTCCGACCGCCCCTTTGATGCGCCCTTCATCCCCCGTCCCCTTGCAGCGAGGGAGCGGCAGCGGCAGCAGGTGCCCACAGCCCGTGTCAGGGACGATGCGTGGCACGATGCGGTCAGGGAGATGCGAAAGGGCGGAAAGCTGTCGGGTGTCGGCAAGCCCGACGGCACGGCGGATGTGTATTTTCCCATCGATTTCCCGGGCACGGTCTTTCGCCGTGTGCGCTGGCCCGGCAGCTGCCGCTATTACCTTGAAGGAAGGGGCAGCGTGGAGGGAAAAGACGCCCTCATCTACGCTTTGCCCGGGGAAGCCTGCGGCGAAATGCATTTCAAAGGCCGTGGATTTCAGCGCTTTGTGCGCGACAAAAACGGCAGCGGATATTGGGTAAAGGTGCGGCCGATCGGATGAACCACAACATGTATTGTTTTTGTGAAAGGGCTTCCACAAGAGCCCTTTTTTGATGGAAAAAACCAAGAAAAACCAAGATGTTTTCGCACTTTTTCTTGACAACCGCACCGCCTTATGCTAAAGTATTTAGGCAACCCCCGTTTGGGGGGTTTATTTAGGTTGCAAAATCTACAAACGGAAAAGCCGTTTGATACTTTCAGGAGGAAATCATCATGCGCGTTAAGATCACGTTGGCCTGCAGCGAATGCAAGCAGAGGAACTACAATACCTTCAAGAACAAGAAGAACGATCCCGATCGCCTTGAGTTCAGCAAGTACTGCCGCTTCTGCCGCAAGCACACTGCCCACAAGGAATCCAAATAAGCCGCTAAAGGGAGAATAACAATGGCGAACGAAAAGAACGAGAAGAAGGACCTCAAAAAGAAGGCGAAGGGCCCGAGCTTCTTTGCCCGCGCAGGCAAGTTCTTCCGTGAAGTCTTCGGCGAAGTGAAAAAGATCGCCTGGCCCAGCAAGAAGGACCTTATTTCCTACACCCTTACCGTCATTGCGTTCATCGTGCTGATGAGCATCGTGATCGGCGTGCTTGACTTCGTATTCGGCGAGGGGATGAGCCTCCTCGGCCGCATCTAAGCAGGCAGGAACAGGAGCAGCCATGTCCGAGGAAGCCAAATGGTATGTTGTCCATACCTATTCCGGGTATGAGAACAAGGTAAAGGAAGACCTTGAAAAGACCGTTGAAAACCGCAACCTGCAGGATATGATCCTTGAGGTCAAGTATCCCACGGAAGAGGTTGTGGAGATCAAGGACGCCAAGCGCAAGGTCATCCAGCGGAAGGTTTACCCGGGCTATGTAATGATCAAAATGATCATGAACGACAAGACCTGGTACGTTGTGCGCAACACGCGCGGCGTCACGGGCTTTGTCGGCCCAGGATCCAAACCCATCCCGCTTACGGATGAAGAAGTCACCGCCATGGGCGTTGAGCGCATCCCGATCGAGCTTGACATCGCGGTGGGCGAAAGCGTGCGCGTGATCAGCGGTCCCCTTGAGAACTTCATCGGCACCGTTGAGGCGCTGGATCCGGAACGCCAGAAAGTAAAGCTGGTGGTATCCATGTTCGGCCGCAGCACGCCGGTAGAACTTGACTACATCGAAGTACAGAAACTTTGATGACCTGCGGCAGCAAGCCGCAAAACCTTGTGTATGACCCTTCGGGGTTTGCATAGGTAGGAGACTTTCTTAACGAAAGCCGCTTGCACTACATTATTTTAGGAGGAATACTTCAATGGCAAAGAAGATCACAGGTTATGTGAAGCTTCAGATCCCCGCCGGCAAAGCAACGCCGGCACCGCCGGTAGGTCCCGCTCTGGGTCAGCACGGCGTGAACATCATGGGCTTCTGCAAGGAGTTCAACGAGCGCACCGCCAAGCAGGCTGGTCTGGTCATCCCGGTCGTCATCACCGTCTACCAGGATCGTTCCTTCACCTTCATCACCAAGACGCCCCCGGCAGCCGTTCTGATCAAGAAGGCTTGCGGCCTTGAGTCCGCTTCCAGCCGTCCCAACACCCAGAAGGTGGCCAACATCACCACTGCGCAGGTTCGCGAGATCGCCGAACTGAAGATGCCCGACCTGAACGCCGCCAGCGTTGAGGCCGCCATGAGCATGGTCGCCGGCACTGCCCGCAGCATGGGCATTGTCGTGGTCGACTAAGAGGGGGATTGAATCATGAAGCATGGTAAGAAATATCAGGACAGCGTAAAGCTGATCGACAAGCAGAAACTTTATGATCCCCGTGAGGGCATCGAAGCCGTTCTTTCCACCGCGAAGGCCAAGTTCGACGAAACCGTCGAAGCTTCCATCCGTCTGGGCGTTGACCCCCGTCACGCTGACCAGCAGGTTCGCGGCACCGTGGTTCTTCCCCATGGTACCGGTAAGACCGTCCGCGTTCTTGTTTTCGCCAAGGGCGACAAGGCCAAGGAAGCGCAGGAAGCCGGCGCTGATTTCGTAGGCGATGATGATCTCGTCAAGAAGATCCAGACCGAGAACTGGTTTGGTTTCGACGTTTGCGTTGCGACTCCGGACATGATGGGTACCATCGGCCGTATCGCACGTATCCTCGGCCCCAAGGGCCTCATGCCGAACCCCAAGAGCGGCACCGTCACCATGGATGTGACCAAGGCCATCGCGGACATCAAGGCCGGTAAGGTCGAGTACCGTGTTGACAAGACCGCCATCGTGCACGTTCCCGTCGGTAAGGTCTCCTTCGGTGCTGACAAGCTCACCGAGAACCTCGGCGCACTGATGGATGCCATCATCAAGGCCAAGCCCGCTGCTGCGAAGGGCACCTATCTCAAGAGTGTTGTCCTTTCTACCACCATGGGCCCCGGCGTCAAGTTCAACGGCATCAAGTTCCAGTAAAAACAATCTTAACGCATGAAAAAAGCGGAAGCATTTGCTTCCGCTTTTTTGTTGTACCAAAATGATATGTTTAAGGCAGATCCGCAAAGAAATCTGCATAGGATACGCCAAAGATCTCTTTCAGGGCGGTAAGTTCGCTGATGCGGATATTGTAGGTGCCGACTTCGATTTGCGAATAGATGCTGCGTGAAGTGGAAAGTCCTTTCAGCTGCAGCTTTGAAACCACCTGTTCCTGTGTGAGACCGGCTTCGGTGCGCAGGCGGCGTATGGTGGGGCCAATGGCGATATCCTGTTTTAGTTTCTGCGGCATGGAAAAGCTCCGTTCTGCTATGAATGGATTGCAAACTGCATCTTTACAATAACAGAAAAAAAGAGTAGAATTGCAATAAATACATTGCAAAACAAAAAATACAGAGAAAGGAGGAAGCTGGTGGAAAGCAATGAAATGCCGGAACCGTTTGAGAACATGACAGACATCGCAGAGCGGATGGAGTATTTGCTGCGCTGGGGCGGTACGATGACGGGAAGAGACCTTGCAATGGAAATTCGAAACGGACTGTTCGAGAACAGTTCTTTTCTCCTGTTGTTGCTGCTGTTAAGTTTGGATGACAGGGCTGTTGTAAGAGTGCGAAACAGATTATTTCTGCAGCTGCTTCAAAAGGCTTGTGAGCAGGAGAGCGAAGAAGAGGTGGTCACGCAGATCGGGCGCATGCTGGAAGAGGAGGCCGCAGTGATCGAGGGCAAACGGCAAAAGTGCCGATGATACTGCGGTGGGAATAAGGAACTGCTGCGGCGGGGCGCACCGCTGCGGCTGCGCCGCAGCCGGTGCGTACGCACCTTGGTTTGCCCGCAGGGCAAACGTGCGCCCCGCCCTTATTTCCACCGCAGCCCCATTGCACCCATCGG
>JAFSEB010000033.1 GCA_017435905.1 Clostridia bacterium | reverse complement strand
CGCATGCGCCCCCCCGCACGCCGCGGCTGCGGCAGAGCCGCAGCATGCGCCGCACCCCGGGAGCACCACCGCAGCCCCTTATACCGTCCGCAGCACACCTGTTTCTTCCCTGTCTTTTCCCAAACCCGTTTTCGTGGTACAATCATCTTGCAATTTGAATCATATACGGGAGGAATGACCCTATGGAATATGAAGGCCGTGTTTTCAGGCCCCCGAGTGAAGCAAGAAGCTTCATCCTGCAGTCCACCATCGGCTGCAGCCAGAACCGCTGCCGCTTCTGCAGCATGTATAAGGAAAAGAAATTCCGCATCCGTCCCCTCCGTGATGTGCTGGCGGATGTGGACGATGTGGCAGCAAGCCCCTGGGCAAGGCATTACCGCCGTGTGTTCCTCGCAGATGGCGACGCCCTCATGCGAAAGACCGATGAACAGCTGGCGCTTTTTGCGCACATCGCCAAAAAGATGCCCCACACGGAGCGCATCACAAGCTACGCTTCCCCTGCCAGCATTGCCGCAAAAAGCGATGATGAGCTGAAAGCCCTTGCCATGGGCGGCCTTGAAATGGTCTATATGGGCCTTGAATCCGGCAGCGACAGGGTGCTTTCCTATATGAACAAGGGCGCCACCGCAGCGGAGATCATCCGTGCAGGGCAGCGTGTGCGGGAAGCAGGCATCGCTCTCAGCGTCACCGCCATCATCGGCCTTGGCGGCAAGGAAGGCAGCGAGGAGCATGCCATCAAAACAGGCGAGGCGCTCACCGCCATGAAAGCGGATTACATCGGCCTTTTGACGCTGATGCTCGAGGGGGAAGAGCCCCTTTATGAGGATTTCCGGGCAGGACGCTTTGCACCGCCGGACCTCATGGGCTTCCTGCAGGAGCTTCATACCCTCATTTCCCACACGGACAGCGAGGGCAGCGTGCTGCGCGCCAACCACGCCTCCAATTACATCAACCTCAAGGGCACCCTCAACGGGGATACGCCCCGGCTTCTCCGGGAACTGGAAGCCGCTATGGCAGGCAAAAGCCGCCTGAAGGAAGAGTGGATGCGCCTGCTGTGAAACCTCTGAAAAGCGGTGTTTCACATTGACGAAAATGCGGAATAGGTATATACTTATTCTATAAATGTTCACAATTCCTTTGTGGGCATAAACAGTAAAACAAATAAGAGAGAGGAAGAAAAACCATGAAGAAACTACTTGCACTCATGCTTGCTCTGATCCTTGCCGTTGCGGCCTTTGGCTGCGGCGAAAAGGCCCCCACCGATGAACAGGGCTCTGAAGACGGCGTTTACAACGTTGTCAGCCTCGTAAACGGCAACCTCGGCGACAAGTCCTTCTTCGACAGCTGCGAATCCGGTCTGAAGGCCCTTCAGGATGCCGGCCGCATCACCTACAAGACCATCGAAATGGGCGGCACCGATGAAGACCAGCCCAAGTGGCTTGAGACCCTCTACGAAGTAGCCGAATCCGGCGAGTATGATCTCATCATCTGCGGTACCTACCAGATGCCCGACTACCTCAAGGAAGTCGCCACCGAGTACCCGGACCAGAAGTTCCTCATCTACGATGACACCACCTATGTTGGCGAAAACAAGAACGTTGTCAACTTCTCCTACAAGCAGAACGACATGGGTTACCTCGTGGGCGTTTATGCCGCTGCTATGACCAGCGCTACCGAAGTTGCCAACATCAACCCCGAGAAGGTCGTCGGCTTCATCGGCGGCGTTGACAGCCCCGTCATCAACGACTTCCTCTATGGCTTCCTCCAGGGCATCAAGGATACCGACCCCGAAGTGAAGGTCGACACCCGCTATGTCAACAGCTATGTTGATACCGCCACCGCTAAGGAACTCGGCATCTCCATGATCAACGACAACGCCTGCGACATCATCTGGGGCGTTGCGGGTCTCTCCGGCAACGGCGGCGCCGAAGCTGCTGCTGAAACCGGCAAGGCTTGGTTCATCGGCGTTGACAGCGACCAGGAACTCACCCTTCCCGAAGAGCAGGCTGCCATCACCCTGACCTCCGGCCTCAAGAACATCGGCCAGTCCCTCATCTGGTTCTTCGATAAGTGGGATGCCGGTGAAGCGGATGCCCTCTTCGGCACTCAGGTCAACCTCGGCCTCAACGAAGGCGGCGTTGGCATCGTGACCGATAAGAACTTCGCCAAGATCGCTCCCCAGGCTGTGCAGGATGCCGTTCTTGCCGCTCAGGAGAAGGTCGCTTCCGGCGAGATCACCGTTCCCACCGCCATCGGCGATGAGACCAACGGTGCCGTTGCCCTCCGCGACAGCATGCAGCCCTAACAAAACAGAAGCATAATACACCCGTTCGGGCCGGCTTTGCGCCGGCCCGAACGATACGTTTTCGAACAACGAGCCGGGGGAGAGCTGACTTTGTCGTGGCTCTCGCCCGTTTGCTTTTTTAACAAAATAAGGAGGAGACACAACCAATGCCGCAAAGCGAATACGTTGTGCAGATGAAAGGGATCAACAAAGTGTATCCCAACGGCATCGCCGCAAACCGGGGTGTTGATTTCAACGTGCGCCGGGGCGAGATCCATGCGCTCATGGGCGAAAACGGCGCAGGCAAATCCACCCTCATGAAAATGCTCTTCGGTTTGGAGCAGCCCACCAGCGGCGAGATCATCGTGAACGGTGAAACGGTGAACCTCACTTCCCCCACGGTTGCCATCTCTAAGGGTATCGGCATGGTGCACCAGCACTTCATGCTCGTACCGAGCCTGACCGTGGCGGAAAACATCGTCCTTGGCATGGCACCGAAGAAGGGCGGACTTTTCATGGATATGGAAAGCGCCGTGAAGCTCACCGAGGAATATGCCGAAAAGTACAACCTGCATGTGGACCCCAAAGCCAAGGTCATGGACATCCCCGTGGGCATGAAGCAGAAGGTGGAGATCTTAAAGGCGCTGGTGCGCGGCGCAAAGATCCTCATCCTTGACGAGCCCACCGCCGTTCTGACCACCCAGGAGACCGCCGAGCTGTTCCGTGAGCTCATCAACCTCAAGGAACAGGGCTATACCATTATCTTCATCTCTCATAAACTCAACGAGATCAAACAGATCACCGACCGTCTTACCATCATGCGTGCGGGCAAATCCATGGGCGTGTATGAGACCGCTTCCATCACCAAGGAAGAGATCTCCCGTCTCATGGTGGGCCGTGACGTTATCCTCACCGTGGAAAAGGAAAAAGCACAGCCCACGGATACCGTTCTTTCCGTCAAGGATCTTGAATACACCAACGAATGGAATAAGAAGATGCTCGATAAGGTCTCCTTCTCCGTCAGGAAGGGTGAGATCCTGGGCATTGCGGGCGTTGAAGGCAACGGCCAGCGTGAGCTTGTCGATATGCTCTTCAACCTGAACCGCCCGGATGCCGGCAGCGTCAAGGTGAACGGCAAGGATATCGTGGGCGTGTCCCAGCGCAATATCCGCAGCCTCGGCGTTTCCCTCATCCCGGAGGACCGCATGACCTACGGCATCGCCGCCACCGCCAGCATCGAGGAAAACCTCATCAGCGACCGTGTGGGCGCAAAGCGCTTCAACAAAGGCCCTCTCTTTGACATGAAGGCCATCCACAAGGAGTGCGATGACCTGATCCGTGACTTCAAGGTGCTTTGCAAGTCCGGCCAGCAGAAGGTGGGCATGCTTTCGGGCGGCAACATCCAGAAGGTGGTCGTGGCCCGTGAGTTCTCCTGCGATCCCGTGCTCATCATCGCCGACCAGCCCACCCGAGGCATCGACGTGGGCGCCACGGAGTTCATCCGCAAAAAGCTGGTGGAACTGTCCCGTGCAGGCGCAGCGGTGCTGCTTGTCAGCGCAGACCTCAACGAGGTCATGGAGCTTTCCGACTCCCTCATCGTGATGTGCGGCGGAAAGATCGCAGCCTATTTCGAGGATACCGCCATGCTGACCGACGAGATCATGGGCGAATACATGCTCGGCCTCAAGCGCCAGAGCGACGAAGAGATCGGGAGGGTTTGCCATGAATAACAAAAGCATGAAAGACAGACGCCTGCAGGTGTTTGAGATCCTCCGCGGTGCGGCAGCCATCACGCTGGCTCTCGCCGTGGCAACCGTCTTCATTTTCCTTTGCTCCGATGAGCCCTTCACGGCGCTTAAGTACCTGCTCATCGGCCCCATCGTGAAGGATAACGGCGGTTTCAACACCTCCAGCTTCTACACCATCCTTGCGGCGATGATCCCCACCATTTTCACTGGTCTTGCCACCTGCGTCATGTTCTCCGCCGGTCAGTTCAACCTGGCAAGCGAAGGCTGCGTCATGGCGGGCGGCTTCGTGGGCGCTCTTTGCGGCATCTACATCCACATGAATACCGGCCTGCATGCGGTGGTCTGCGTTGTGATCGCAGCGGCGCTGTGCGGCCTCATCATGCTGGTTCCTGCCATCCTGAAGGTGAAGCTCGGCGCCAGCGAAATGGTTATGAGTTTGATGATGAACTACATCATCATGTATGTGGTGCTCCACTTCCTCAACAACACCTTTGCAGACCGTTCCAAGGGTTCCACCCAGACCTATCCCTTCGATGAAACGGCGAAGATCCCCTCCCTTGTTCCCGGCGGCAGCAAGCTCACCTGGGGCTTCGTGGTGGCGCTTGTGTTCGTTGTCATCGTGGCGCTGTTTATGTACCGCACCAAGTGGGGCTACACCATCCGCATGATCGGTATCAACAAGGCGTTCTCCGAGTACAGCGGCATGAATGTGGGCGGCGTGATCGTCCTTTCCCAGATCATCGGCGGTGTTCTTGCCGGCATGGGCGGCAGCATCGAGGTGCTGGGCCGCTTCAACACCTTCCTTTGGAAGGAGCTTCCCGGCTACGGCTGGGCAGGCGTCACCATCGCCATCCTTGCCAAGAATAACCCCATCTTCGTACCTTTTGCGGCATTCTTCATCGCATACCTCAATAAGGGCTGCATGCTGATGTCCACCCACAGCGATGTGCCCAGCGAAATGATCGACATCATTCAGGCTGCCATCTTCCTGTTCTTTGCGGCGGAGCAGTTCCTTGCCGGCTACAGGCAGAAGCTGGTGGTGCGCAGCGCACAGGCAGACCTTGCCAAAACCGAAACTGCGGAAGGAGGCAAAGCATAATGAAACAGCTGATGGAAATGGTATTCCAGGCGGAATTTGTCGCCTCCGTGATCCGCATCACCGCCCCCATCCTCTTTGCGGCGCTCGGTGCCGTCATTGCGGAAAAGGCCGGTCTTACCAACATGGGCCTTGAGGGCATGATGATGATCGCCGCTCTCTTCGGCACCCTGACAAGCTACTGGACCCAGAGCTGGGCTGTGGGCGTGCTTTGCGCACTTCTTGTGGGCATGCTGCTGAGCCTCATGGTGGGTTTCTTTTCCCTGAAGCTCAAAACGGATATCATCCTTGCAGGTATCGCCGTCAACATGCTCGGCGGCGGCGGCACGATCTTCCTCCTCTATATGTTCACCGGCATGCGCGGCAACACCGGTTCCCTCGTCAGCCAGAACATCCTCATCCCCACGCTGGAGATCCCCCTCATCAAGGATATCCCCGTGCTGGGCGAGATCCTCTCCGGTCACAGCCTTTTGACTTACCTTGCGTTTCTCTTCGTGTTCCTTCTCTGGGTGCTCCTTTATAAGACGCCCCTTGGCCTCAACATCCGTGCGGTGGGCGAAAACAACCACGCAGCGGAATCCGTGGGCATCAAGGTACGCCGCATCCAGTACATCGCCCTTGCGTTCTCCGGCGCCCTTGCGGGTCTTGGCGGCGCATTCATGAGCATGTACTATTCTCAGGGCTGGAACAGCGGCATGGTCGCCGGCCGAGGCTTTATCGCCCTTGCGGCGCAGGCCATGGGTCGGGGCGAGCCTGTAGGCACGCTGCTCTCCTCCCTGCTGTTCGGTCTTGCGCAGGCGCTGCGTACCAAGGCAAGCGCCCTGCCGGATATTTCCACCTATCTCGTATCCGTGATCCCCTATGTGGCAACGGTGCTTGGCCTTGTGTTCTATGCCGCCGCCACCGTGCGCCGTGTGAAGAAGGCACGCCGCCCCAAAGAAGAAGCGGAGGAGAAGTAATATGAGAAAGATCCCCATTATCCTTGACGGCGATCCCGGTCATGATGACGCCATCGCATGGGTGCTTGCAAACGCAAGCCCCATGCTGGATATCCGTGCGGTCACCACCTGCTGCGGCAATCAGACCATCGAAAAAACCACCTACAACGCCCTTCGCATCTGCACCCTTATCGGTCTGAATGCGCCCTTTGCCAAGGGCAGGAAGGGCCCCCTTGTGGCGGAACCCATCATTGCCCCCACGGTGCACGGCGAGAGCGGTCTTGACGGCCCCAAACTGCCGGAACCTGCCTTCGAGCCCGGCGGCCTTGACGCCGTGACGCTGATGGCAAAGGTGCTCCGTGAAAGCGAAGAGCCCGTGACCCTTGTGCCCACCGGTCCCCTTACCAACATTGCCGCCCTTCTTGCGGCGCATCCGGAGCTCAAGAGCAAGATCGCCCATATTTCGCTCATGGGCGGCGGCATCGATTTCGGCAACTGGACGCCTGCAGCGGAATTCAACATCCTTGTTGACCCCGAATCGGCGAAAATCGTATTTGAAAGCGGCATCCCCATCACCATGGCAGGTCTTGATGTGACCGAAAAAGCCCTCGTTTATCCGGAAGACTTCGAGCGCATCCGTGCGGTGGGCAATCCCGTAGCGAAAGTGGTGGCGGAGTGGCTGGAGTTCTTCTACGGCTTCCACCGTTCCAAGGGCTACCCCGGCGCACCGGTACACGATGCGGTGGCGGTGGCTGCCCTCATCAAGCCGGAGATCCTCACCATGCGCAAACTGTTTGTGGCGGTGGAGACCGATGGCGATTACTGCAAGGGCGCTACCGTTGCGGACCGTTTCGGCGTAACGGGACAGGCACCCAACGTGAATGTCATCCTTGACATTGACAGGGAAGCCTTTGTGCAGCTGCTTGTGGAAGCGGCAGAGCATTATTCTGAGGAGGTGCAGGCATGAACCGTTATCCTGTGATCATCGACTGTGATCCCGGCGTGGATGATGCCATTGCCATCCTGCTTGCAAAGCAGCTCCCCATGCTGGATGTTAAGGCCATTACCGCCGTTGCCGGCAACGTGGGCCTGGAGCATACCTACCCCAACAGCCATAAGATCCTGCATGTGGCGGAGTGGCATGTGCCGGTTTACGCCGGTGCGGAAAAGCCCATTGTGGGCGAAAAGATCACCGCTGCCAGCATTCACGGTGCGGACGGCCTCGGCGGCATGGAAGTGCCCGGCGCTGTCATCAAGCCGGCGCCCGAAGCCCTTGCCTGGGATGTGATCTATGAAGAGGCCAAAAAAGCGGAAGGCGAGCTGGTGCTCATCGCCGTGGGCCCCCTTACGAACGTGGCTGTTGCCCTTGCGAAATACAGCGAGCTTCCCAAGCTCATCAAGCGCATCGTTATCATGGGCGGCGGTGCCACCTACGGCAACACCACCCCTGCGGCGGAATTCAACATCTTTGCGGATCCCGAAGCGGCGGAAATGGTGTTCCAGAGTGGAATTCCCGTTTACATGGTGGGCCTTGATGTGACCATGCAGTGCTTCTTGACCCCCGAAGAGGTGGAGGAAGTGGGCGCCCTCGGCAGCAAGCAGGCGAAGTTCTTCCGTGATGTGCTGCAGAACGTGCTCAAATTCTCCCTTTCCCTTGGGCTGCCCGGCGTGGCGCTCCATGACCCGGCTGCGGTGCTTTACACCGTAGCGCCGGAGCTTTTCAGCGGCGAAGAAGCCGGTGTGCACGTGGAGTGCAGGGGCAAGATCACCCGCGGCAAGACCGTCACCGACCTTTACAGCGATGCCCAGTTTGAAAAGAACGCCTACGTCGTCACCGGCGTGGACCGCACCGCTTTCGTGAAGCGTGTGAAGGAACTGATGGCACAGTATTAAGAAACAACACAATAGAAAAAGCATCCTTCGGGGTGCTTTTTGTGTGTAGGTGAGGGCGTCCTCTCCGCCCTGCGGTGAAAACTCCGGCTGCGGCGGTGGGGCGCACCGCTGCGGCTGCGCCGCAGCTGCGGCGTGCCCTGCGGGCACGGCCGCCCCGTTTGCGCACCGAAGGTGCGCAAACGTGCGCCCCACTTCACTTGCAGCATTCCACCGCACCGCTAAAGAGCAAAATGCCGCAGCACATATGTGCTGCGGCATCATGTTCACATCCTTATCTTGTTTCCTGCCCGATGCGCCTGTAAAACACAAACGCCACCGCCAGGGAAAGGGCATCCACAATGGGCTGTACCATTGCGCAGCCGTAAAGAGGAATGATGGCATCCAGTATGAACAGCAGGGGGATATCCAGCACGCCCTTGCGAAGAATGGAACAGATCAGCGATTCCTTCACCCGTCCCATGCCCTGAAACTGTACGATCATCGGGTAAACGAGGGACATGGAGGGCATTGCCGTCACCATGATGCGAAGGAAGGCGGCAGCGTAGCGAAGGGTCTCCCCGTCGTCGATGAAAAGCCCGGTCAAAAAGGGCGCAAAGCACTCGTAAATGATGAGGCAGAACACCGAGAAGGAAACGGAAACAAGGCAGCCGAAGCGAAACCCTGCTTTGCGCCGTTCCCCGTTGCCGGAAGCATGGTTGTAGGCAAGGAAGGGCAGAAGCCCGTTGGAAAGACCGATGGAGAAGAACAGCGGCAGCTGGTCGAGCTTTTTCACGATGCCGAGGGCTGCTACCGCAGCGGTGCCGTATTTGGAAACGAATTTGGACAGCGCCGCCACCGTTACCACCGTTAAAAGGTACTGGATGGAAGCCGGCATGCCGGTCTTGAGCACATCGGCAGCATGGCGGATGCCACGGGAAAGAAGCCCGGGCGAAACGGAAAGCACGGTGCTTTCCCTCCGGATGCGGATGTAAATGAGGAAATAGCATACCGCCGCAAGGTTCGAGATGGCGGTCGCCATGCCTGCACCCACCGCCCCCATGCCAAGGAACCGGGGCAGAACGAAAATGGGGTCAAGGATGATGTTCAGTATGCCGCCCATGGATACGCCGAGGGATGCGTGGAAGGCGCTGCCCTCCGCACGGACAAGGTTTGCAAGCAGCAGATTGAGAATGGTGGCAAAGCCGCCAAAAAGGATCGTCCACTTGGCATAGCCGAAGCTTTTTGCATAGGTATCGGCATTTGCGCCGCAAAGGGTCAAAATGGGCTCAGCAAACAGCAGGAACAGGCAGGAAAAGGCGATGGCAGCCGCAAAGGCGCCGTAGAAAGCGAAGGCGGAAGCCTCTTTTGCCTTACCGATCTCCTTTTTGCCCAGGCTTCTTGCAATGACCGCTGCGCCGCCCACGCCAAAAAGGTTTGAAATGGCGGTCAGCAGCAGAAAGGGCGGTGCCGCCACGGTAACGGCAGCGGTCTCCGCCGGGTCGTTGAGCATGCCCACAAAATAGGTGTCGGCCAAATTGTAAATGAGTGTGATCAGCTGGCTCAAAATGGCCGGTGCGATCTGCCTGAGCACCGCCTGCCTTACGGGCAGCGTTTCAAAGATCTCGGTGCGGCTCGGCTTTGACATGGTGAACTCCTTTTTTCGGCGGTACAGGCGGCATTTCCGCCGCCTGCTTCCGCTTTACGGGTCTGTTTTCTCTGTGCTATAATAATTCTTACCGACACAGGGCATAAAACGCCTCAAGGGCGGTGCGGATCTCGTTTTCCTCGCCCTGCATGGCAAGGGTTGCGCCGTCCACATAATCGCCGATGGCGGCGGCGGTATCCGCCTTGTCCTCAAAGGCCACCACGTTGTTGAGGATGGATGACGTTCTTACGCCCCTCAGGGCGCCCACGGTGAAAAGGGCTGCGGTCTCCATATCGCTGCCAAGGACGCCGGCCTTGTGCCAATATGCGTTCCACTCTTCCTCACGGTCGGTATAGAAGCTGTCGTGGCTGCGTGCAATGCCCGTGTGGTAGGGGGCGCCAAGCGCCTTCGCCGCATTGATGCAGGCAACGAGCATCTCCGTGTTCGGCACGGCAGGAAATTCCGGGGCAATGTAGGTCTTCGATGCGCCGTCATCCCTCACACAGCCCGATACGATCACGATGTCGCCAAGGCGCACCTTCGGCTGCAGTGCACCGCAGCTGCCGATGCGGATCATGTTTTCAACGCCGATGTTTTTGAGCTCTTCCACCGCAATGGCTGCGCTGGCGCCGCCGATGCCCGTTGATACCGCAAGGATGCGCACACCCTTGTAGGTGCCCACAAGGCTGCGGTATTCCCGGTTGAACCCAAGCTCCTTTACATCCGTCAAAAACGGGGCGATGCGGTCAAGCCGGGCAGGGTCGCCGGGCAAAAGGGCACATTTGGCGTTCACGGTCTCATCAAGGCGAATGTGGGGCTGCAGACTCATAAGCTTACCTTCCTTTTATCTGAAATTGTATGGTTGTGCTACAATCAGCATACAGGAAAATACAACGGGAATCAATCTTGCAAAGGAGCTTTTTTCATGCGTATTCTGAATTTCGGCTCGCTCAATGTGGATTATGTTTACTCGGTGGATGCCTTTCTTCGCCCGGGCGAAACGAAGGCATCGAAAAGCCTGATGGTCAACTGCGGCGGCAAGGGGCTCAACCAGTCCATCGCTGCGGCGAAGGCAGGAAGCCGTGTTTACCATGCAGGGCTTCTTGGCGCCGCTGCGGAGATGCTTCGGGATAAGCTCGCCGAAAACGGGGTGGATGTCAGCCTTTTGACCCCCGTCAACGCCTCCGCCGGTCACGCCATCATTCAGGTGGATGAAAAAGGGCAGAACTGCATCCTCCTTTACGGCGGCACCAACCAAATGCTGACGAAGGAGTGGATCGATGCTGCCTTCAATGCCTTCCTGAAAGAAGGGGAGGACGGCCTTGTGCTTTTGCAGAACGAGACCAACCTTGTGCCCTACATCATCGAGGAAGCGGCAAAGCGTGGGCTCAAGTGCGCCCTTAACGCCGCACCCATGGATGATCGGGTCAAGGATTACCCTCTTGATAAGCTTACATGGCTCATCGTGAACGAGGTGGAGGGCGGCGCCCTTGCCGGCACGGAAGATGAAGAAGAGATCCTTTCCGCCCTGCACCGAAAGTATCCGGGCTGCGGCGTGCTTCTGACCCTTGGTTCCTGCGGCGCACGGTGCATGGAAGCGGACGGCACCGTTACCTATTGCGGCAGCTTCCGTGTGCCCGTGAAGGATACCACCGCCGCCGGCGATACCTTCTCCGGCTACTTCCTCTACGGCATGCTCCACGGCCTCAGCGTCCGGGATACGCTGACCCTTGCCACCACCGCCTCCGCCATTGCGGTCACACGCCCCGGTGCAGCGGACAGCGTGCCCACCAAAGAGGAAGTGGATGAAGCCATCCGTGAGGAGCGCTTCGGCGTGCTCTTTGTGGGCGTGGAGGACTGAATATGAAAAAACGGATCCTGTTTGTGGATTGCTGCATCCGCAGGGAGCTTTCCCGTACAAAGCAGCTGGCGGATGCTGCCATGGAAGTCCTTCTGAATAGGAAGGATGTGGAAGTGGAGACCCTGACGCTGATGGATGAACAGCTCAACTTCTTCTCCGAAGGCTTCTTTTTCCAGCGTGAAAAGCTCCTTGGGCAGAAGGAACTGTCCCACCCCCGTTTCCGCTATGCCCATCAGTTTCAGGAGGCGGATGCCATCCTGATCGCCGCACCCTTCTGGGATCTTGCCTTCCCGGCGCTTTTGAAGGTGTACATTGAAAACGTCAGCGTGGAGGGCATCACCTTCGGCTGCGATGAACGGGGCTGCTTCGGCACATGCAAGGCGGAAAAGCTGCTGTTCCTTACCACCCGCGGCGGCAGCTATGAGGGCAGCGAGGATGAAATGGGCGCAAGGTATCTTGATGCCCTGTGCCGCTTCTTCGGCATCCCCGAATTTGCATGCGTGGCGGCGGACGGGCTCGACCTTGGCATCACGCCGCCGGAGGAGATCCTTGCACAAGCAAAGGAACGGGCAAAAGCGGCGGCAAAAGCCCTGTAAACAACAAGTATTTTTCCGAAAGGAGCATTGGATATGGAAACCATGAAAGCCGTAGTATGGAAGGAAAAAGGAAAGGTGGAGCTTTGCGACAAGCCCCTGCCGAAGATCCTTGAACAGCGTGACGCCATCGTGAAGGTGACCCGTTCCAGCATCTGTTCCAGCGATCTGCATATCATCCACGGCACTGTGCCCCGCGCGAAGCAGGGCGTTGTCCTCGGTCACGAATTTGTGGGCGAAGTGGTGGAAACGGGCGCAGCCGTCAAAAAGCTGAAGGTGGGCGACCGTGTGGCGGTGAATGTGGAGAGCTTCTGCGGTGAGTGCTTCTTCTGCAAGCGCGGCTATGTGAACAACTGCGTGGAGGGCGGCTGGGAGCTTGGCTGCCGCATCGACGGCGGTCAGGCGGAATATGTGCGTGTGCCCACCGCAGACCAAAGCTGCACCCCCATCCCCGAATCCGTCAGCGATGAAGATGCCCTCTTTGTGGGCGATGTGCTGGCAACGGGCTACTGGGCGGCCAAAGAAGGCGAGATCGAACCTGCTTCCACCATCCTTGTGCTGGGGGCAGGCCCCACGGGTCTTTGCACCATGATGTGCGCACGGCTTTACAGCCCTGCCACCATCATTGCGGTGGATGTGAATAAGGAACGCCTTGCCCTTGCAAAGGAAAAGGGCCTTGCGGATATCGTGCTTGACCCCCGTGAGACGGATATCGTTCAAAAGGTAAAGGAGCTTACCGACGGCCGTGGTGCGGACCGTGTGTTTGAGGTAGCCGGTGCGAAGAACACCTTTGCGCTTGCATGGCAGGCAGCACGCCCGAGCGCCATCGTGGTGGTGGTGGCTCTGTATGCGGAAGCCCAGTCCATCCCCCTGCACCTGATGTACGGCAAGAACCTCACCTTCAAGACCGGCGGTGTGGATGCCAATGCCTGCGGCGACATCATGAAGCTCATTGAAACGGGCAGGCTTGATACGAGCCTGATGATCACCCACCGTGCGCCCCTCAACGATATCATGACGGGCTACGACGTGTTCGGCAATCAGAAGGACGGCTGCATCAAGTGGGTCGTCACCCCCTGGGAAAAATAAATTGCAAAGAAAACCGCAGGGGCGGCCAATGGCCGCCCCTGCATAAAAAAGAGGCTTTGTCCCTTAGGACAAAGCCTCTTTTTGCTGTGATCTTTTATGCATCCTCTTCACACTTGCAGTCACATTCCGCTTCCCATTCCAGCATCCTGCCGAACTGGGTGTCAAAGAGCTGCTTGTAAACGCCGTCCTTCTCAAGAAGCTCCTCGTGCCTGCCGCGCTCGGCGATGATGCCGTCCGAAAGGGCAAGGATGGTATCCGCCGCCATGATGGTGGAAAGCCGGTGGGCGATGACGATGCTGGTGCGTCCCTTCATGAGCACCTCAAGGGCATCCTGAATGGCAGCCTCGCTGATGGAGTCAAGGGCGCTGGTGGCTTCATCAAGGATGAGGATCTTCGGGTCTTTGAGGATGACCCGGGCAATGGAGATGCGCTGCTTTTCGCCGCCGGACAGCTTCAGACCACGGTTGCCTACCTCGCTCTCGTAGCCCTTGGGCTGGGAGAGGATGAAATCGTGGATGGAGGCTGCCTTGCAGGCTTCGTAAAGCTCCTCATCCGTAGCGTCGGGCTTGGCGTAGAGCAGGTTTTCCTTTATGGTGCCGTTGAACAGGTAGGTATCCTGCGTGACCATGCCGATTTGGCTGCGAAGGTAGGTGAGATCGAAATCCCGAACATCCACATCGCCGATCTTCACGCTGCCGCCCTTTACATCGTAAAGACGGGGGATGAAGTTGATGATGGTGCTCTTGCCGCTGCCGGAAGGGCCGATGATGGCCGCCATCTGCCCGGCAGGCACGGTGAAGTCGATATCGTGCAGGATCTCCACATCCTCCGTGTAGCCGAAGCGCACGTGCTCAAAGCGGATATCCGCCCCCTCAAGGGAGGGCTTTTTGCCATCCCTGGGGGAAGATATCTCGATGGGTCTGTCAAAATAGTCGAAGATACGGGTGAAAAGGGCAAGGCTTCTTGTGAAGTCCACGCCGATGTTGAGCAGGGACTCCACGGGCCTGTAAAGCCGGTTCACAAGTGCCACCATGGCGGTGATGGTACCCACGGTCAGCGTGGTATCGATCCTGCCGATGATGAGGTAGCCGCCTGCAAAGTAAATAAGCAGCGGCCCCAGCTGGGTGAAGATGCCCATGACAAGGAAGAAGAAACGGCCGCTGAGCTGTTCCTTCAGGGCAAGGCGTGTTACCTCGCCGTTGACGGAAACGAAGCGGTCATATTCGCTCTTTTCACGGGTGAAGAGCTTTGTGAGCATGGAACCGCTGACGCTGAGGGTCTCGTTGATGAGCTGGTTCATCTCATCGTGCTTGGCCTGGCTTTCGCTCAACAGCTTCCAGCGTGTGCGGCCTGCGCTGCGGGTGGGCAGGATCAAAAGGGGGATCACCAGCACGCCCACGATGGCCATCATCCAGTTCATGCCGAAAAGCGCCACAAGGGTGGTCACCACCGTGGCAACGTTGCTCAGGATGCTCGACAGCGTGCCGGAAATGACGCTGGAAACGCCGCTGATGTCCGTGTTCATACGGGTGATGATATCACCCTGCCGCTCGCCGGTAAAGAAGGCGTGGGACATTTGCTGCAGGTGGGCATACATCTGGTTCTTCATGTCGAAGATGATGTGCTGGCTGATCCATGCGTTCAGGTAAGTGGTGAGAACGCTTACCACCTGCGATGCGGTCAGCGTGGCAAGGGCGCTCAAAAGGAGCTTGATGAGCAGTGCCATGCTGTCGCCCATCAGGGCTTCATCCACAATGCGCCCCGTGATGATGCTGGGCAGAAGCCCCAGCACGGAGGAGAGGATGATGGTGATGAATACAAGGATGAATTTTCCCCAATAGGGGGTCAGGTAGGAAAGGATGCGCCTGATGAGCGCCGCATCCACTTTGGGCAGGTTGTTTTTTTCTTCATCGGTCAGAAAACCGCGCGGCTGGCGCATTCCGCCTCCGGGAGGCATAGGCAATGTTCCCCTTTCCTGCGGCTTTTTCGGCAAGCCGCTCTGTTTCAATATAACACCCCCTGCCTTTTGCCGCAACAATTTGCACTGCAAACGGGACAAATTGGCGGAAATGGATAAACGGGATGGCGGTGAAAAGCAGCTGCGGCGGAAATTCCGGCTGCGGCGGTGGGGCGCACCGCTGCGGCGTCGCCGCAGCTGCGTGCGTACGCACGCCCCGTTGGCGCCCGACGGGCGCAAACGTGCGCCCCACGGGGAAGCGGCTTGTTTCGTCTGCGGTTCCTTAGGAAAAACGGATACGGCTGCATCCGCACGGTAAAGCCGTGCCATACAGATGCAGCCGTACATGCTCACTGCGGCAAAGCCGCTGTTTCACTGAAAACAGGCTTGCGTATAAGGGGCATCCCCTTAAAAAAACATCGCCGCAAAACGAATCCATTCCGGGCAACTGCATCGTCATCGTCGGTCGGAATATCGACGGATATGCCTTCCTCCTCTTCCTTGCATTTACCCGAAAGCGATCCATTTTGCGGTCGAAAAGTCTAAAAAGGCAAGACCGGTTCTATCGGCAGGCGTGTGGTCGAAGGAATAGTGGTGCTATTTCAAGACCGCACAACACACCGATAGGGCCGGTATTGCCTTTCTTAGACCGATGTTTTCTTAACGGGAT
>JAFSEB010000032.1 GCA_017435905.1 Clostridia bacterium | reverse complement strand
TTGCCTTTTTAGACTCTTCGACCGCAAAATGGATCGCTTTCGGGTAAATGCAAGGAAGAGGAGGAAGGCATATCCGTCGATATTCCGACCGACGATGACGATGCAGTTGCCCGGAATGGATTCGTTTTGCGGCGATGCTTTTTTAATGGGATGCCCCTAATACAGCTTGGCTTTTTTGTTGAAAGGTTTTTTACTCTGCGACCAGCTTCAGCAGCGCACGTTCCAAAGCATCGGAAGCCTTCATGCGCCCCGTGAGCTGCAGCGGCGCTACCTCCGCAAGCGCTTTTGCGCAAGCAAACAGCTTTGGGACCTGTGCCGCCTTCAGCCGGCGTGCGGATTCATAGATGCGGTAGGCATAGCCGGGGCTGACGGGCAGCGACTTTGTGATCTCATCCTTTTGTTTTTTGCGGTCGATGAGCTTTCTCGCTTCAAGGGTCAGCTTGGCTTTGTCACCCAGCACACGGGCGATGTCAAGGGGCTTTTCTCCATCCTTGATAACGGCGCCGAGGGCACGGAAACCGTCCTCCGGCTTTTCTGCCAAAAAGTAATCCAGAATGGAAAACACGATGAAGTCAAGATCACGGATCACCACCTTGCCGATCATATCCTTGGTGATCTCGCTGCCGTCGCCTGCATAGCATGCCAGCTTTTCAAACTCGTTGGCAAGGCGTGCACAGTCCGTGCCTGCAAGATTCACAAGGAAACGGGCGTTATCGGGAAGGATGGTCACGCCCCGGCGGCGTGCAAGCTGCCCCACCCAGCGTGCGGCTTCCCCTTCGGAAAGGGGTGCGAACATGACAGCACGGTCTTCCTTCGCAAGGGCTTTTACGAATGCAAGCCGTGCATCCGCATCGCCCTGCACCACGAAAAGAAGGAGCGTGGTGGGCGGCATCTTGGGAAGATAAGCGGCGATGGCCTTCGCATCGTTTTCCTTCGGCAAAGCACGGCAGATGATCACCCGCCTTTCCGCAAAAAAGGGCAGCGCATCGGCGGCAAGCATCAGCGCATCTGCGGCGGCGGATTGAAGGACATCCACGTTCAGCGCACGTGCTGCATCGTCTACCCGGTCAAGCACCGATGCAACTGCGCTCTCCTTGATGTATTCCTCCGTGCCGTGCAGAAGGTATGCTCCCGTGAGCGTATTTTCCTTGATGGCATTGAAAAAAGCATTGCGTTCCATGCACCGATTATACCATAAAACAGGGTGGAAACAACAGAAAAACCCACGGAAAAAGGGTGGGAAAGGGCTTTTTTGCACCGCCGGAAGAATTTCCCAGGAAATATCGGGAAAATATAGAAAAACAGGCGTATTTTTGAACAATAAGTCGATATATGGTAAATCGATAAATGCGGAAAAGGGCTGTTTTTGACGGAGGATCGCAAAACGTGGGGGGCGGCTTGGCGAAGAAACGGAACCGAACGGCGGATACCGGTGCGGATGGGATCGTTTTTGCAGTGAAAATCCTGCCGGCTGCAGCACGGGCGCAGGAAGCGGCGGCACCCTGTTCTGTCAAAGAGGGATGGGGAAGGGGACGGATGCTCTGCGGCAGCATCCGCTTGTTTGTATTGCGCAGCAGCGCATACATAAAACGCCCTGCAGGATGCAAAGCCTGCAGGGCGTTTTTGCGGAAATCGGATGCTTTATTCGTTGTCGGCGTTGAGGTGTGCGATGGAATCCGCCATTTTCTTCTTCCAATTGCCGCGGGAATAGGCGATGGAAGAGAGCACCGCACCGGTGACCCAGCAGATGAGCAGGCTGCAGTAAAGCGCATGCGGCATGCCGTTGGGATATTCGGGACAGCGGGTCAGGTAAGCAAGGCCATAGGCGATGGGGATGCGCATGAGAATGGTGGTGATCATGCTGATCCACATGGGGGTCATGGTGTCGCCTGCGCCGCGCATGATGCCACCAAGCACCTGCGTGACAGCCATGCAGATGTAGCCGAAGGCGAGGATGCGCATCATGCGTACCGCAAGGTCGATGAGCGCTTCCGTTTCGGTGAAAATGGCGAAAAGGTGATGACCGAAGAACAGCAGTATGATGGTGATGAAGGTGGCAAAGCCCACCGCCATGGCGCCGCCCTGCTTAAGACCTTCCTTAATGCGCTCCGTTTTGCCGGCGCCCACGTTTTGACCGGTGTAAACGCTCATGGCCTGGCCGAAGCTCATGTTGGGCATCATGGCAAAGCCGTCCACACGCATGATGATGACGCTGCAGGCGATCACCGTTTCGCCGAGGCTGTTGGTCAGGGACTGCACCACCAGCATGGCAACGGACATCACGCCCTGCGTAATGGCAGAGGGAAGGCCGATGGTGATGATGCGCTTGGCGCAGGCTGCACGCAGCTTCAGCGTGGAAAGGTTGAGGTCGAACACGTCTCGCATGTGCATCAGCTTATTGAGGCAGAACAGTGCGGAAATAAACTGGGCAATGACCGTTGCAAGGGATACGCCGGGCACGCCCATGTTGAACTTGGCAACAAACAGCACGTCAAGGCCGATGTTGAGGACGGTGGCAAGCAGCAGATAGCCGAGGGCAGAGAAGGAATCGCCCATGCCCCGCAGAATGCCGGAAAGCATGTTATAGAAGAAAAAGCCGCCGCAGCCGATAAAGAAGATGCGAAGATAATTCGTGCACCAATCGATGATGGAGGCAGGGGTGTCAAGAAGCTCAAGCAGCGGTCTTGTAACAAGGGGACCGATGAGCATGATGACAAGGGTAGTGATGGCGGTAAGGGTGATGCAGTTGCCGATGGAAACGGAAAGCTGCTCCCTGTCCTTTGCGCCGAAATTCTGGGAAACGGCAATGCCGGCGCCGGTGGAAAGACCCACGAACAGCGCCAGCAGCAGGTTCAGAATGGGGGATGCACTGCCGACCGCCGCAAGGGCGTTATCGCCGATGTAGTGGCCTACCACCACGGAATCCGCCGTGTTATAAAGCTGCTGCGCCATATTGCCAAGGAGCATGGGCACCGCAAACTCGGAAATGCGCTTCCACGGTGCGCCGAGGGTCATATCCTTAGCGGAAAATAGCTGTTTTAAACCCAATGGAAAAGTCCTCCGAAAAAAGAATATCAAAATATTCTAACATGGGAGGGATACGGGTTCAACCGGAAAGGCAAAAAACACCCGGCGGCGAAGGGGGACAAATCGGCGTGTTTGAGAAAACAAGACGGTAACTTATTTACGCAAACAGAAGTTGCGGAACAAGTGAAAAAACGGAACAAAACAGAATAACACATATGAAATAAGAAAAGTGATGCCAAACAGAGTGATATGTGGTATGATAATGGAATCAAAATAGGTCTAATAGTATCTTTACTGCAAAAAACGCTTAATACAAACTGCTTTTTTGAAAAAAGAATTGAAAAACAATCCGATACAGAGGCTTTTTCGCAAAAAGCCGTGCGAAAAGCCCTTGAAGGGGAGGTGATGCAATGGAACAGGCTTTACCCGAAAAAAAGTCTCCTGTCAAACATATCTGGAGACGTGTGATCGCAGCGGCGATCGCAGTGATCCTTCTTCTGAATCTGCTGCTGGTGAATGCCATCCGCATCACCATCAAACGGACGGATGAAACGGACACGGCATCCGCTGCAACAAACTACCTTGCGGACAACACGGAATATGTTTCCATGTCCGCACTGCAAAGGCTCAGAACGCTGCTGCGGCAGACGGAGCAGGACCGTGCGGACAGCTTTGAAGGGCATTACGAAGCGGCTTCCGTTGCCATCGCCAAGGGCGATAATGCTGCGGCGCTCGATGAGATCAATGCCTGCCTTGCCATCGTGACCCCCGTGTACGGCGGCTATGAGGATCTTCTCATGAAAAAGGGCTGTCTTCTCGCCCTTCTTGGGGAGGATGAGAGGGCGAAAAACGTGTTTTCCGAGGTGCTTGACCGCAACCCGAAAAATGCCGATGCCATGCTGCTGCAGTCCCAGCTTTACCTGCAGAATGCGGATATCGGCAAGGCAAAGGAGCTGCTTTCCGCCTTTTTGCAGATTCGGGAGGGCGACGCAAACCAGCTTGCCGTCATGGCACAGCTGTGCTACGGCACCGGAGACCATGAAGGAACGCTTTCCTACGGCAGGCGCTCCCTTGAAAAAGCTCCCTCCGAGGATGGGCAGCTGTACCGGGCAATGGCATATGCGGCAATGCTGCAAAACGGCTTTGCGGAGGCCCGGGATTACCTGACACATGCGCTCGAATTGCTGGGGGAAGATGCTGAAATGCTCTATTACAGGGGCGTTTGCAGCCTTTCCTTCGAGGAATACGAAAGCGCATTAAGCGACTTTACCGCTGCGATCGACGGCGGCATGGAAGAAGGCCTTGTGTACTATAACAGGGCGGTGTGCTACCTTGCGTTTGAGGATTGGGAACCTTTCCGGGCAGACCTTGAACGTGTGGTGGAACTCGATGACGATGCGGAGCTCAAAGCCATTGCGCAGTCGCTCCTCAAAGAGCTCGGGGGCACCGGACAACAGCAACAGTAAGACCCGGAAAAAGAACAAACAGGAGGAAATGCGATGATACGATATGCTTCGCCGGGCAGAGCGTTGAAGATGCTTTTCAGCATCCTTCTTGCGCTGCTCGTATGCCTTCTGATCCTGCCGACTGCTTCCTATGCGCAAGAAACTGCACAGGAAACTGCCGACCAGGAAGAGGATGTGGGCGTAACAAGTCCGCTCACACCCAAAGAAGGCGAGGCGGCAATTGTGGAGCATGACACCGGTGAGGGAGAAAACCAGGTGGGCGAGATCCTTGAAGAAGTAAAGGCGCTCGATCCCACGGCGGAAGATCTTGTTTTTGAAAACGATCTTCCCTCCTATACGCACACGGTGGAAAAGAATGTGGTAAGCGGCGAAACGGTGTCGGATATCTATACCCTCACCGAAACGGGGCAGATCATTGAGCTGCCCGAAAACGCACCTGTGCCCGATGATGTGCAGTCAGAGGTACTGGAGCCGCTCGGTGACGTGCAGACCACCGTTACCGTGACCAATTCCGACAATGCGATACAGAAAGCCGTGGAAAAAGCGCTGACCGCCCTTGATGCGGACAGCAAGAGCGTGACCGTCAGCGTGGCGGCAGGCGAATACGATGGGGATATTGTAGTGTATTCCTCTGCGTTCGCCGGCGGCGTTGATTGGGATGAGTTCACCCTTTACATCCTTGCGGAGGATTCCTACGAGGCACCCGAAACGGAAGACGGCCTGATCGACAAGGATCAGATCACCGCAAACAGCGAGGGCAAAGCCCATGTAAACGGCAACATCACCGTTGAAGGTATCAACGTTGTGCTGGCGGGTCTTTACATGGCCCTTGATAAGATCATCACCGCAAAGGATGCATCCGTGGACGTTTACGGTACCGCAGGAAACGACAGCATCAACATCACCCTTTCGGGCGATGCTTCCGCTAACGTTTACGGCGGCGAAGGCAACGATACCGTGACGGTAACGGGCACGGGCGGCGCAAGCGACAGCGAGGATGAAAACTCCGCTTACAACACCGAAAACGAAGTCGGCATCTACGGCGGCGAAGGCGACGATACCATGATCGTGGATATCGCCGCTGCAAACAATACGCCGAAGGTGGAAGCGGATGGCGGCGAAGGCACCGACAGGCTGCACTTCACAGGCTCCCTCATGAAGGACGGCGAAGGCAGCACCGTTGAATACGATGCCCTCGGCAGCCCGGTGATCGAGCTCAAAAACAGCGATGAGAACCTTGTGAAGATGACCGTCGCAAACGTGGAGAACTTCACCGATGCCCTCAAGAACAAGAAGGAAGTCGAAGTGACCATCGACTGTCTGAAGACCGATGAAAACGGCAAGACCGTCATCGTCATCAACACGGACAATACGCCTTTTGTGAACTACACCATCGATACCCATTACAGGGGTCACAAAAACGCCGTGCTGTTCGTTGCGAACGAATACGGTTTCCCCTCCGGGATCATCGAGAAGGGTGCTGTGGTCAATCCCGAATCGGAGGAAGACCTCAAGGCGTTCCTCGGTGCGCAGTATGAAAACATGCAGGCGCTCATCGAGAAAGGTCTTCTCATCTTCACCGATGCGGACCGCTATTCCTTCGGCGAAGAATCCGACAGGGAAAACGACATTCCCGATTTCAAGCTGTATGACATCACCGTGGCAGGCTCCGGCCTCCTTTCCGGTCTTGTCATTCAGGATGGTGCCATCAACCTCGGCTCCGATATCGCCGGCGCGATCGGCGGCTTTATCGGCGGTTACACCGTTGGCAGCATCGATGCACCCGAACTGAACATCACCCTTGAGGGCGTACGCATCGCCATCGAGGGCACGGTGAACGGCAACAATATCACCGTGACGGCTCACGACGATGATAAGACTCTCCCCATCATCGGCGAAGATGCGGTCATCCCCGTTGATGCGGGCTTCGAATTCGGCATCGGCCTTCTCGATCCCTACAGCGAGGTATATATAAATGTAGCAAAAGGCGCAGCGCTCAACGCTGCGGGTTCCATCGTGCTGACTGCGGGCGTGGATCACCTCAACGGCTTCCTGCCCTTCACCGATGGCATCAACCCTGTTACCTTGAAGATCGGCTCTGCGCGCATCATCCTTGACGGCGAACTCAACGCCGGCGGCAGCATCAGTGCGAAGACCTCTCACAAGGTGAATGTGCTTGTCGGCAACCAGATCCTTTCCGCGGCGTTCATCCCCTTCGCACTGCAGGGGACCGTCTCCGAATCCGGCATCAAGGTCGGCGACAGCGCAGCCGTCAAAGCTGGCGGTTCCGTGGAGCTCAGCGCTCTGACGGAGATCAGCATTTCCACCCGCAGCACCACCGGTGGTCTTCCCATCAGCATCGCTGCGAGTATTGCACATATTGAAACCTATGTTGACGTTCTCGGCGATATCATCGCAGAAAACGGCGACATCATCCTTGATGCCAGCGGCAAGTCCAAGGTCATCACCATCGCTTCTTCCAACCCGGAAGTGGCGCCCATCGTGACCACCAATCCTGCCACCGGCCTTCCCACAGGTCCCATCACCGGCTCGCAGGGTGCGCCTTCCGGCGGCTTCTTCGCCCTTGCGGTGGTCATTCAGGACGTGTGGGCAAAGATCCACGGCGACGCCAACGCCGCCGCAGGCAAGGACATCACCGTTAAGTCTCTTTCCGAAGAAGTGCTGACCACCCGTGCCATGTCTGCCGATGCCAACACTTCCGATGCGAAGACCGAAGCGGATCAGACCATCAACAGCGCCATCAACGTCATTATCGGCACCCTCAAAAAGGTGTTCGGTGCGCTGGTGGATAAGATCAAGGGCGGCGAAGCTGCAAAGCTTGAAAAGCTCGAAAAGAAGATCACCGAAACCGACGGCCACAAGATCGTTTCCGATCCTACCGCCAACGGCTCCGTTACCACCCGAAACCGTGCAAAGAGCGGTGACAAGGTCGCTGTGACCATCACCCCGAGTGCGGGCTACAAACTTGAGTCTTTGACCATCCGCTACATGACGGCGGATTCCGCAAACTTCATCCTCAGGGATGTGACCCCCAATGCCTCCGGCGCATACGTCTTTGAAATGCCGGATGCGGAAGTGCACCTTCTTGCAAAGTTCGTTGCCCTCGCCCCCGGCGAAAAGGCGCCGAACTATCCCAAGGGCGATGCTTCCGATGTAAACGCCATGGATGCCCTGAACAACGCCACCGCCGGCGAGGGCAAAGTGGAGACCCCTGCCGACCCCGGCGATGACTACATGCTCATCGGCATGGCCGAAAACGGTCAGGGCAGCGTTGTTCCCGATTCGGAGCATTCCGATGCGGGCAACAACATCGTGATCAATGTGAAGCCTGCCGCCGGCATGCGGCTCAAGGAAGGTACCCTCAAGGCCGTCTACAAAGTAGATGGAAAAGAGGTCACCTATACCATGAGCAAGAATGCCGCCGGTCAGTATGTGCTTTTGATGCCTGCGGCCAACGTGCTGTTCAAGGCAGAATTCGAAAAGGCGCCTGTGGCTGCGCCCGATGCGCCGCCTGCCGCCGCCAATGAACAAAACACCGCCTCCAGCACCTCCGGCATGCAGGTGACCGGCGCCCTCGCCATTGCGGTGGGCCTCAACACCAACAATGCGGTCATCGACACCACCGGCAGCATCACCGCCGGCGGCAAGCTTGCCGTTGATGCGGATGGCCTCATGCAGAGCAACCTCATTGCGGATGCTTCCCCCATGGCGCCCCAGAACACCAGGGAAGTGGTCGGCGCCGAAAGACCCTCCACTCCCGAAATGCTCCCCGGCGATGCACAGATCACCCCCGAGCAGAGCGTGACCGTGACCGTGAAGGATCCCGATAAGGCGAATTACGAATCCATCTATAACGTCACCATCGGTGCGACCACCTTCGGTTCCGTTGCGGCATCCGTGGATGCGCTCGAGTTCACCGTTACCCCGCAGAGCGGCTTCAGGCTTGAACGCCTGCAGCTGTCCTACACCACCAAGGATGGCAAGGTCATCACGCTGAACCTTGTGAAGAATGCAGAAGGCAAATATGTGCTTCCCGCCGGCGCCGGGATCGCATCCGATGATCTCGCCCTGAAGGTGGGCGCCATCTTTGAAGGCGATCCCCACACCGTCACCGTGGGCGGCGGCGCAGCAGGCAGCGTCAGCGGCGTACCCACCACCGTGAAATCCGGCGAGACCGTGAAGTTCAACATCGCCGTCCCCGAAGGACAGAACGTAAAGATCACTGCCGATGGCGTGACCGTTACCGAAAAGGACGGCTTCTATACCTTCACCATGCCCACGAAGGATATCACCATCAACGTGGAATTTGCGGACAAGGAAAACGAAGTGCGCCTTGCTTCCGGTGCGGATGTGTTCGTCAAGGCACCTGCCCGTGCGGATGCTGACGAGACCGTGACCGTAGCGCTGACGGATTATGCCGTCAACAGCGGCAAGGGTTACACCATCACCGCCATGATCGTAGACCCCACCGGTCTCACCCAGCCCAGCGCCATTGCCATGACCGGCAATACCTTCAAGATGCCGGATCTTGGCAGCGGCTACTATGTGGAGATCTCCGTGACCGAAGGCGAGCAGAAGGGCCACCAGATCACCACCGAGACCGTGCAGAACGGCTCCTTCGTGGCACCGAGCTATGCGGATGCGGAAGAGAAGATCGAGATCAGGGTCAACCCTGCCGCAGGCTACAAGCTCAAGGAAAACTCCCTGACCGTTACCGTTTCCGTTTCCGGCAATGCTTCCAGCCAGAAGGTCATTACCCCGGATGCGAACGGCAAGTACTATTTCACCCTGCCCAATGAGCAGATGATGACCATGTTCCCCATCAGCATCATGGGCGTGTTTGAAAAGGATCCCAACTATAAGGCACCCACTGCACCCACCACCCCTGCCAAGCAGAGAAAGAGCGTGGGCATCGGTGCAGCGGCCGGCGTGAACATCGTGCTCTATGAAAGCACCGCCGCCATCAAGGCAGGCACCGTGGAAGCAAAGTCCGTTGCGGTGACTTCCGACAGCGGCAGCGAGACCATGCAGAACATCGCCTCCATCCGCAGCCTTGCAGGCTACAGCGAGGGCGAGATCGGCGTGGCAGGCGCCATCGGCGTACAGGTCACCTCCTTCAAGACCTATGCCGTTGTGGACGGTGCGGCGAAAGTGACCCTCAAGGGCGGCGAGCTTACTGTAAAGGCATCTTCCGTGGAAGATATCACCGTCAATGCGGAAGCCAGCAAACCCACCTCCAACAAGGCGGCATCAGGCAGCGTCGGCGTGGGCGCAGGCATTGCCATCGGCGTCAACAACGTGGAAGTTGTGGCGGAAGTGGAAGACAATGACAACCTGACCGCCGCTGCGCCCCTTACTTCTATTGAAGTTACGGCAACCCACAGCGCAAATGAGAGCATGCAGGCCAAGGCAGGCAGCCAGGGCGGCGTATCCGTTACCCCCGTGGTCGCACTGCTCGTCAGCGGCGCATACACCAAGGCAGAACTTGGCGCAGGCGAAAAGCTCACCGTCAAGGGCGATGTGAAGATCGATGCCCAGAACGCTGTGGTACGCACCATGGCCAGCGATGCTTCCGCCGCAGGCGGCAGCGTCGGCGTGGGCGGTTCCTTCAACATCTCCGTTCTCAACGACAGCGCCGAAGCCTACCTCAAGCGCAGCGTGGAAGCACGCAATGTCAAGGTCAAGGCAGTAAGTCGCAGCAACCTGAAATCCACCTCCCGTGCAGGCGCCAACGGCGCACCTGCCGCATCCGGCAATGCAGGAAGCGGCGCAGGCAGCGGCAGCGGCAGCGGTACCGGCAGCGGCAGCGGCGAAGCCTCCGATGGCGACGGGTCATCGAAAGGCGAAGCGGATAAGACCGCCGACCGGCTGATCGGCAACAGCGGCAAGCTTGCGGATACCACCGGCGGCAAGAACATCAACAGCGCCACCATCAGCGGCATGAACAGCAACAGGCAGACTGCCGAGACCAGCGAAGGCAGTGTGCAGGTGGCTGCGGCGTTCAACCTCAACATCATGCGCAACGACTCCATCGCTTCCATCGCAGACGGTCTTTCCGTTAAGGCGGAAGCGAAGGACGGCGAAGGCGGTCTTGTTGCGGTCAACACCGAAAACAGCACCATTGCATTCATCCGTGCCAATGCCAGCGCCACCCAGTCCAAGATCGGCGTGGGCGCTGCGATCGCCATCAACATCGTCAACTACGAAAACCGTGCAGCGGTGGGCGGCAACACCGCCATCGAAGCCAAGGATCTCACCGTGACCGCAGAGGTCGGCAAGATCCTCCGCAAGGCAGTTGTCACCAACGCCAATACCGATGCACCCCTCAACAGCTTCGATGCCTACGTCACCGAAGGCGTTGAGTTCCTGATGAATGGCATCCTCGAACAGCTTGGTGTGGATGAGGCTACCGCCGAAAGCATCTCCGAAGTGATCGCAAAGATCGTCGGCGATGTGGCAGGTCAGGTCACCAACACCCTGCTTTCCGGCACCGGTCTTGAGCAGCTGCTTGCAACGGACCTGATGAACAAGATCGATCAGCGCATCGGCGATCTCGCAGCCAACGGCCTCGAGAACATGAAGTCGGCGATGATCAACTTCACCATCAATCAGATCCTTTCCCAGTTTGCACTCAAGTTCCGCATCATCCCCGTGGATATGCGCCCGAACGACAGCGGCGTTCTCACCCTCTCCGAGCAGGTGAAGAAAGATCTGCAGCTTATTGCCAACGAAACCTTTGCAGGCATTCTTGACGTCAACCAGTTTGTCAACTTCCTCAAGGGTAACTGGCAGCAGACCCTCATCGACAACGCCAAGAATGCGCTCAAGAAGGCGGGCAAGGTCGTTACCACCGCCGCACTCGATGCACTCTCCAACTGGGCGGGTACGAAGCTCAAGTCCGAATCCCTTGAAAAGGCCCATGTGATCACCACCCACGCCATCGCCGGCGCAGGTGCATCCAATGTGGGCATTGCCGGCGCCGTGGCGCTTTCCGTTGTGAACGGCAAGACCGAAGCTACCATCGGCGACAGCAGCGACCTCAACAACATCGACCTCAGCGGCACGCTCACCCTCTTTGCACAGGGCGTGCACGATGAGGATACCGTGGCAAGTGCTGCGGTGGGCGATGACGGCAACCCGGATATGAACCCCTCCGCCGGTGGCGACAGCGATGTGGGTAACGGCTCCGCAAACAGCACCGCAGGCACCGAGGTCCCGGGCAGCAACGGCAAACTCGTCATCGGCAACACCACCAACGGCAAGATCACTTCCCTTGAAAAGCCTTATCAGGATGAGGATGTGTTCCGCATCAAGGTCAAGGCGAACGAAGGCTACAAACTCACCGGCCTCACCCTGACCCGCAGCGACAGCGGCCAGACGCTGAATGTGAACATCACCGGCGGCGTGTTCGATGCAGTCACCGAGGAGTGGACCTTCACCTACACCCTTTCCGGCGAAGCGCTGAAGGATGATGCGGTCATCACCGCCATGGCGCTCTTTGCAGGCGACAACAAGAAGCTGAATGTGACCTCCGCCGCCCACGGCAAGGCTGTGACCGGCGATGCGAAGGGCACCACGATCAGCGAAGCCAAGCAGGGCGATAAGGTGCTTGTCACCGTTACTCCCGATTCGGGGTATACCCTTGATTCCCTGAAGTACCAGTACACCGTGGACGGCAAGACCGAACTCAAGGATGTCGTGACCTATGAAAAGGTCGGCGGCAATGTGCTTGCGTTCTACATGCCCGGCGCGGATGTGACTGTGATCCCCTACTTCCGTCTGCTGAATGCCAACGAGCAGCCTATGGATACCACAGGCAATACCACGGCATCCGGCAAGTCCGTGGGCGTAGGCGCTTCCTTTGCGATGACCTATTCCGATATGAGCGTCATTGCAGGCATCGGCGAGAACAACGATGTTACCGCCGCTGCAGCGGATATCCGCACCGAAGGCTACCGTGACACCAACACCGTTTCCGTTGCCGGTACGGATCCCCTCTCCGGCACCGACGGCGTATCGGAAGGCAACAACACCACTGCCACCACCGATGCGAAGGACATCGCCCTTGATGCCTCTGCGGCGCTGAGCCTCCTTGACAACACGGTCAGAAGCTACATTGCGGCGACCGCAAAGCTCACCACCACCGGCACCGACAGCATCGTCCTTGACAAGGCGGAAGTGCCTGCCGAAAACACCGGCGACATGAACGCCGAAACGGAGACCGTTTCCGATGCGCTCAACGTGTACCTCCACGCAAGTCAGGAAGGCTACACCCTCACCAAGGCCAGCGGCTTTGCGGTGGGCGACAGCGCAGCGGTGGGCGCATCCGTTGCGGTGAACATCGTGGACAGCGATGTGAAGGCAGAATTCCTCGGCACCGGCGTCCTCAGCGGCAAGGCACGCATCGCTGCTTCTTCCTATAATGAAGATGACAGCTATGGCATCGCCACCGCCATGGGCGCAAGCCTTGACAGGTATCTGCAGAAGTTCCGTGTCGGCACCGACAAGGCGGAAAAGGTCGCCAACGATGTGGCGCAGGGCAATTACGATTCCCTTACCGACAACGCCAAGGGCAACAACGGCAACAAGACCGCCGACAAGGCCAACGAAAAGCTCAACGGCAATGCGGATGCCAACGGCGGTGCGGCGAACAGCAGCATGCCGCTTTCCTCCAATGCACTCAAGACCCAGAACGCCAAGACCGGTTCCACCCCGGACGATACCTCCAAGAAGGGTCTTGATACCGCAAACGGCAAGGTAGACGGCGGCGTTGCCAACACCGCTCCCACGCAGCAGTCCCAGTCCGTACAGGTAGCTGCATCCGTGGCGCTCAATGTGACCAACCACAAGGCGCTTGCCACCGTGGGCGGCAATATCAGCGCTGATACGCTGCAGCTTCTCAGCGACAACGAAGGCAATTTCCGCACCCGTGCAACGGGCGCATCCATGGCTTCCTCCACCGGTGCGAACCCCATTGCGGCGGCTGTTGCCATCAGCGTCAATAATAATGAAGCGGTCGCCGAAGCCAACGGCGATATCACCACCTCCGCCGCTGTGGGTGAAGAAGCCGGCGATCCTTCCCTGAAGGTGCAGGCAGAGCTTACCCAGAACATGAGCGGCGAATACCGCGGTGCCCTCGGCGCACAGGCCATCGCAGGTGCCGTTTCCATGGGTACCGGCGGCAAGGCTGCGGTATCCGGCGCCATTGCCACCGTCGTCTCCAACGCGAAGACCCGTGCGGCGATCGCCGACAACGTCAGGCTTACCGGCGGCGATATCGAGATCGTTTCCTATGACAAGAGCAAGCTTGCCCTCCGTGCAGGCGGCATCTCCCTCAGCAACGGTTCCACCGTGGGCGTGGGCGCATCCTTTGCGCTCCTCTACGCAAACAATATTGTTGAGACCGTCATCGGCAACAACGTGACCGTCAAGGGCAGGAACCTCACCGTTTCCGCCGTCAAGGATAAGGTCACCATCGAGGATTTCGTTCCCACTGTCGATCTTTCCTACCTCTTTACCGATTCCACCGGGCTTGAATCCACCGATACTTCCGAACGCGGCATCATCGACATCAAGAAGGACGTTACCGCTGCCAACAAGGGCTACACGGTGACCATCAACATCACCACCGATAAGATCCTTTCGGCCGTTGACCTTCTGAACTTCCTGAGCTCCAACAACTACTATGCGGAAGCCATCGCCGGCACCATCGTGGGCGGCGCCTCTTCCACCGCAGCGGTTGCGGGCTCCATGGCGATGATCTACTATGAAGCGCTGACCGAGGTCATCCTCGGCAACGGCATCACCCTCGAAATGACGGGCGACGCCATCGTGGAAGCGGAGGATGAAGCCACCGCACGCATCATTTCCGGTTCCCTGTCCGCATCCCCGGCCACCGTGGGCGTGGGCGTGACCGTTGCAGCCCTTGCGAACGATTCCACCGTAAAGGCAACTGTGGGCGATGGCGCCGTCATCACCGCAAAGAGCTTTGCAGAAACGGCGGAAAGCACCAACGACTTCATGGTGATCACCGTGGCGGCGGCGCTTTCCGACAGCGCATCGGGCACCGCCACCGTGGGCGGCACGCTGAATGTGATCGCCATGAACAACGAGGCGGCCGCAAGCGTGGGCGAAAACAGCAGCATCACCGCTACCGGCGGCGATGTGAGCGTGAAGGCGAAGAGCGACAGCTATCTGCTGCTCCCGAGCTTCTCCGTTTCCGTCAGCATGGGTAAGGTCGCAGCAGGCGGCACCATTGCGGTGATCGTCTCCGAGACCGATACCGCCGCAAAGATCGGCAGCAACACCACCATCAACAGCGCAGGTGCCGTCACCGTTGAGGCGGTCACCCTTGAAAAGCTCATCAGCGTTCTCGCATCCGTTTCTGCGGCGCCTGCCGGCACCGTGGGCGCTGCGGGTACCGTGAGCGCACTCGTTTCCCTTGGCACCACCACCGCACAGGTCGGCGACAACGTGAAGATCAACGCCCTGCGCAATGTGACCGTGAGGGGCGTTTCCGACAGCACCATGGTCGTAGTCGGCATGGCAGCTGCCGGCGCCAGCACCGTAGGCGTAGGTGCCACCGTGATCGTCAACGTCTTCGAGCGTGACCTTAACGTGCTCGTGGGCAGCGGCGCAGAACTTACCTCTGCCGATGGCAATGTGCTCGTGGAAGCCCTTGCGGAGGATATGGAGCTGATCATCGGCTTCGCCCTCGGCGCATCCGCAGGCACGGCAGGCATCGCAGGCGTGATCCCCGTGACCGTCAGCCTCAACGAAGTGAAGGCTGAGGTCGGCAGCGGTGCGAAACTGACCGCCGGCGATTCCATCGGCGTGATCGCAAACCTTGATTCCGGCGTTTACATCGTATCCGGCGCGATCGGTGCCGCAAGCACCGCCGGCGTGGGCGCAGCGGTCTCCACGGCGATCCTTCAGAATACCGTGGAAGCCCTCGTTGGGAAGGATGCGGTCCTCACCGCAAACGGCAAACTGCAGGCCAACATCAACGACAGCGGCGTGAAGCTCCCCAATAGGAAAGAGCGCAGGCGCGGCGTTGCGGTCAGCGCAACCGGTGCGGAGAACATGCTCATGATCTCCGTTTCCGGCGCAGGCGGCGGCACTGCAGGTGCGGCAGGCGTCATCAACACCCTCGTGGCAGGCAATACCTACCGTGCGAAGGTGGACGGCGCAACGCTCAACGCTTCCGGCAGCGAAGCGGAGATGACCGTCACCGAAAACGGCGGCGAGAGCGAAAAGTACACCTCCTCCTCCGATGTGGCGGTGGAAGCCTCCGATGAGACCTTTATCCTCGACCTTGCAGGCGGTCTCGGCGCAGGCGGTACCGCAGGCGTCGGTGCGACGGTGGTCGTGCTGGTATTTGACAAGACCGTGGAAGCCATCCTTTCCGGCACCGCTTCCTCCGATGCAGGCGATGTGACCGTCGATGCAAAGGCGGACGATGACCTTTGGCTTCTTGCCATTGCCTTTGGCGCAGGCGGCACCGCCGGCGTTGCGGGCGATGTGAATACCCTCGTATTTGAAAATGAAGTGACCGCCTCCCTTGGCAGCGTGGAGAAGGCTCGCAACGTGCGTGTGAACGCAGAAGCGGATTCCAACCTCTACAACATCGGCATCGGCGGCGCAGGTGCAGGTACCGCAGGCGTAACTGCCGTTGCGGTGGTCACCTACTTCAAGAACATCACTAAGGCATACATTCAGGATGGTGCGAAGATCGGCACCGCAGCTGCCCCCGTTACCGGCAGCGTGGATGTCACCGCCGTTTCCAACGAATTCGTCACTGCAGATGCAGGCGGCTTCAGCGGCGCAGGCGTGGCAGGCGTCGGCGGCACTCTGGATGTGATCGTGAACATCGTGAAGACCGAAGCGTATATCGGCAGCAATGCAAAGGTATATGCCAAGGGCGATGTGAACGTTCGTGCCATCGATACTTATGAGCTTGTGGCGGTAGTCGTTACCGTCTCCGGCAGCGGTACCGCTGCCGTGGCGGTCACCGCCCTCGTCAGCGTCAGCTTCAACACCGTTTCCGCCGTCATCGGCGAAAATGCCGTGGTTTCCGGCAGGAACGTCAACGTGGAAGCCATCTCCAACCGTGATGCCGTTACCACCGTGGCAACGGTCACCGGCAGCGGCGTTGCAGCCGTTGGCGTATCGCTGAGCGTTGTCGTATTCGGCAACAAGCTGCCGCAGGATGCACACGATACCCTCTACAGCGGCATGGATCCCGATGCGCAGGTAAAGGGCAGCTTCGATGCCGGCCACAGCGCTGCGCAGGGCTACAAACCCAGCGATGATGAGGCCCTTGCGGTGCTTCTTGCAGGCGACGGCCAGAAGCAGGCGCAGAACGATTACTCCGAATACGGTCAGGATACCGGCAGCACGCCTTACACCGAGAATGCGGACGGCAGCGTGACCGTAAACAGCACCAATCAGCAGACCGCTGCAGCGGATGGCCACAAGGTCACCGCTTCCCCTGTTGCAGGCCTTTCCGATTCCACCACCGCCAAGGTGAACAAGAACGCCAATGTGATCGCCACCGAAAACATCAACGTTCTTGCCACCGATGCCATCAGCGCCAACATGGTCAGCGGTACCGTGGGCGGCGCCGGTGCGGCAGGCGTGGGCGTAGGCCTCAGCGCAGCGGCCGTGTTCTCCAACGTGGCAGCCCTTGTGGAAGACGGCGCAGTCCTTTCCGCCGGCAAGAAGGTGACGGTACACGCCGCCACCGGCGCTTCCGACAAGGTGCTCAGCGAAAGCAGAGTGGAAAACGCTTCTCTTGACCAGAGCAGCGTGATGGAACTGCTCAATGAGCAGGACATCGAAGTGAAGTCCGCCAATAAGATCCGCCTTATCGGCATCATGGGCGGCGGCGGTATCGCAGGCGTCGGCGTCGGCGGTGCCATCCTCCTCGTGTTCAGCGATGTGAAGGCGATCCTCGCAGGCGATGTCGAAAAGGCAGCCGGCGTGGAAGTTGCGGGCGACATGGTATTCGGTGAAGTGCTCACCGTGCATACCGGCATTGCAGGCGGCGTTGCGGGCGTGAACGTTTCCGCAGGCGTTGCCTACTTCGGCGGCAAGGTGGAGACCGGCATCGCAGGCAATGCGAAGCTCCAAAACATCACCGGTCCCGTTTCCGTGAAGACCAACGGCAGCACCAATGTGAACAGCTCCGTTGCGAACCTTGCGGGCGGCGTTGCGGCGGTGAACGCAGGCGTCTCTCTCGCCATCAACGATACCAAGGTCAACACCTACATCGGCAGGGGCGTTACCCTGAGCGCAGCCGGCCACAATGTAAACGTTGATACCGCATTCTCCTCCGAAACGGTCACCAACATCATCTCCGCCTCCTTTGGCGGTGTGGCGGTGGGTGCCTCCGTGGCGATCGCCATCAACAGGCTCCATGCGGAAACCTACATCGGCACGGCTGTCAACAGCGGCCATGCGGTTGCAGGCGACAACGCCTCCGCATCCGGCGGTGTGACCGCAAAGGATATTGCCGTTAAGAGCGATGTTTCCGGCGAGACCATGGTCAACGTGCTCGGCATTGGCGGCGGCGCAGTCGCCGTGAACGGTGCGGTCGCCCTCGGCTTCAACCGGGCAAAGGGCATCGCAGCGGTAAACAAGGCCAACATCACCGCAGAAGACCTTACCGTTAACGCCACCATGGATGGCGACGTGATGGTCAACACCGTGGCGGCCACCGCAGGCGCCGTTGCCGTCGGCGCTACCGTGGCGGTAGCAGAGCAGAAGACCGACAACCGGGCGCTCCTTGACACCACGGGCAGCACCGTGAAGCTCGACGGCGATCTCAGCCTCAACGCAGGCACCGCCGAAAAACCCTATAACTCCGATGCACAGGTGAACATGATCACCGGCACCGCAGGCAACGTTACGGCAGCCCTCAACTTCGCTGTTGCCCTCAATGAAAGCGGCAACCGTGCGGTGGTACAGGGCACAGACGGCATCTTCAATGCGGATGACGTATCCGTCAACGCAAGGGGCAATGCACACGCATACGCCGTTGTGGGCAATGCCGCTGCAGGCGGCGTTGCGGCAAACGTATCCCTTTCCTATGCGGACATCAGCGCCGTGCAGGAAGCGATCTTTGCGACCGATGCGGACTGCGTCATCAACGGCAGCCTTGAGGCGGTATCCAACCAGAATCAGGACAAGGTCAGCGGCAATCTGATCCTTGACTATAAGAACAACACCTACGACAAGAACATCGCCAAGAGTGCGCTGGCGGAAGCCTACATCTTCTCCGCATCGCTGGGCGCAGCAACGGCAGCGGTCAACACCGCCATCGCCAATGCGGACGCCACCGGCCGTGCGAAGGTGGCAGGCAGGAACCTGACCGTCGGCAAGGGCATCACCGTTCTGAGCCGAGGCCTTTCCAAGGCTGTTGCAGATATCGACAACCTCAGCAGCGGTCTTGCTTCCATCGGCGTCATGGTGGGCTATGCCTACGCAAACGGCACCTTTGAGGCGCTGCTTGAAAGCAAGGGCAGCATCACCGCAAACGGCGATGTGACCGCCGACAACAAGTACGAATCCACCGCCAAGACGGAGATCACTCCTGCCAACGGCGGCGTGGACGTGAACTACTATGCGGGCAAGGTCAACGTGGGCTATGCGGAAGTTGAGACCGGTTCCAAGGCCGGTATCAGCGGCAGCGGCACGCTGAAGGCGCAGGATGTGAGCGTTGTCAACACCGGCACCGCCCTCTCCGATGCCTCCGTCAAGGGCGGCTACCTGACCTTCGCTGCTGCGGGCATGACCAGCAACACCGTGGTATCCCGCCTTGCAGCAGCACAGGAAGCCTACATTAAGGGCGTGTTCGTTGAGGCGGACAGCGCAAGGGTGCTTTCCCGCTACAACGTGGACACCGACCTTGAACCTTCCTATAACAGCACCACCGGGCTCATCAATATCCCCGGGAAGGCGGAAAACACCGGCGCTGTTGCCGCTGTTGGCGCCAGCTATGCGGATATTTCCGGCATCAACGTAAAGGTGAACGTGGCGGATGCGAAGAGCGAATCCACCGTCAAGGCTTATGTTGACGGCGCAGGTTCCAGGATCGCCAATGCGCTTGATGTGCATACCCTCGCCACCACCTATGCGGAAACCAACATCGATAAGCCCACCGCATCCGTATCCCTTGCCAATGTTGGCGTGGGCGTGCTGACCTCCAACGCAGGCGGCACCTACGAAGCCTATATCAACACCGTTTCTCCCCGCAGCGAAGGCCTCGAGGCAGGCAGCATCCGCATCGGCGTCGGCCACAATACGGATGCACAGGCCACCACCGGTCCTCTCGGCGGTAAGGGCGGCAGCGTCGGCGGCATTACCGTCAACACCAACAGGGCGACCGCCAATGCGGATGCAAAGGCAAACGCCTATATGACCGGCAAGGGCAGCATTGCTGCCACTAAGGGCGATCTGACCGTGCACAGCTGCGGCAGGATCCTCGCCAATGCGGAAGCCATCACCGATGTGTTCAGCTTCAATCTTCTCAACGTTGCAGCAAGCGAGACCTTCGCCAACGTTGCCATGAAGCAGAGCGCTTACATGAACGTAAATGGCGACGTGACCGTCAAGGGCAGCCTTGATGTAAGAAGCGAAGCCACCGCAAAGGATTCCGGCGCTTATGCGAAGTCCGGCACGCCCGGCACCAGCGGCGCAGAGATCTCCCTCGTATCCGGCAGCGGTACCACCGCAAAAGCCAGTTCCAACCTGACAGGCAAGGCCTACATCACCGGCAGCGGCACCATCAGCGTGGGCAAGGATGCTTCCGTCCGCTCCAATGCCGATACCGCGGCGAAGGCCACCGTCAATAAGCCCTTCAGCGCAGCCCTTGCAAAGGTCACCGTGCTTCTTGCAAGCGCAGCGGCAGCGGATACCCTTGAAGCCTATGTTTCCGGCGTTGCCCTGAATGCAGGCGGCAAGGTGGATGTGCTGGCAAAGGGCAATGCCACCGCCGATTCCACCAGCGCATCCGGCGGCGGCGCCAGCCTTGTGAGCGGCGCAGGCGGCAACACCGAGGCGACCGTCGGCACCAAGGATGCTCCCCAAACCGTCAGGGCTTACATCGGCAGCAATGCGGATGTAACCGCTGTCAGGGATATCACCGTAAAGGCCGAAAACCGCGGCAGCGCCAAGGCAAGGATGACCTCCGGCTTTGATGTCAGCGCCATCGGCATCAACGCAGCGGTCGTGCCCACGGTGAGCTACTACAGGACCGAAGCCTATGCGGGCAGCAACAGCAGCCTCAAGAGTACCGGCGGCAGCATTGCCGTGAAGGCCATCGATCAGGCCGATGCGGATACCCTTGTGGACGGCAACAGCGCAGGCATCATCGTCAGCGCCAGCGCCAAGTATGCGGAAAACACCGTTGAGCAGACCACTTCCGCTTCCGTCGGAAGCAATGCAAACCTTTGGGCACACAAGGACATCCGTGTGGAAGCCGATTCCAATGCGAAGATGCACGCCAGCACCAACGCCAACAGCGGCGGCATCTTTGACGGCGGTACGCTGCAGGCGCACAACAGCCTTAAGCGTGATGTGGATACTAAGGTGCTTGACGGTGCAACGCTCTTTGCGGACTTCGGCAGCATCGATATCCTCTCCCGTGCAGGCGAGAAGGATGATATCGAAACTATCGCTTCCGGCAACAGCGCAGGCATCGTGACCATCGGCAACGTGAAGTCCAATACCCGCTATGTCAGCAGCAGCGATGTGACCGTGGGCGGCGGTGTGAACATCACCAACACCTTCGGCAACGTGAATATCCAGTCCCATAACAGTGCGGCAAAGGTGAAGACCGAGGGCGATATCGGCTCCGTTGCGCTTGGCGGCGATACCGATGCGGAAGCCAACCTGCCCGACCGTGACTACAGCACGGAATTTACCCTTGCTTCCCGTGTGAACATTGCAAACGGCTCCTCTGACAGGAGCAAGGTCACTGCGAAGAACATCGACGTGAAGGCGGATATCGTGACCCTTTCCATCGATAACTACAGCTACGCCAGCACCAAGGGCTTCCTGAACTTCGCACACGCCTACAGCGATGTCCACTTCTACCTTGATGCGGCAGCCACCGTCGGCAATGCCCATCTGAACGCTTACGATTCCCTCTCCATCCTTGCGGACGGCACGCCCGATAACGGCGGCAACCACATCTCCGTTAAGGCGGATACCAAGATCACCGCCTTTGCGGGCCGTGTGGAATCCTACGCAAGGCTCTATGGCAGCGCAGATGTGAAGGTGACCGTGCTCGACGGCGCCCGCCTGACCGGTGCCGATGTCCGCATCGACCGCAACGCCTTCAACGGCAACGTGTTCATCGATGCGGTGGGCACACGCAAAGCCATTGCCAGCGAAAAGGAATCGGAAGTCAACAACCTTAACAAGACCGCAACTACCAGCATCGGTTCCGGCGTCATTTTCGACATCGGCGATGCGGCGGCAGGTATTGCCATCGATGTTTACGAAGAGGACGGAAACGTCAAGGTCAGGAGCGTGGGCACCACCTCCTCCTTCAAGCACACCTTTGTGGGCAGCAGCATCCGCTTCAGCAACATCGCCAACGTGATGCCCGGCAAGCTCACCGTCATCGGCAATGCAAACGGCCTTGCGGACAACACCATCTACGGCCAGCAGTACATCCACACCCTGACCGTGACCAACCGCACCGATTACGATCTCGTTCTCCAGAACATCGATCTCTTCAATGAGACCTTCACCCACGCAACGGTCAATGCGCTGAACCTGCGCCAGTCCAACAGCTACAACAAGTCCAAGCTTGGCGTCAGCGAAAACACCGTGCCGAAGATCACCGTGGAAAGCCGCGGCAGGGGCGATGTGACCTTTGCAGGTCTTGTATCCAACGAGCGCGGTTCCCTTACTGTGGTTTGGACGGAGGAGAACAAGGGCGAGGATGACGATGATGAGGAAGGGCCATACAACGGCAGCCTCTACACCGTGCCCCAGGTGCTCGGCAGCTTCTCCGGCGTTGCACCCATCTGGGTACATGAACTCAACATCGTGAACGCCCACAACATCGGCAGCAGCGAAGCGGATCGCTTCCTTGCATACCTTGCCGTGTTTGGCGGAGAGGATGCCGTCATTAATACCACCGCCACCGGCGATGTTTACATGGCGCTCACCCTCACCGAGATCACCTGTGTGGACCGACTTTCCGATGCGCCGCTTTCCGGTGCTGCCATCAACGGCACGCTGGATCTTAACAGCATCGTGGCGAAGGGCGATCTTGATATCCTGCTTCCCACCGCACTGCGCATGGAATACCTTGCGGATTCCCGTGTGGCAACGGTGGTCATCCCCGGTGCGATCCAGTTCACCACCGAGACCCTCGATCTTGGCAATGTGACGGTTTCTGCAGAAGACCTGCAGAAGTTCCTGATCGGCGCCCAGAACGGCGAGTACAAGCTCTATACGCTGCCCAACGGCACGCAGCTGCAGCTTGATGCCGACGGCAACGTCCGCAGGATCATCTCTGCGGAAGGTCACTCCCTTGATACTTCGCTTTACAGCATCAACGGCAGCGTCGTCACCTTCCACGAATACGGCGGCATGACATTGGATCTTGCCACCGGCGTTCTGACCGCAGGCGATGAAGGCTATGAACTGTATGTGGTCAAGGACAGCAAGGGCTGGTACACGCTCAACGGCACCGTAGAGGCCAAGGATGAGATGCTTCTCTACCTTGTCACGGAAAGCGGCTACGAGCAGGAGGATTCCTCCTCTCTGTACCTCTGGAAGTCCCATGACGGCGTCACCTACTACTTCATCACCGAGGATGATTACAACAACCGTACCAATCCCGATCATGACAAGTATTTCGTACTTGCCATCGAAACCGGTACCAACTATCTCCTTGGCGTGTATGAAGGCGTCCGCAAGGCAGGGGAAGAGAAGTACAATGTTAACATGAGCCTCTCTTCCACCACCACCTCTGCACCGGAGGCGGACGGCAGCTACACCAAGACGCTCATCTACACCGGTTCCTGCTTCGACAGTGCTTTTGGCACCACCTCCTACGACTTCTCTGCGACCCTCAGCCAGACCGTCACCGAGAAGTACGATAAGGATGGCAAGCTCCTTGACACCGTCAAGGGCGATATCACCGTTTCTGCTACCCTCGCAGGCTGGAGCGGCTTTGAACCGGGCAAGAACTACTACTACGGCAGCGCAGAGAACAAGTACCTTGCAGGCTACCGTGTGTGGACGCCCACCGCAGCCAACATCGGCGACAGCGTTTCAAGGGCACAGGTCACCGTCCTTTACAACTACATCGATCTTACCGCCTTGTCCCAGCAGGATATCGTCCTTGATAATGGCGAAGACGGCGAGAAGGGTACCGATGACGACATCACCGCCAACGGTTACGTCATCGAAGACGGCGACAAGACCTGGAACATCCTTTTGAACACCGTGTACGAGTTCACCGACGTGAACGGCTACAAGGGCACCGATGAGTTCGGCAACCCGAAGAAGTATGTATTGCAGTCTGCAGAGAGTGCAAGGAGCATCGAATGGGTCGAAAAGAAGATCGGCTTTGTGACCTTCAGGTTCCCGCGCATCAAGATCGCCACGGAAGCCACCATCAAGCTTGAAGCCGGTCAGTCCATCACCCTTGCGGACTTCCGGTATGAAGGCCTTGATGTATACCGTGTTTCCAAGGATCTTCTCGTCTCCACCGACGGCCGGATTATCAAGAACGTCTGGGATCGCGCTGAAGACGGCACCTTCCTTGATAAGGGCGCCCATACCCAGCTTCGTTACGATCTCAATTCCGGCGATGTGACCGTCAACCGCTACAAGGAAGACGGCATCACGGCGGAAAACGGCGTTGCTTACGATGCGGCAGAAGGCAATGTGACCCTGCACGGCCAGCAGCACCTGCTCAGGATGAGCGAGTCTGTTGCCAAGGGTACGGACGGCAAGTACTACTTCTACAACGGTTCCGCATGGGTCGCAGCTACTGCTGTCAGCAGCTTTGCGGCGGAAGCGGAGATCACCGTTTACAACAACGAAAACACCGTTGTAATGACCGTTCACAGCGAAAACGGCGTCACCTATCACACCGAGTACCGCAGCGGCAATCCCTACGTCCGTGTGGGCAGCGACGGCAGCGTATACTGGTTTGATGAAACGGTGGAAGAATCCATCAAGCAGAAAGAGATCTCCGGCACGGATTATTCCGTGAAGGAACTCGAAGGCAGCAGCGTGAAGCTGACCGTGCAGGATAACGGCGCAAGCCTCCTTGACGGCGATGAAGGCACCGATGATGCGGACATCACCGCCACCGAAGGCGATGTGACCGTTGAGATGAGCAGCAGCGGCACCCTCGGCGAGGAATCCAACCCCATTGATGTGGTGACCAAAGCCGAAGACGGCAAGCTGATCATCCTCGATGCGAACGGCGATCCTGTGGTCAACATGAACGCCTATATCTACGTTCCCGAAGGCGATCTGGAGCTTGATCCGCTCACCAAGGTCGTGGGCAGCGAGCTTGTGATCGTACTTGCCAACGGCAGCCTGATCGGCTATGACCTCATTGTGGAAAACGAAGGGGAAAAGCGGGGCAGCGTCACCATCCTGACGAATCAGGTCGAAGTGAGGGAGGACGGCAAGGTAGTCGGCTTCACCGGGAATACCGCAGCCACTTCCGAAGGCAATATCTCCTTCCACAACATCAGGACCGTCAGCAGCGATCTCCTCTTTGATGCGGCAGGCAGCATCACCGTGGAAGAAGACCTTGATTGGTATACCGCCACGGGCAGTGCCAACGAAGTAACGCCGGAAGGCATCAAGGCAGAGGACAGCACCTACACCTGGACCGCAGCGGGCGACATCACCGTTGTGGGCGGCATCTATGCCGATGACAGCGAGCTGAACATGACAGCGGATCGCTCCTTCAGGGCGGATCAGGGTACCACCGAAAGCGCCGTTGCGGTAAACGGCAGCATCGTGAATGTGACCGCAGCGGAAGATGCTTCCATCGTGGGCGGCGTCGAAGCGGCGGCATCCGAACTCAGCGTCACCGCCGAAAACGGCAGCTTCAGCCTTGAACAGGGCACCTCCGGCAACGCCATCGAAGCGGAAGACAGCACCGTTACCGTGGCGGCAGGCGTGGATGCCGAAGTCACCGGTATGGTGAAGGCGGCGGATTCCACCGTCAGCGTTACCGCAAAGACCGGCTCCTTCACGCTCGATAAGGGCGCCTCCGAAAATGCCGCAGACAGCACCTCTTCCGATGTAACCGTAACGGCAGGCGAAGACATTACCCTCACCGGCAACATGAAGGCTTCCGGCAGCAGCATCACCCTTGATGCGCTTGACGGCAGCATCACCGCCGATAAGACCGGCAGCGTGAACAGCAAGCTCAACTGGACGGCAGGCGAGGATATCCTCTTTGACAGCATCATCGCCAAGAAGAGCGAAGTCATCCTTGCGGCGGAAGGCAATATCGGAAAGAACAGCGGCATCGAGTGCGGCGAATACGGCGAGCGTGCCTTCATCAAATTCGCCGATACCGATACCGATGCGGATTCCAGACTCAGCCTTACCGCAAAGGGCGCCATCGCCTCCGAAGACAGCCGCCTGATCGTGGATATCCCGGCGGCAGTGACCCTCAACATCCCCGTGGCGGGCAACATCCATATCGATTCCCTCGACCTCATCCTTGGCAACAGGAATGCGGAAGATCCCACCAAGTATGACGAAGTGGAAGTCGGCGATACGCCGATCCTCGGCGTGGATATTGTCACCCACCCGGATAACCCGAAGGTGAACGAATTTACCGGCTACCTTGGCAGCGACCGTGTTACCGAGCTTGAAGGTGATCACCTGAAGGAAATCGAAAAGCAGTTCCTCGAAATGGCGCTTGCAAGCCAGAGCCCGGCAGAACTTGCCGCCTGGATCATGGAGCGTGCGGACCGTGAGAACTGGACTTCACAGCTCAGCGCAGCCGTTGTGGAAAGCCTCCTCGGCCTTGCAAGGGAAGAGGGACTTGATCCCAAGTGGATCGCAGAGCTGATGGGCGCAGAGCGCATCTTTGAGATCCTCGGCGATGACCGCAAGGCGGAACTTGCCGATGAGGTCAGAAAGATGCAGACCTATGAGCTCGAGCGGATCACCGATGCGAAGGAAGTGGCCTCTGCCATGTCGGATGAAGCCCTTGCAGCCTTCTTTGCAAACCTTACCGATGCACAGAAGCGGCAGGCAGGTCTTGATCCCGATACCGCCACAGCCATCAGCCGTACGCAGGTCGAACGCCTCCTGCAGCTCGGTTCGTTCCCGGGTCTGCACGGCGCTCTCCGCTACCTTGATGATAACTTCCTTGCAGCGCTTGCGCTCAGGAAGGATGATACGGGAGCCAAGGAAGTAGAAAAGATGCTTGCCGATGACAGCAGCATTGTCTACGATGCCATCTTCGGCATCCCGGACGGCGCCATCAATGCGGAGGATGCCGAAGCGACACTCCATCCCGATGAAAAGGCTCCCGATTCCGGCAGCGGCTACGAAACCGGCTACCGTGATGCCAAGGCTGTTCTTACCAAGCTGCTTGAACTGCAGCTCACCGCAGACGGTCCCGAATCGATCCCGAACCTCGGCGAATACCTCGGCAGCCTCCTCACCGAAGAGGATATCGAAGCGCTCTACCGTGCGGCGATTGATGGCAGCACCTTCCCCGAAGGTGAAGACACCATTGACGATCCCGAACCGAAGGAGCTCACGGTATCCATCGGCGAATCCACCGGCACCACTTACCTTTACAACGATGGCAGCATCACCGTAACGCAGGCTGAGGGCGACCTCACCGCAGGCGAGATCACCTCCGAGCGCGGCAATGTCACCGTTACCGTGGAAGAGGGCAGCCTCCTTGCAGGTGAAGCCGTGGCGGAAGACGGTCACCACATCCTCGGCAGGGATATTACCCTGACCGCAGCAGCCGATGTGGGTACCGAAGAAGCGCCGCTCAAGCTTGAACAGCGTGACAATGCCCCCGAGATCGTGGTGGGTGTCGAAGAAGACATGTACTATGACGGCGAATATGCCGACAAGCGTGCCGAGGGCGTAACGGAATTCGTTCCCACCGAGGCGGAAAAGAAGTACGTGCTCCGTCAGGTAGCGGTGCTTGATGAAAACGGCAATGCAGTCCTCGACGGAAACGGCAACCCCGTCATGCAGTGGATCCTTGATGTGGAAGTCCGCTATGACTGGATCCGTGCGGACCAGCCCGATCCCGAACCCCGTATGGTACTCACCGTCAATGCCGGCAAAAATGCCTTCGTGGAAGAGCTTACCGGCAGCGTTGCAGGCTCCGTCACCGCCGGCGGCGATGCGGGACTCACCGTGAATGACGGCGAAGTCGGCACCTATGAAGATCCCTTTGTGACGGATGTGGACGGAACCGTCACCGTCAATGCGAAGGATGACATCAGCATCAGCGACCCCGGTGACCTCGATCTGATCGCCAACAGCGAGAACGGGCAGGTCAATGCGGAAGCGAAGGGCGATATCGACCTTTCCAACAACAACGGGCAGGATCTTGTGGTCGGCCCCGTGGTCTCCGAGACCGGCGATGTTTCCATCGATGCGGACGGCGACCTTGTGGAAGGCGATCGCTATGAGAAGGAAACGCAGGTGCAGGGCGAAAACATCAGCCTCAAGGCGGATGGCGCCATCGGCACCGAAGAGGATCCCTTCGATGTGGATACCGGCGATGAAGGCACTCTCAGCGCAGAGGGCACCGAGCTCGTGATCAGCGAGACCACCGGTGATCTGACCCTTGAGAAGATCACCGCCACCGAGGGCGATGTGACCATCACCGCACCCGGCAGCATCGAAGAGGCAGGCAATGCCGGCGCAGCCATGGACGGTGCGGCAGAGGCGGATCGGGAAGCCGACCGTGCGGAATCCGAGGCGGATGCCAAGGAAGATGCAGCGGATGTGCTCGAGGATCACGCAGCGGGTCTTGAAGAAAAAGAGGCCGCCGCAAAGGAAGAGACCGCAAAGGCAGAAGACGCTCTGAACAGCGCAAAGGACCGCATCGGCGAGATCGAGAACATCCTGAAGGAACTCGATAAGATCCGTGCCGATGAAAGCCTGAGCGAGGAAGAAAAGAAGGCCGCCATGGATGCAGTCCTCGGCGAGAGCAGGGAAGCTGACCTGAAGAGGGAACTTGAAACGCTCAAGGGTACTCTGCCGCAGCTGGAAGAAGCGCTGAAGAAGGCGGAAGAAGCGGAAGCGGCGGCAACGGCGGAAGCCGAAGCGGCACGCAGCGAAGCGGACAGCGCAAGGGCGGAAGCGGAAGCCGCAAGGCAGGATGCGGAAGCAAAGCGTGAAGCGGCCGACAAGGCGCTTGAAGAAGCGCTGAAGCAGGAACCCACCGTGCAGCTTCCCGGTGATCTCGATATCACCGCAGGCGGCAGCATCGGCAGCGAGGATGCACCCCTCAGCGCTGCTGTGGGCGGCGGCATTACCGCAGAAGCGCCCGATGGCGTGCATATTGCAGGCTATGGGGATGTGAACATCAAGGACATCACCTCGGACAGCGATGTGACCGTCTCCGCTGACGGCGACATTACCGGCAGCGGAAAGAACACCCACATCGATGCACCGCATGTGGAACTCGATTCCCTCACCGGCAGCGTCGGTACGGAGAAAGAGCCCATCAGGCTCGATACGGATTCCCTCTCCGGCAGCGCAAAGGATGACTTTGCGGTGCAGGATAAGGACGATCTTGAGATCGGCAGCATCGATGCAGGCGGCAAGGCCGATATCACAGCGGGCGGCGACATCACCGCAGCGCCCGGCGAAACGCCCAACATCAGCGCCGGTGAAGCCGAGCTTGATGCGCAAGGCAACATCGGCACCAGGGAAGATCCCATCCGTGTCAATGCGGATAAGATCACCGCAGAGGGCGAGGATATCGCACTTGATATCAAGGGCGATACCACCATCCATCAGATCAAGGGCGATGATATCGTCATCAATGCAGAGGGCGATGTTTACGGCGATCCCGATCTGCCGAAACAGGATTACCACATCATCGGCGACTCCCTTGAACTGACCGCAAAGGGCGATATCGGTACGGAAGAAGAACCGCTTCGCATCCTCGTGCCCGGCAAGGTGAAGATCGAGTCCGTTTACGGCGATGTCCACTATCAGAACTACTACGAACCGGAGACCGGCACCGGCACGCCCGGTACGCCCACCACCGGCGGCGAAGAGGCTCTCCTGCCCATCGCCATGATGTTCCTTGCTGCGGCAATGTGCCTTGCACTTGCAAGGCGCCGCAGAAAGCAGGGCGCATAACAAACACAAAACCGCAGCAGGCACAGCATTTACTTGCTGTGCCTGTTGTTGTATCAGGGTACCGCCTGTGGTAAGATGATGCAGGGAAAGAAACGATGAAAAAGGACGGATACAACATGAATATCATCCAGCGTTTTTATGATGATATGGCTTCGCAGTACGATAAGCTGTTTCTTGATTGGGAAGCCGCAACGGCAGAACAGGCGCTGCTCCTCGACCGGCTTTTTAAGGAATACGGCTTTGATAAAACCGCAGCGGTACTTGATTGCGCTTCGGGTATCGGTACACAGGCCATCGGTCTTGCAGCACTTGGGTATTCCGTCGCCGCTTCCGATATCAGCGACGGGGAACTCGAAGAGGCGAAAGTGCGTGCGGAAAGGAAGGGCGTCGGTATTCGTTTTGCCCATGCGGATTTCCGTGCCTTGGAGGATGCTTTTTCAGAACGGTTCGATATCGTGATCTGCATGGACAATGCGCTGCCGCATATGCTGACGGAAAGCGACCTTTCCGCAGCGGTCAAAAGCATTGCGGATCAAATCGTACCGGGCGGCATATTCGTTGCCAGCATCCGGGATTATGATGTGCTGCTTGCAAGCAAACCGCCTTATTCGCCGCCCTATATCCATAAGACCGCAAACGGACAGCGTGTATCCTTCCAGACCTGGACATGGGAGGATATCCGCTACAGGCTGACGCAGTACATCATCGACGATGGGGAAGCGCTGCAGGTGCACAAATTTGACTGCGAATACAGGGCTTTGCGCAGGCAGGAACTGACAGAGCTGCTGCTTGCAAGGGGCTATGGCAAAGCAGAATGGAGATTTCCCGAGGAGACGGGCTTTTATCAGCCCATCGTCATTGCAACCAAATAAAAAAGAAAAGACGGATCACAGCGTGCGATCCGTCTTTTTTATGTGATGGAAGCATCATGCCATACAGCGCAGAATGAAAAGCATTGCCGCTGACAGCAGCAGGAACAGCGCTGCCGTTTGCAGCTTTTCACGCTTCGGCCGTAAATGATAGGGGGAAAGCATCAGCATGGCGCCGTAAAGCGGCAGAAGCGGCAGCGCCTTCGGTACGCTGAGGCGCAGCACCGCAAAGGGCAGCGAAGCAAATTCCTCCGTCAGCAGCCGCAGGATGATCAAAAGCTGTTTGGGGAGCATAGCACACCACAGCGCATCCGGCGAAAGGGCGACCGCCGCCGTGCCAAAGAGAACAAGGGGCAGCAGAATACCCATCAGCGGCACGATGATCATGTTCGCAAAGACGGTATAAAGGGGCAGCTGCCCGAAGTACAGTACCGTCGGCGGCAGCGTGCCAAAGGTGCCTGCAAGGGTGACGGAAAGGCTGCCCGAAAGCGCCTTTGGCAAGCGGCGAAACAGCGATGCAAGCGGACGCTGCAGCAGCAATATGGCGCCTGTGGCGGCAAAGGAAAGCTGCAGCCCCACGGAAAACAGGCTTGCAGGGGAAAACAGCAGGATCAGCAGCAGCGCCGCCGCAAGGGCGGAGGGGCTATCGTACCGCCTGTCGGCAAGGGGTGCCGCAAGTGTCAGCAGCGCCATGACAGAAGCACGGATCAGCGAGGGCGGAAAATTTGCGATCAGGCAGTATGCGGAAAGGAAAAGTGCGGCCAAAAGGAATCTGAGAAGCGGCAGCCGCTTTGGAAGCACCGCCGCAAGCATGGATACGAACACGGACACATGAAGCCCCGACAACGCAAGGATGTGGGCAACGCCTGCACTGCGGAAGGCATCCTGCACATCATCCGACAGGAAAGACTTATCGTTCATCAAAAGGGCGGCGGCAAGGGGCGCTTCCTCGCCGTAGGCAAGGGAAAGGGCGTTGTGCATCTGCATGCGGAAAGCGGCAAGGCGGTAGTTGGGACCGATGCGGTGGGAAAGCGCCTTCGGTATTGCTTTTGTATAAGCAAGGGCCGTGATGCCCTCGGAAAGGTAATAGGCACGTGGGTCAAAGCTGCTGCCCGGCGTCTTTTCGGGGATGCGGAGCGATGCGAAAACACAAACGGTATCGCCCGTTTGCAGCTTCTTTGCCGCATCTTTGGGAAGGCGGATCTGCACCCTGCCGGAAAGCGGTTTCCCGTCAAGGGTCACGCCGTAAAGCACCGCCAGCGCATGGTCTTGCTTTGCTTCGACTTCCGAAGCTAGGGTGCCCGTTATTTCATATTCCCCTTCCTGCGGCAGGGTGGGCAAAGCAGCCGCCATGCGCAGCATGCCTGCCGCAAGGGAGAGAAAAAGGATCGCATAAACGGCATTGCGGGAGAGGAAAAACAGAGCGCCGAAGAAAAGAAACAGGCATGCCGCAAAAACTGCAGGCATGCCTGAAACTTGATATGCAAGGAATACGCCGCATGCAAAACCGGCAGCGGCAAGCACCAACGGACGAAAATGGAACCGATGATGCGAAAGGGATGCTGGGTCGGTTGGAACTGGCATGGTACTCCTTTATCGGTGTATTGGGAACGGAAAATACTTATTTCTTGCAGCGAAGGGCGATGGCTTCGATCTCAACAAGACCGCCGGCGGGAAGCGCAGCGACCTGTACGCAGGAACGGGCAGGGAAATCCTGACCGAAGCGCTTGCCGTAGATGGCGTTCACGGTGCCGAAATCCGCAAGGTCCTGTACGAAAACGGTGGTCTTTACAACGCATGCCATGCAGGAGCCGGCAGCTTCAAGCACGTTTTCAAGGTTGGTGAGTGCCTGCTCAGCCTGAGCGGCAACACCCTCGGCGAGCTTGCCGGTAGAAGGGTCAACACCCAGCTGACCGGAGGTGAATACGATGCCTTCCATGGCAACGGCGTGGCTGTAGGGGCCGAGTGCGGCAGGCGCATTGGTTGCGTTGATGATCTCTTTCATTGTGTAAACTCCTTTCAGGTTAAAGGTTATTGTTTGCAGCAGCTCCGCTGCGGGTATGCTTTTTACAGTGTTATGCTACCATCGTGTTTTTGAAGTGTCAAGCCGATATCATGATTCCAAAGGATGAAGGCATCTTCGCCGGTATCGGTATAATAGCGCTTGCGGCGCCCTGCATTCTCAAAATCAAGGCCAAAGTAAAGGGCCTGCGCACCGTGGTTCGTTTCCCGTACCTCAAGGGTCATCAGGCTTGCGCCGAACAGCTTTGCAGTGCGCATCATGGCAAGCATCAGCCTTCTTCCGATGCCGTGGCGGCGGAAGGCAGGGTCAACGGCCACGTTGGTGATGTGGGCTTCATCAAACATCACCCACATGCCTGCATAGGCGATCACACGGCCGTCACACTCCCCCACAAGGTAGTGGGCAATGTCGTTTTTCAGTTCCCCTGCAAGGGCTGCCTTTGACCATGGGGTGCGAAAGCAGATGCGCTCAAGCTCTGCAATGCGGTCAAGGTCGCCCCGCTGCATGGGACGAAACAGGATCTTCATTTCCGTTTCCATCATTTCTTTTCCTTGTAAAGCCGTTCTGCATGTGTGGGGCGAAGGTAAAGGGGCATCACTTCCGAAGCGGTCTCGCCCCTTTGAAGCAGCCGCCATGCTTCCCTTGCAACGGGGGCGGCGGTCAAAAGGTGCGCTTCATCCGGGGCAAAGCGTGCGCCGGGCACCGTTTCTTCGATCCGCTTTCGCTGTATGATGGCGGCATCGCCCACAAACAGCGTGTTTTCGGGCAGGGTGGGAAGAAACTCCGCAAAAACCACGGCGGAAGGCGCTGCGGTGCAGCTGCCGTTTTCATAAAGGGCTGCATAGCCGTTGCCGTTTCTTGCGTCAAGAACGGCGCAGACCGCCTGTTCTTCACCCATGAAGGGCTCAGCAAGGGCGGCAAGGGAACTGACGCCGATGACGGGCACGCCCTTCACAGCTGCCATGGCGTTGGCGGCACATACGCCGATGCGGACGCCCGTAAAGGAACCGGGTCCCACATCTGCGGCAAAAACATCCACATCCATGGGAGAAAGGCCCTGCTCCGCCAAAAGTGCAGCGGCAAGGGGCATGACCGTCTCCGAATGGGTGCGCCCCTCATCACGCAATGCCTGCGAGATCAGGACGCCGTCCTTTATCAGTGCGGCACAAGCCGCTTTGCCGGAGGTGGAAAGTGCAAGAAGGATCATTTGGAAAAGCCCTCCAAAGCATCAAGAATGGTCTCATAGGCTGCGCCCTTTGCTTCAAGGCGAAGGGTTCTATGTTCTGCACCGCTGCCCTTAAGGTGCAGCTCAAGCCGCTCATTGGGCAGCGCACCGGGCACGTTTTCACACCATTCCATGGCAATGACGCCGCCGCGGGTGAAATAATCGTCAAAGCCGATGGCGAAAAGCTCATCCTCATCGCTGAGGCGGTACGCATCAAAATGGAAAAGGGGAAGCGTGCCTTCGTGCTCACGGACGATGGTAAAGGTGGGGCTTGCAATGCCGTCAATACCGAGGGAAGCGGCAAGGGCACGGGTCAGCGTGGTCTTGCCGGCGCCGAGGTCGCCGAAGAAGGCAAGGAACGCACCGGGGAAAAGCCGCTGCCCCAGCGCATGACCGAGCGCTTCCATGGAGGCTTCCGAAAGGCCGTAAAGTGTCAGCGTTTCCATAGGCTTAATCAAACATCCCCTGTTCAATGCATTCTTTGCGGAAGTCAAGGAGCCTGTCCTCTGCGATGGCCTTGCGGACGTTTTCCATCAGCCGCAGGGAGAAGCGCAGGTTGTGCATGGTGATGAGCTGTGCGGAAAGGATCTCCTTGCACTTTACAAGGTGGCGGATGTAGCCACGGGTAAAGCCGTTTTTGCAGGCATAGCAATCACAGCCCTCTTCAATGGGGGAGAAGTCGTGTTCAAAGGTGGCATTGCGCAGCATCTTTTTGCCCTGGCCCGTCAGGGCAAGGCCGTTGCGTGCAATGCGGGTCTGCAGCACGCAGTCGAACATGTCAACGCCCCGGATGACGCCTTCCACAAGGCAGTCGGGGCTGCCAACGCCCATCAGGTAGCGGGGTTTATCCTTGGGCATGAAGGGCATGAGCGCCTCGAGCATATCGTACATGATGGGCTTCGGTTCGCCCACGGAAAGACCGCCGATGCCGTAGCCGATGAAATCCATGTCGCTGAGCACCTTGGCGCTTTCGATGCGAAGATCCTTGTACATGCCGCCCTGCACGATGCCAAAGAGCGCCTGATCTTCCCTTGTATGGGCTTCCTTGCAGCGGCGTGCCCAGCGGTGAGTGCGCTGCATGGCGGCACGGGTATAGCGTTCGTCGCTGGGATAGGGGGCGCATTCGTCGAATACCATGGCGATGTCCGCACCGAGCGCCTGCTCGATCTCCATCACCTTTTCGGGGGTGAAGAAATGCTTGCGTCCGTCAAGCAGGGAGCGGAACTCCACACCGTCTTCCCGGATCTTGTTGGAGGAAGCAAGGCTGAAGACCTGAAATCCGCCGCTGTCGGTGAGGATGGGCTTGTTCCAGCGCATGAATTCATGCAGACCGCCTGCTTCACGCACCAGCTCGTGACCCGGGCGCTCGAACAGGTGGTAGGTGTTGGCAAGGCAGATCATGGCGCCCATCTCTTCCAAATCGCGGGGAAGAACGGCCTTTACCGTCGCCTGTGTGCCAACGGGCATATAGCAGGGAGTTTCAATGATGCCGTGGGGCGTGTGAAGGCGTCCGAGCCTTGCGCCGGACTGCTTGCATTCGTGGATCAATTCATATTTGAAGTATTGGCTCATGGTGTGCTCCATTTTATTCGATCAGCATGGCATCGCCGAAGGAGAAGAAGCGGTAGCGCTCCCTGACGGCGTGTTCGTAAACGGCAAGCATCTCTTCCCTTGTGGAAAGGGCGCTTACAAGCATCAAAAGCGTGGATTCGGGCAGGTGGAAGTTGGTGATGAGCGCATCCACCGCCTTGAAGCGGTAACCGGGGGTAATGAAGATATCCGTCCAGCCGCTTTTTGCGTGAACGGTGCCGCTTTCATCCGTGACGCTTTCAAGGGTGCGGCTTGATGTGGTGCCAACGGCAATGATGCGTCCGCCGGCCTTTTTTGCGCCGTTGATGATGGCGGCGCTTTCCTCGCTCACCTCGTAGTATTCCGAGTGCATGTGGTGGTCTTCAAGGTTTTCCGCACTGACGGGGCGGAAGGTACCAAGCCCCACATGCAGCAGCACATCCGCCACCAGCACGCCCTTTTCCTTCAATGCGGCAAGCAGTTCTTCCGTAAAGTGAAGCCCTGCCGTGGGGGCGGCGGCGCTGCCCGATTGCTTTGCATAGACCGTCTGGTAGCGCTCCCGTTCCGCAAGCCGTTCCGTGATGTAAGGGGGAAGGGGCATTTCGCCTGCCCGGTCAAGAACCTCCTCAAACACGCCTTCGTAATCAAGGCGAATGATGCGTCCGCCGGCATCGGTAGGCTCGAGCACGGTGGCGGAAAGCTCCTCGTTGATCTCAAAGGTCAGCCCGGGCTTTGCACGCCTGCCGGGGCGCACAAGGCACTCCCAGCGGTGCTCATCGAGCCGCTTGAGAAGAAGGAATTCCATTGCGCCGCCGGTCTCTTTCCTTGTGCCGAAAATGCGGGCAGGGATGACACGGGTGGTGTTGCGCACGAGCACATCACCGGGGTGAAGATGACCGATGATATCGGAAAAGATCTTGTCGCTGATCTGCTTTTTCTCCCGGTTGTACACAAGCAGCCTTGAGCCGCTGCGTTCCTTTGCAGGGGTCTGGGCGATCAGCTCCTCGGGAAGATCGTAGTAAAAATCGCTGGTTTTCAAAGGATGCTCCTTTTCGGGGAAGGTCATGGCGGTCATCCTGCGCATAAATCCCCACAATATCTCAACCATATTATAGGGGAAAAGGCGGCGCATTGCAAGGCGAACGGAATCTCTGAAACAGGGCTGAAGAATTATTTGTAAACAGCCGAAAACGCCCTTGACTATCGGAACGGAAACGGATAGCATTATAAATATCAGTAGAGAAATCTGTCGGTTTTGTGCGTTTGGCAGAACCGCTTCCATTATTTGTTTTTTCATCCGCGAGGTTTTATATATGCTGCGAATCCGTTCCGCTGCGGCAGCTGTGCTCGCCGCCTGCTTGATGCTGTTACCCGGCTGCATGCCCGCAAACACGGCAGATGCGCCGCTCATCGACATCGAATGCACGCCTACGCCCATGCCGACACCCCGGCTTACGCCCACCCCAACGCCGGAGATCACGCCCACGCCTGCACCTGCGACGACCGCCCTTCCCGGCGGCATCCCCGAACTGCCGGCGGATCTTGACCCCACAAAGCCCATGGTGGCGCTCACCTTTGACGACGGCCCCAGCAGGAAGACGGAGCGCATCCTCGATTGCCTTGAAGCGAACGGGGGAAGGGCAACGTTCTTTGTGGTGGGAACGCAGCTTGAAAAGTTCCCGGAGATCACAAAGAGAGCGAGCGACCTTGGCTGTGAGATCGGCAACCATACCTACGATCATGCCAACCTCACCAAAATATCAGGCGATGAGATCCGGTATCAGATCAACAGCGTCAACGAACTTGTTTTGAACGCCACCGGCAAAAAGGTCACCCTTGTGCGCAACCCCTACGGCGCCGGCATCAAGGATGAACATGTGAAGAAATACATGGAATACCCGATGATCATGTGGTCCATCGATACCCTTGACTGGGATCACCGTGACACGGATAAGACCCTGAAAGCCATCCGCAAGGATGTGCAGGACGGCAGCATCATCCTTATGCATGACCTTTACGATGCTACCGCTGCGGCGGTGGAGGTGATCGTTCCGGAGCTGATCGCAGAGGGCTACCAGCTTGTGACGGTCACGGAACTGTTTGCGGCAAAGGGCTATCCCCTTGAGGCGGCACACTATTACCGCAACGCCCATCCGAAGGATTAAAAAATTCCATATTGCAAATTCCGGCGGGGTGTAGTATAATACTTCTCGTCGCTACGGGGATGTAGCCCAGCTGGTTAGAGCGCTTCGCTCACATCGAAGAGGTCGGGGGTTCGAGCCCCTCCATCCCCACCAAATAAAAAAGCACCCAAATGGGTGCTTTTTTATTTGAAGGGAACCCCAAAAGTTAGACAATTATAAGAATTAGGCTGCCTGTTTTTGCAACTTTTTGTTTTATGCTTCGGGTGCTTCCTCTTCCGCCTTGGGGGTGCCAAGGTAGTTGGGCAGCTGCATGCCTGCCATATCGAAAAGCTCCTGCATGGGCGGCACGCTCTTGGCAATGCCGGAGATGAAGTTGGCGGTGGCGGTCTTTTCGCCGCTGCCGTTGCCGTCCCAAACGGTGACCTTGTCGATCTTGATGTTCTTGATGGCTTCCACCTGGATCTTCATCAGCTCTTCCATCTTGTCTGCAAGCATCAGGCGCAGGGCGTCCGTGGGGCTGCCGGCTGCGGCGGCGACCACCTGCGTGAAGCCTTCCGCCTGCTTGATGAGCATTTCCTGCGCACCCCGGGCTTCCGCTTCCATACGCATGTAGATGGCGTCCGCTTCACCGCGTGCCTTGCGGCGGATCTGCTCTGCAATGGCTTCCGCTTCCAGTTCCATGCGGCGCTTTTCCACTTCCGTTTTCACGATGATATCCGCTTCAAGGGTGGCCTTTTCACGGGCGGCACGGGCTTCTTCCGCAGCACGCTCGGCGGCGTAGGATTCCTCAAGCGCCTTTGCTGCCTGCACCTTTTCCGCTGCAATGGCAATACGCTGTGCTTCCGCCTCCTGCTCACGCAGCTTGGCGTTGGAACGGGTCACTTCGATACGGGCATCGTTTTCGCCCTGAATGGCGGTGGAGTTGGCCTGCGCCACCTTGATGCGCTGATCCATGTTGGCGTTGGCTTCGCCGATGGAACCGTCACGTTCCTTTTCCGCAACGGACTTCTTCGCATCGTTGATGGCTTTTGCGGCGGCTTCACGGCCGAGGGCGGTGATGTAGCCGGATTCATCGCTGATGTCCGTCACGTTCACGTTGATCAGGCGAAGACCGATCTTCTTGAGTTCGGTCTCCACGTTGCGGGAAACGGCCTCAAGGAACTTGTCACGGTCGGTGTTGATCTCCTCGATGTCCATCGTTGCAACGATGAGGCGCAGCTGACCGAAGATGATATCCTTCGCAAGCTCCTGAATGGAGGTGAGGTTCAGCCCAAGAAGGCGCTCTGCCGCATTCTGCATCACGCCAAGCTCCGTGGAGATACCCACCGTGAAACGGGACGGTACATCGATGCGGATGTTCTGACGGGACAGGGCGTTCACAAGGTCCACCTGAATGGACATGGGGGTCAGGTCAAGGAACTGGTAAGCCTGTACAAGGGGCCAAACGAAGGCGGCGCCGCCGTGGATACAGATGGAGGATTTGCTCGTGCCATCCTTGTTGCGGCCAACCTGACCGTAAATGACCATGATCTTATCCGAAGGGCACTTCTTGTAGCGTGTCAGCAGCACCAGCAGCAGCGAAAAAAGCAGCACCACAACGACAACAACAGCAATGATCTCTCCCATTTGTTTGATTACCTCCTTAAAATCGATATATGGGGTTTATGTGAACGACCGCTCAGCACTTGGGCTGCACGATCAGCACCGTTTTTCCGGAAATGCCCACCACCGTGACTTCCGCCCCGGTCCTGATGGGTTCCTCCGCATCGGTCACCGCTTCAAATTCCGCCAGCTGTTCCTGCAGCAGCAGCGTTACCTTACCGGCGGATGCTCTTTTTGCCGGAACGGTAAGGTACACGGTACCGGAAAGCCCCACGGCGTTTTTGATATCAAGGGTGCCGTTATACTGCAGCTTTAAGAAGCTTTTGAGGATCAGCGCCGTTGCCAGCATGGCCGCTGCGCCGGAAAGCACCGCAAGGATTACCGCAGGCACGGGCGCCATTCCGTTTTCAAGGAAGGCGATGCCTGCCCAGCCGCCCACCGCAAACAGGGCGATGATGCCCCGCAAAGAAAAGAGCTGCAGCCCGTCGCCAAAGCCGGTATCGCCGTGGGCATCGGGCAGGTCGGCATCCGCATCAAGATCGGGAACATCCGGCAGGTCGCCGCCGTCAAGGTCAAATGACGCATCGGCATCCACGTCCACATCTACGTCCACATCTCCATCCGCACCGTGGCCAAGACCAAGCAGCGTCAGTACGGTCTGAATGATGAGCAGCGCCGTTGCCGGAATGGCCACGAACGCAAATCCACGGGCAAGGGCATCGAGTGATTCCCACCATGCAAGCATATTATGTTTCCCCCTTTATAAACCTGCAATTAAAGATCCAGCGCTTTGAGCATGCGCTGTGCGTTTTGATGAAGACGTGATGCGCTGTAGGCAAGCAGCATGATCTCAAGCACGTTGGTCAGCCGGGCTTTCGCACCGGTATAGGGCTCTTTGAAATCGCCGAGCGCCTGTTCTATGGCTGTGCGCATCGCCCCCTGCGCAGGAACTCCCGTGCCAAGGGCGCCGAGCACATCTACAAAGCGGCAGTAAAGCTCCGCATCGCTGACGCCTGCCGTGCCAAGGTGCGCACCGGCGTGGGCGCACAAGGCAATGATGTGTTCGATCTGCAAAGAATCCTTCAGCGCATTGATGATGAGCAGCCTTGAAAGCTGTTCACGGGAATAGCGCTTGTTTTTCGGCGGCGAGACAAAGCCCCGTTTCACCCAGTTCTGCACGGTGTGGGGTGCAAGGCCTGTGATCTCGGACACCTGCGAAAGCACCAGACCGCCCGGTATGAACATGGGTGCCAGCAGGTTTTCCGCCGCATTTTTTCGGGAAAGTTCCGCCTCCACGGTGGAACCCGGAAGGAAAGCGATCATGCGGACCTCCTTCGTTTCTTTGTCTATAGTATAACATACGGTCAAATGACCGTCAAGAGGGTTCGGGGGAGCGTCCGGAGGAAGGAACGGGATATGCCCCCTCTTGACAAAGCCGCAAAAACCACGTAAACTAAACTATAACTGGAAATCTGCGTTGAAGAAGAGGAGTACGCATCTCCTCCGCAACAGAGAGGGTGCCCCATCGGCTGCAAGGGCGCCTGGCGGAAGGCTGCGGAAGGTCGCTTCGGAGCATTTTCGCAGAAGCCCTTTTCGGGGTGGTAAGCGGAAACGTATGCGCTGCGTTAAGGCGCTTGAGGTGGGGAAAAGCATCCGCTTTTCTCAACAAAGGTGGTACCGCGAGCATTTCGTCCTTTGAGGATGATGTGCTCTTTTTTATTCCCGTGAACCAATTTTAATGAAACGATAGAATCGAACAAGGAGGAAACACCCATGACAAGGGAAATGCCCAAGGCTTACGACCACAGCACAGTGGAAACGAAGCACTATGAAAACTGGGAAAGCAAAGGCTATTTCCATGCAACCGCCAATTCCGGCAAAACGCCGTATACCATCGTGATCCCCCCGCCGAACATCACCGGTCAGCTCCATATGGGTCATGCCCTTGATGAAACGCTGCAGGATGCCCTCATCCGCTATAAGCGCATGGCGGGCTTTGAAGCCCTGTGGCTCCCCGGCACCGACCATGCCTCCATCGCCACGGAAGCGAAGGTGGTGGAAGCCATGGCAAAGGACGGTCTTACCAAGGAAATGCTCGGCCGTGACGGCTTCCTTGCGCGTGCGTGGGATTGGAAGAACACCTACGGCAGCCGCATCGTGCGCCAGCTGCGCAAGCTTGGCTCCAGCTGCGACTGGGAGCGTGAACGCTTCACCCTGGATGAAGGCTGCTCCGATGCCGTCAAGGAAGTGTTCGTGCGCCTTTATAACGAAGGCAAGATCTACCGCGGCAACCGCCTTGTAAACTGGTGTCCCTACTGCAACACCTCCATCTCCGATGCGGAAGTGGAGCACGAAGAGCAGGACGGCAACTTCTGGCACATCCTTTACCCTGTGAAGGAGACCGGCGAGATGCTGCAGCTTGCCACCACTCGCCCCGAGACCATGCTGGGCGATACCGCCGTTGCCATCAATGCGGAAGACCCCCGCTATGCGCACCTCCACGGCTGCCATGCGGTGATCCCGCTCATCAATAAGGAGATCCCCATCGTCTGTGACCCCCATGCGGATATGGAAAAGGGCACCGGCGTTGTGAAGATCACCCCTGCCCACGACCCCAACGACTTCGAGGTCGGTCAGCGTCACGATCTGCCCCTTGTGCGTGTGTTCACTTATGACGGCTTCATGACCGGCGCTGCCGATAAGGAAGCGGCGGATGAGCTGTTCCGCAGCGGCCGTGCCACCGTGGGCGAGCCCGAAGTGCTCGATTGCGGCAAGTATGCCGGCATGAGCGCCAAGGAAGCAAGGAAAGCTATCGTGGCAGACCTTGAAGCAGGCGGTTACCTCAAGAAGGTGGAACCCCTCAAGCACGAGGTCGGCACCTGCTACCGCTGTCATACCACCATCGAGCCCATGATCTCCAAGCAGTGGTTCGTGAAGATGGAGCCCCTTGCAGGTCCTGCCATCGAGTGCGTGGAAAAGGGCGAGATCAAGTTCGTGCCGGAGCGCTTCACCAAGACCTACATGAACTGGATGAAGAACACCCGTGACTGGTGCATCAGCCGCCAGCTTTGGTGGGGTCACCAGATCCCGGCGTGGTACTGTGCGGATTGCGGCGAGACCGTCGTTGCCAAGGAAGCGCCCTCTGCCTGCCCCAAGTGCGGCAGCAAGAACCTTGCGCAGGATCCCGATACCCTCGATACCTGGTTCTCTTCCGCCCTTTGGCCCTTCAGCACCCTCGGCTGGCCCGACGAAAATGCGGAGGACCTCAAGTACTTCTATCCCACCAACACCCTTGTTACCGGCTACGACATCATCGGCTTCTGGGTAAGCCGCATGATCTTCTCCGCTCTGGAGTATACCGGCAAGGTGCCCTTTGATACCGTATACATCCACGGCATCGTGCGAGATGAGCTTGGCAGGAAGATGTCCAAGTCCCTCGGCAACGGCATCGATCCCCTCGAGGTCATCGAGGAATACGGCGCCGACTCTCTGCGCTTCAGCCTTGTGACGGGCAACAGCGCCGGCAACGATATGCGCTTCTACACCAAAAAGGTGGAAGCTGCCCGCAACTTCTGCAACAAGGTCTACAACGCAGCCCGTTTCGTGATGATGAACCTTGACGGCGAAGTGGGTGAGATCGATATGGCCGCCCTTGATATGGCGGACAAGTGGATCCTCCACCGTCTGAACACCGTCACCAGGGAAGTCACCGGCAACCTCGATTCCTACGACCTGAACCTTGCCGCCCAGAAGATCTACGATTTCATCTGGACCGAGTTCTGCGATTGGTACATCGAAATGGCGAAGCCCCGCCTTTATGCGGATGACGCCGCTGCCAAAGCCAACGTGCGTGCCATCCTTGTGAAGGTGCTCGGCGATGCCATGAAGCTGCTGCATCCCTTCATGCCCTTCATCACGGAAGAGCTTTACCTGAACCTGCCCGGCGCAGAGGAGACCATCATGCGTGCGGCGTGGCCCAAGTATGAGGAAACCTTCGAGTTCCCGCAGGAAGCCGCCACCATGGAGTGCGTGATGGAGCTCATCCGTGCGATCCGCAACGTGCGTGCGGAGATGAATGTGCCTCCGGCAAAGCGTGTTTCCATCACCCTCGTGACCCACGAGAACGATGCCGCCGCCATGAAGGAAGCCTCTCCCTATGTCATGAAGCTTGGCGGTGCCAACGAGGTGCTGGTGCAGCTTGATAAGACCGGCATCCCGGAAAACGCCGTTTCCGTCGTGGCACAGCTGGCGGAAGCCTTCATTCCGCTTACCGACCTTGTGGATCTTGAAAAAGAGATCGAGCGCATGAACAAGGAGATCGCCAAGACCAAGGGCGACATCGCCCGTGCGGAAGGCAAGCTCAACAACGCCGGCTTCGTGGCAAAGGCGCCGGAGCGTGTCATTGCCGAGGAGCGGCAGAAGCTTGAAAACGCAAAGGCACTTCTTGCCAAGCAGGAAGCCCGCCTTGCCCAGCTTCAGAACTGAACATAAACTGATCGGGAAGCCTTCCGTCACTTTGGGCGGAAGGCTCCCCTTCGCTTGGATCATATGCTGAAATACATTCTGTCCTTCCTTTCATCGGTGCTCTTTACCGCCATGGCACCGGTGAACGGCACCCTTTCCAATGCCATCGGGCCGTATCTTTCCACGGTGCTCATCCACATCGTGGGCATCATCCCCACAACTGCCATTGCGCTTTCCCGTAAGGAAAAGCTGTTTGCGGTAAAAGGCATCCATCCTGCGGTGTTTCTTGGCGGCGCCATCGGCGTCATCACCGTTGTCACCAACAACCTTGCCTTTGCAAGGGGCATCAGCGTCAGCGCCATGGTGGCGCTGAGCCTTTTCGGGCAAACCGTCACAAGCCTTCTTGTGGATCAGTTCGGCCTTCTTCACATGCCGGTGAAGCGCTTTGACAAGGCAAAGCTCATCGGCCTTGTGTGCACATCCCTCGGTATCGCTGCCATGCTTTACGGCGCAAAGGCGGATGTATTGGCGGTTCTGTTATCTTTGCTGACAGGCGTTGCCATCGTGTTTTCGAGGATATTCAATGCGCTGCTTGCAAAAAGAACAACGCTTTTTGTCAGCACGTGGTATAATTATTCTGTGGGGCTTTTGGTCTCTGCCGTTGTGCTGCTCGTTTCCGTTCCCCTTGGGGCTTCGCCTGTGCCGAACTGGCAGGGGCTTCCTCTGTGGGCGTTTACCGGCGGCCTGATGGGCGTTGTGACCGTCAGTGCACAGAACTATATTTCGCCCCGGATGTCCGCTTTCAGGCTCACGCTCATCCTGTTCATCGGGCAGATCTTTACAGGGCTCGTGCTCGATATGCTTGCAGGCAGCGGCGGCTCTTTCCAGGAGTGGATCGGCGGCGCCTTTGCGGTGCTGGGCCTTTCCCTCAATGCGCTTTTTGACCGCCGTGCGGAGCGAAAAACGAAACTTTCATGACCGTTTCAGAAAGGAAACAATACCATGCTCATCGATTTCAACCAAACGGATGTTACCGTCCTTAAAAACTTCAACGGCGGCGAGAAGGAATTCCGTGCCAAAATGATCACCGATAAAAACAACCGCATCCTTTTCGGCCGGCTCATTCCCGGCGCCTCCATCGGCATGCATACCCATGAGACCTCCAGTGAGATCATCTACGTGCTTGAAGGCAGCGGCAAAATGCTTTACGATGATGGGGAAGAGCGGCTTGTACCCGGTCTTTGCCATTACTGCGAAAAAGGTCACAGGCACAGCTTCATCAACGACGGGGAAGAGGATCTTTGCTTCTTTGCGGTGGTACCGCAGCACAAATAAGAATCGGGAAGAAGATTTATGGCATACAAAGCAAGGGAAAAGCACATCGACACATCACGCTTCGTGCCCATGAGCGCAGCGGAACTGCGTGAAAGGGACATTGAACAGCTTGATTTTGTGTATATCATAGGGGATGCGTATGTGGATCACCCGAGCTTTGGCCCTGCCATCATCAGCCGGGTACTTGAAAGCCACGGCTACACGGTGGGCATCATTTCCCAGCCGGATTGGCACAGTGCGGAAGATTTCAAACGCCTCGGCAAGCCACGCCTTGCATTCCTCATCAGCGCCGGCAATATCGATTCCATGGTGAACCACTATACCGCCGCAAAAAAACGCCGCTCAAGCGATGCGTATACACCGGGCGGCGAAGCAGGAAAGCGCCCCGACAGGGCGACGATCGTCTATGCAAACCGGGCCAGGGAAGCGTACAGGGGCGTGCCTGTCATCATCGGCGGTATCGAAGCGAGCCTTCGCCGCTTTGCCCATTACGATTATTGGGATGATAAGGTGCGCCGCAGCATCCTTTCCGATGCCGGAGCGGATCTGCTCCTTTACGGCATGGGCGAAAAGCAGATCGTGGAGGTGGCGGATGCACTTGCAGGCGGTCTTGCGGCTTCCGATATCACCTACATTCCCGGCACCGCCTACATGACCCACTCCCTTGAACGGGTCTACGAATACAAGCTTATTGAAAGCTACGAGACCGTGGCGAAGGATAAAAAAGCCTACGCCTCCGCCTTTATGGCACAGTACAGGGAGCAGGATTCCATTCGGGGCAAGCGGCTCGTGCAGCCCCACGGGGACAGCTTCCTTGTGGTGAATCCGCCGGCAGCGCCTCTGACCACGGAGGAGCTTGATGCGGTATATGAGCTTCCCTATACAAGGCAGCCCCATCCTTCCTATCAAAAAGAGATCCCGGCGCTGTTTGAGATCAAGTTCTCTTTGACATCCTGCCGCGGCTGTTTCGGCGCATGCTCCTTCTGCGCCCTCACCTTCCATCAGGGCAGGGTCATCAGCGCCAGAAGCCATGCTTCGCTTATCAGGGAGGCAAAGCTGCTCACGGAACAGCCGGATTTCAAGGGCAATATCCACGATGTGGGCGGCCCCACGGCGAATTTCAGGCAGCCTGCCTGTAAAAAGCAGCTCAAAAGCGGCGTCTGTGCGGACAGGCAGTGCCTCGGCTTTGAGCATTGCAAGAACCTTGAGGTAGACCACCGGGATTATATTGCGCTGCTTGAAAAGCTTTCCGCCGTGCCCGGTGTGAAGAAAGTGTTCGTCCGCTCCGGCATTCGCTACGATTATGTGATGTACGATAAGAGCGATGCATTCCTGCGTGCGCTCATCAAAAACCATGTGTCCGGACAGCTGAAGGTGGCGCCGGAGCATGTCAGCGACAGGGTACTGCGGCTGATGGGCAAGCCTTCCAACGCCCTTTACGAGCGGTTTGTGGCGAAGTATATGCAGCTCAACCGCAACATGGGTAAGGAGCAGTACATCGTGCCTTATCTGATGTCCTCCCACCCGGGCAGCGACCTTGAAGCCGCCATTGAACTGGCGGAATACCTGAAGCGCACGGGGCACAGACCCGAGCAGGTGCAGGACTTCTATCCTACCCCCGGTACGCTTTCCACCTGCATGTACCATGTGGGCTTTGACCCACGCACCGGCGAAAAGGTGTATGTGCCAAAAAGCCCCGGCGAAAAGGCCATGCAGCGTGCGCTGATGCAGTATTTCCTGCCCCAGTACCGTGACCTTGCAAGGGCTGCGCTGCTGAAGGCCGGCAGGGAAGACCTTGTGGGCTTTGGCAAGAATGCGCTGGTGCCGCCCAAGACGGTGCCGCCGCCGCAGGCGAAAAAGCCGGAGGGCGCAAAGCGCACACAGCAGGGTGCCAAAAAGGCGCAGAACACAAAGGGGAAAACCGAAAAGCGCAGCGGAAAGCGGCGATAGGCTGACCGATCGCACCGTTTCCTTTTATGCAGCAAAAGAAAAGATCCCGCTTTCGCCGTCATCCGGCGTGAAGCGGGATCTTTTTCTGTTGTAGTGCTTTTTGTTTTCACTCTTGCGGCTTACGGGGTTGATGCCCCAGGTCTGCCGCTGTTCACGGTCCAGCTCCTTACGGGCTTTCTTGCTGAGCTTCTCTCTCGGGATAAACTGCTGTTTCATTTTTTTCTCCTTTCAAAACATGCATATACAAAAAACGCTTCCGGTGTGTGCCGGAAGCGTGGTTCACCAAAATACCTGAGCAAATCAGGCTGCAGGCGGACAGTGCTTCCGGCTGTGTGCAATGTGCGTCATCTTCATGTACTATCCACCTTCCTTTCTTTTGATTTGCTTTGATTATACCACAGTTTCAGCGATTTTTCAAGGATTCCCGAAGGCCCGGCGGTGCAGGATGGCCTCAAGCACGCCGCCGCCGATGGAAAGCGCCTTGTCGGAAACGGTGAAGCAGTGGGAAACATCGCAGCGTGCATCGATATCGCCGGCTTTCATGCCCTTGGGTACGGATATCCCTTCCGGCAGCAGACCCCGCAGGCAGCCGCCAATGGTTGCAGGGAGGGGCACACCGTCCACATCTGCCACCGTGTCGCCGGCGGCAACGGTGTCGCCGATCTTTCGGTGGGGATGGAAGATGCCCTCTGCAGGGGTATACAGCACCCGTTCCTTCGTGAAGCCGCCCACGTTGCCGGGGATGCCGGTGTTGGGCAGGGCGCTGCCTTCATAAATGCAGCGGCCGAGGGTATGCCCGCGCATGGTCTCCACCACCGCATGGCAGTCGACGCCTGCGGTGAAGCCCGGGCCGAGGGCGATCACAAGGGGCGCATCGTCGATGCGGGTATCGATATTGCGCTTGGCAATGCGGGCATCCACCACCACATCCGGGCGGAACCGGCAAATGGCAGTGCCGTCGGGATCGGCGATCAGCGCAGGAACGCCCTTTTGAAGCGCGGCACGCACGGCAAGGTCGTCCTCCGCACGGCATACCGTTACATCCTCCACGGTGGTGCAGCCCGTGTACATGGCCTCTGAAAAAGCGACCGTGCGGCGCACGGCGGTGGGGGCAGGAAGCTCTGTCATGATAATGGAAAAGCCGCAGCGGTGCAGGCGCAGCGCAACGCCCGTTGCAAGATCGCCTGCGCCCCGAATCAGGATCAGCATGGGAACACATCCTTTCCGTTAAATTGAAGACCGTGCCTTTGGAGCGCACAGGTGTAAGCATCTGTTTTTTCTTCTGCCAAAAGTGCGGCGATGTGCCTGCCTTTCGCCTCAAGCGCCGCCGTGTCCGCCTGGTTGAGAAGGCTGATCTTCCTTCCCGGAAAACCGGTGTGGGCATAGGCACGCATCTGCAGCGCCGCAATATCCTCTGCGGTGATGATGCGGTCTTTTGCAAGGAAGGAGGAAGGCTGCCTGTGCAGCACATCCTCAGCCCGTTTGCCGAGGGCGGAAAGCCCCGAAAGCTGAATGAGCAGCTCTGTTTCGGGCGGAATGCAGGGCTCGTGGCTGTGGTGCCACTTGAGGGGCAGGTTCCGTGAACCGTCCGCTTCGATCAGAATATAGTCATATGCCGCCATGGCAGGGCGGAACCATTCGTTGGGAATGCCCTGCACCTTGCCCCGAAGGGCAGGGAAGGCGGCAAGGATGGCTTTTCCCTTTTCTGCAGCTTCGCAAAGCTCTTCCTGCGATGCAGGCGAAAAGAAGGGAACGCCATCGGGCGGCGGAAAGCCGAGGTGGGTGGTAGTGGTCAACAGCACAGCAGCGCCGCTTTGCGCAAGGGAACGCCCCAAAAGGTATAACAGCGTTGTTTTGCCGCCGCCGCCGATGAGTGAGACAACCTTTGGCAGGTGAAATGGTAAGGAAAAAGACACGGAAGACACCTCCATGTACATATGTCGTTATTCTTTTCTATGGATAACGCTTTACATCAAAAATGCGATTTGCTATAATTGCATTATAACGTTATCCTTTTGAAAAAACAACGGTACACATCATGAAAGAAAAATCGGCATTACAACATCATACAAAGCGCACGCTTCTGCTGCTTTCGCTGCTGCTTTTTGCCGTGCTTGCATCATCCTTTCTTTTCGGGCGCTATGGCGCTTCCGCAGGCGAAGTGGCAGGCATCCTTGCGCTGCGCACAGCGGAACCTGCGGAAAAAGCGCTCATTGCCATCTTTGGAGAAGGGGCGGCGTTCCTGCCCGAAACGAGGCCGTGGACGGAACAGGCGGAGGCAGTGGTCATCAATATCCGCCTGCCGAGGATCCTTGCAGCCGCCATGGTAGGCGCCTGCCTGAGTGCGGCAGGGGCTGCCTATCAGGGTGTGTTTCAGAATCCCATGGCATCTCCCGATGTGCTGGGCGCTTCCTCCGGCGCATCCTTCGGTGCGGCGCTCGCCATCCTGCTGGCATTTTCTTCAAGGGGCATCACGGCGCTTGCGTTTGGGATGAGCCTTTTGACGGTGTTACTTGTGTACCTGATCTCCCTGCGTGCGCCGGGCAGCCGGGTGATGAACCTCATTCTCGGGGGCATCATGCTCAGCTCCCTGTTTTCCGCAGGCACTTCCTATATTAAACTCGTTGCCGACCCCAACAACCAGCTGCCTGCCATCACCTATTGGCTGATGGGCAGCCTTTCCGGCATGCGGCTGCAGGATATCGCCTCCGCCGCCGTGCCCATGTGCATCGGTGCGCTGATACTGCTGCTTCTTCGCTGGCGCATCAACATCCTCACCTTCGGGGAGGAGGAAGCCCGTTCCCTCGGCATCAATACGAACCTTCTCCGCCTGGCGGTGATCGGCAGCGCAACGCTTATTACCGCCGCAAGCATTTCCCTTGCCGGCATGATCGGCTGGGTGGGGCTTGTGATCCCGCACTTTGCAAGAAAACTTGTGGGCAGCAACTACAGGCAGCTTCTGCCGGCATCCATGCTGCTCGGGGCAGTATTTCTGCTGATTACGGACAACATTTCACGCAATCTTCTTGCGGTGGAGATCCCCATCGGCATTCTGACCGCCTTTGTGGGCGCCCCCTTCTTTATCTATCTTCTTTTCAGAAAGGAGAAAACGCTGTGAGCATTGCGGTATCAAAACTGCATTTTGCATACGGCAGTGTGCCCGTGCTCAGGGATGTGAGCTTTTGCCTTGAAAAGGGCGAACTGCTGGCGGTGCTTGGCCCCAACGGGGCAGGCAAAAGCACGCTGTTTCGCTGTATGCTCGGCATGGAAAGAAAGTACAGCGGGACCGTCACGGTGGATGGGCAGGATGCGGCGAAGCTCTCGCCCCGTGCTCTTGCATCACGCATTGCCTACATTCCGCAGGTGCACGCTCACGCCTTTCCCTATTCGGTGGAAGAGACCGTGCTGATGGGAACGGCACATGCCCTTTCCCCCTTTTCAAGCCCGGGAAAGACCCAGCACATGTGGGCGCAGGAAGCCATGGAGGCGGTGGGCATCGCACACCTGAAGGAGAAAACGGTGTCGAAGCTTTCGGGGGGCGAGCAGCAGCTGGTGCTCATTGCCCGTGCGCTGGCACAGCGGGCAGAGATCCTTTTGATGGATGAACCTACTTCAAGCCTTGATTACGGCAATCAGGCACGGGTGCTGCAGCGTGTGCGCACCCTTGCGGACAGCGGCTACAGCATCATGATCTCCACCCACAATCCGCAGCATGCGCTGTTTTATGCGGACAGGGTGCTTGCGCTGAACGGCGGCGAAGTGTGTGCCTGCGGCGCACCGGGGGAAGTGATCACCCCCATGCTGCTTGAAACGCTTTACGGCGTCAAAGCATCGCTGATCGAGACGGAAACGGGGCTGTTTATCGCACCCAAAGAGAAAGGCGGTGAAGAGCGTGTTTGAATGGAACAGGGAGACCATCCGCTACCGCATCGATGCCGGGGAGGAAGTGGGGTTCGACAGGCAGATCGCAGACCGTATCCTGCCCCATATCGGCAGGGAGGATCATGTGTGCGATGCAGGGGCAGGTCTTGGCTTTTTGAGCTTTGCCCTGTCACAGCACTGCGCCCGTGTCACGGCGGTGGAACGGGACCGGGAAGCCTATGATGTGCTTTGTTACCTTGCCATGCATAACGGCTGCGAAAATGTGATCCCCGTGCAGGGTGACCTTTTTGCCATGCAGCCGGAAACGCCCTATGATGCCATGGTATTCTGCTTTTTCGGAAAGGTGGAGGAGACCCTTCGTGCCGTAAAACAGCAATGCCGCAAAAAGGCGATCCTCATCAAACGGGCACACGAAGGGCGCCGCTTCAGCGTGGTGGAAAGCCCCCATACCCGCCTTTCCTTTCGGGAGACGGCAGCACAGCTGGAATGCCTTGGCATCCCCTTTGAGGCGGAAACATTTACCGTGGATATGGGGCAGCCTTTTTCCACGCTGCAGGATGCGGAGCATTTCTTCCGCATGTATGAAAAGAACGGTCTGCATTATACGAGGCAGGAGGTGCTGAACCGGCTGATAAAAACCGGTTCCGGACGCTTCCCGTATTATCTGCCTTCCCAAAGGCCCCTTGGCATGATCGTGCTTGATGTAAAGGATATTCCGGATTCCTTTTCTTCATAAAACAAAACCGATATCTTTTAAAAGGAAGGATGGGCAGTATGCGAATCAGCAAACGGATCGCCGCACTTGTCCTTGCGGCAGCGCTTTGCTTTTCCCTTTTCGGCTGCAGTGCAGGCGAAAAAAGCGAAAAGAATACCGGGATCTTTACGGATTCCACCGGCAGGGATGTGAACGTGCCGAAGAAGATCGAAAAAGTGGCGGTATCCGGCCCCTTGGCGCAGATATATGTGTTTGCCCTTTGCCCGGATCTTCTTGTCGGCATTTCCTCCGCATGGAATGAAACGGAGCTTGCGTATCTTGATGCAAAATATCATGACCTGCCGGAACTTGGACAGCTTTACGGCGGCAAGGGCGACCTTGACCCGGAAGCGCTGCTTGCAAGCGGAGCGGATATCGTCATTGATGTGGGCGAAACGAAGGATGGCATGGGGGAGGAGCTTGATGCCCTCAGCGGGCAGACGGGTATTCCCTTCGTGCACGTTGGCGTCACCGTGGAAACCGCAGGGGAAGGCTACCGCATGCTGGGCAAGCTGCTCGGCATGGAAGCGGAAGCGGAAGAGCTTGCCTCTTACTGCGAGCGTGTGTATGCGGAAACAAAAGCCCTTGCACAGCGTGTGGAAAAGAAAAGCCTTCTTTACTGCCTTGGGGATGCAGGGCTCAATGTGATCGCAGCGAACAGCTACCATTCGGAGGTCATCGACCTTCTTTCCGACAACAGGGCGGTGGTGGATGCCCCCTCAAGCCGCGGTACCGGCAACGAGGCAGATATGGAACAGCTGCTTCTCTGGGACCCTGAAGTGATCGTGTTCGGGCAGGACAGCGTGTTTGCGGATGTGGGGCAGGATCCCCTTTGGCAGCAGATGACCGCCATCAGGCAGGGAACGTATTATGAAGTGCCCGTCGGCCCCCACAACTGGCTCAGCTTTCCGCCCTCCGTGCAGCGGTATCTTGGCATGCAATGGCTGGCGGCGCTGCTGTATCCTGCGGAATACGGGGGCGATTTCTATGATGCCGCTTCGGAGTTTTTCCGCCTTTTCTATCACAGCACGCTCAGCCGGGAACAGTTTGATGCTATGACAGCCAATTCGCTCGGCAAACTACAGCCGTAAAGGAGGTGCGCCTTTGAAACAGCTTTATGCGATGCTTGCAGCTGCCCTTTCGGAGGGAAAGGATGCAGCCCTTTGCAGCATCATCGAAGACCACGGCTCCGCACCCCGTGGAAGCGGCGCCAAAATGGCCGTCTTTCGGGACGGAAGCACGCTTGGTACGGTGGGCGGCGGTGCCCTTGAATATGCCTGCATCCGCCTTGCAAAGGATGCCCTCATAAAAGAGCGTTCCGCCGTGGAAGCCTTTCACCTTGCCCCCAACGAGGCGGCGGATATCGGCATGGTGTGCGGCGGCAATGTGCTGGTGCATATCGGCTTTATTGGCGCAGGAAATGAACATGCAGCTCTGTTCGGGAAGGCTTCTTCCCTTGTGGAGGAGCAGGATGAAACATGGCTCGTGACAAAGGTGGAGGGCGAAGCTGCCCCCGTCGGCATTTACGGCAGGGATGCACTTCTCTTTGGCACAGGGCCGGATGCAGCGCACATCATGCACCTTTTCGGCAGCCGCCCGAAACGGGATGGGGCATATTATGCAGAGCCCCTTTCAAGGGGCGAACGTGTGCTTATCTTTGGCGGCGGTCACGTATCGCAGCAGCTGGCGGCGGTGCTGCACCGCACGGGCTTTTCCGTTGCTGTGTATGAGGACAGGGCGGATTTTGCGCAAAGAGCGCTCTTTCCCCATGCAAAGGAGATCATCTGTGCCGCTTACAAAGATGCGCTTGCCCACATCGGCGTTACGGAAGGGGACTATGCCGTCATCATGACCCGTGGACATCAGGATGACTATACCGTGCTGCGGCAGATGCTCCGCACGAATGCCTGCTATATCGGCGTCATCGGCAGCAGGAGGAAGGTGGCTGTCACCAACGAAAAGCTGCTGCAGGAGGGCTTTTCGGAAGCCGACCTTCGCCGCATCCATTCGCCCATCGGTCTTCCCATCGGTGCGGAAACGCCGGCGGAGATCGCCGTGAGCATCGCAGCGGAGCTGATCCTTGAGCGCGCCAAAAGAACAGGGGGGAAGCACCTTTGAAACGGCATATTTTGATCACCGGGGAGCGGGGTGCAGGAAAAAGCACACTGATCCGCCGGCTGCAGCAGGAATGGGGCTGCCCCGTATACGGCTTTCGCACGGTGCGGCAGGCAGCGGATGAAACGGGCTTCCATCCTATTTACATTCAAAAGGCGGCCTGTGTGCAAGAGGAGTACCGCTGCGAAGAAGAAAACCGAATCGGCATCTGCAACGGAAGAACGCACGCTGTAAACAAAACTGTGTTCAATACCCTCGGGGCACAGTATATCGAAGAGGCGCAGCAGGGCGGCGTGATCGTCATGGATGAGCTTGGATTCATGGAAACGGAAGCGGAGCAATTCAAACGGGCGGTGTTTTTTGCCCTTGAAGGGGATATCCCTGTGATCGCAGCGGTAAAAGCAAGGCAGGATATCGCCTTTCTTAACGAAGTGCGCAGCCATCCCAAGGCGGATCTTTTTACCATCACAACAGAAAACAGGGAAGAACTTTTCCAAAAACTGCGAATGCACATTCGAAATGAAAAGTGAGGAAAATATATAAAATTATATATTGTTTCATTTCGGCTCTTGACATCTGCCAAAAAACTTGGTACATTACTCAAAACACCAAAATGCGTTGAAGAAACCAAGTAAGCGTTGGATGTTCCTGCAAGAGAGCTGCCGGTCGGTGCGAGGCAGCGGGGAAGCTTTCGCCGAATACCTTTCCGAGCGGCTTGCCGAACACGTACTGCAAAGTAGGCAATGACGGGTTGCGCCCGTTACAGCGCAGGGGATATGCTTGTATCCCGTTGAGGCTGCATTTGCAGCAAAACTGAGGTGGTACCGCGGTCTTTCGCCCTCTGCACGTTTGTGCGGAGGGTTTTTTATTCAGTCAATAAGGCAGCCAAAGCTGCCATGGAGGTCAATATATGGTCATTACCGAATTGTTGGAACGAAATGCTCGCCTTTACGGCAGCGAAGTGAGCCTTGTGGAACTCAATCCCTCCGAAGAGAGGGATAAGGCTGTCACATGGCGTGAATTCAGCCTTGTGGAAAGCAGCACGCCGGATGCACCCTACCGCCGTGAGCTTACCTGGGGCGAGTTTGATAAGCGGGCAAACCGCTTTGGAAACCTGCTTTTGAGCCGAGGTCTCAAAAAGGGTGCAAAGGTCGGCATCCTGATGATGAACTGCATCGAGTGGCTGCCGGTATATTTCGGCATCATGAAAGCGGGCTGCATCGCTGTTCCCCTTAATTTCCGCTATTCCGGCGATGAGATCGCATACTGCCTTGACCTTGCGGATGTGGAGGTGCTGGTGTTCGGCGATGCCTTCATCAGCCGCCTTACCCCCATTGTGGATGAACTTCGCAAACGGGTGCACACCTTCTTCTTTGTGGGACATAATGCCCCCGATTTTTCTGAGCCCTGCTGGGAAAGGGCAGCCTTCTGCTCCTTTGAAGCGCCGCCCGTGCCGCTTCTTCCGGAGGACCATGCCGCCATCTATTTTTCAAGCGGCACCACCGGCTTCCCCAAGGCCATTCTTCATAACCACCGTGCCATCATGAGTGCGGCGGAGGCGGAACAGAACCACCACGGGCAGACGAGGGAGGATGTGTTCCTCTGCATTCCGCCCCTTTACCACACCGGTGCCAAAATGCACTGGTTCGGCAGCCTTTTTGCCGGCAGCAAGGCGGTGCTCCTTCGCGGCGTGAAGCCGGAATGGATCTGCCGTGCGGTAACGGAGGAGCGCTGCACCATCGTGTGGCTGCTGGTGCCCTGGGCGCAGGATCTTCTCGATGCCATCGATGACGGCAGGATCAACCTTGAACACTACCTGCTCGATCAGTGGCGGCTCATGCACATCGGCGCACAGCCCGTGCCCCCAAGCCTCATCCACCGCTGGAAGAAGATCTTCCCCCACCATCAGTACGATACCAACTACGGTCTCAGCGAATCCACCGGCCCCGGCTGTGTACACCTTGGCGTGGGCAACATTGAAAAGGTGGGCGCCATCGGCATTCCCGGCTATAACTGGGCGGCACGCATCGTGGATGAACACGGCGTGGATGTACCCGAGGGGGAAGTGGGCGAGCTCATCGTGCAGGGCCCGGGCGTAATGCTTTGCTACTACAAGAATCCCGAAGCCACTGCAGAGGTGCTCAGGGATGGCTGGCTCTTCACCGGCGATATGGCACGCAGGGATGAGGAAGGCTTCATTTACCTTGTGGACCGCAAGAAGGATGTCATCATCTCCGGCGGTGAAAACCTGTACCCCGTGCAGATCGAGGATTTCCTCAGGCGGTATGACAAGATCAAGGATGTGGCGGTCATCGGCCTGCCCCATGCCCGCCTTGGCGAGATCGCAGCGGCGATCATCGAGATCAAAGATGGCATGACCTGCACGGAAGAAGAGATCAACGCTTTCTGTGAGGAACTGCCCCGTTACAAGCGGCCCCGCAAGGTCATCTTTGCGGATGTTCCCCGCAATCCCACCGGCAAGATCGAAAAGCCGGTGCTCAGAGAGCGGTATTCGAGCGCAAGGCTCGTGGAAGCGCAGACCACCGCATGATGCGGTAAAGAAATACAGGAATATAGCAGAAAAGGAGGTGCCTCAAAGGCGGCATAAGCGCTGCCTTTGAAAGAAAATGGGAATTAAAATTCTGATGCTTGTTGTGTTCTTTGGATTGATGATCGGTGTCGGCATCTATTGCCGCAAGCATTCAAACAGCGTTGACGGTTTTGTGCTGGGCGGACGCTCTGTCGGCCCGTGGCTTTCGGCTTTCGCCTACGGCACATCTTATTTCTCGGCGGTCATCCTTGTGGGCTATTCCGGACAGTTTGGCTGGAAATACGGCATTTCCTCCACGTGGATCGGCCTTGGCAATGCCATCATCGGCTCCTACCTTGCCTGGACCATCCTCGGGCGCCGTACCCGTGTCATGACGCAGCACCTCGGCAGCTCCACCATGCCGGATTTCTTTGAAAAACGCTACAACAGCCCGGCGCTCAGGACCGGTGCGGCGCTTATCGTCTTCCTGTTCCTGATCCCCTATGCGGCATCGCTGTACAACGGCCTTTCCCGTCTGTTTGCGATGGCATTCCACATCGATTACACGGTCTGCATCATTCTGATGACGGTGCTCACCGCCATTTATGTGGTGGCGGGCGGCTACATGGCCACCGTGATCAACGATTTCATTCAGGGTGTCATCATGCTCTTTGGTATCGTGGCGATCCTTGCGGCGGCACTTGACCAGTTCGGCGGTCTCGGTGCAGCGATGCAGTCCCTTGCGGAGGTGATGGATACTTCCGTTTCCACCGCACCGGGCGCCTTCACATCCTTCTTCGGACCGGATCCCATCAACCTTCTCGGCGTGGTGATCCTCACTTCCCTCGGCACCTGGAGCCTTCCCCAGATGACGCAGAAATTCTACGCCATCAAAAACGAATCCGCCATCGTGAAGGGCACGGTGATCTCCACCCTCTTTGCGCTGGTGGTGGCAGGCGGCTGCTACTTCCTCGGCGGCTTCGGCAGGCTTCTTTCCGACAAGGTGAACGTGGCGGTGGAGGGGTACGATGCCATTATCCCCAAAATGTTCGAGACTTTCCCCGTGATGCTGATGGGCCTTGTGGTGGTGCTGGTGCTTTCCGCTTCCATGTCCACGCTTTCCTCCCTTGTGCTGACCGCCAGCTCAACGCTGACCCTTGACCTTCTTGTTCCGCACAGGAAGAGCAATGCGGATGAAAAATTCAAGGTCACGAATATCCGTGTGTTCCTTTTGATCTTCATCGTACTTTCCGGCGTGCTGGCGATCATTCAGTACCGCTTCAACATCGCCTTCATCGCACAGCTGATGGGTCTTTCCTGGGGTGCGATGGCAGGCGCTTTCCTCGGGCCATACCTGTGGGGCCTTTACATGAAGAAGGTCAGCACCGCTTCCGTTTGGGCAAGCTTTGTTTTTGGTGTTGGTACCATGCTTCTCAATATGCTTGCAAAGCCCATGTTTCCGGCGCTCCTGCAGTCGCCCATCAATTGCGGTGCCTTCGTGATGCTCATGAGCCTTGTGATCGTTCCTGCGGTGAGCGTTTTCACGAAAAAACCGGATGCTTCCCACGTGGAAAAGGTTTTTGCCTGCTATGACCGCACCGTTACCGTTGCCGTAACGGATTCCATAGGCCCTGCGGAGGAAATGAAATAAAAAACGGAAAATAGCGGTTGTTCGAAGTACAAAACCGCGCTATAATAGTTGTAATTTTTTTAGGGAGAATAGTATAAATGAAACGATTGATGCTTGGCAACGAAGCCGTTGCACGCGGCCTTTATGAAGCCGGCTGCTCCTTCGTCTCCAGCTATCCGGGAACTCCCAGCACGGAGATCACGGAAGCGGCGGCAGCATATCAGGAAATCTATGCGGAGTGGGCGCCCAATGAGAAGGTGGCCATGGAATCCGCTTTCGGCGCAGCCCTTGCGGGCAAGCGCAGCTTTTGCGGCATGAAGCACGTTGGTCTCAACGTGGCGGCGGACCCGCTTTTCACCATTGCTTACACCGGCATCAATGCAGGCATGATCATCGGCGTTGCGGATGATGCAGGCATGCACAGCTCGCAGAATGAACAGGATTCCCGTCACTATGCCCGTGCGGCGAAAGTGCCCATGCTGGAGCCTGCGGACAGTGCGGAAGCCCTTGCATTCGCCAAAGCGGCCTATGAGATCTCCGAGCAGTTCGATACGCCCGTCTTTTTGAAGATGTGCACCCGTGTTTCCCATTCCCAGAGCGTGGTGGAGCCGGGCGAGCGCACGGAGCATGCAAAAGCATACGAAAAAACGCCCCAGAAATATATCATGATGCCGGGCAACGCCAAGAAGCGTCACCCCATCGTGGAAGCACGCACCGCTGCTCTTACGGAATATGCGGAGACCTCTCCCCTGAACAGGGTGGAAGATGGCGAGTGCGATGAGATCGGTATCATTACCGCCAGCACCTGCTACCAGTATGTAAAGGAAGCATTCGGCAGCAAATATCCCGTGCTCAAGCTCGGTATGGCGTGGCCTATGCCCGAAAAGAAGATCCGTGACTTCGCTGCTTCCGTCAGGAAGCTCGTGGTGGTGGAGGAGCTTGAAGGCTTCATTGAAAACCACTGCCGTCAGCTCGGTCTTGATCCCGTGGGCAAGGATGTGTTCCCCCTGATCGATGAGCTGTCCCAGAATACCGTGGCGGAAAAGCTGGGCAAAAAGGCGGAAGGCGGCATCAAGCTTGCGGAAGCGATCCCCAACCGTCCGCCGGTCATGTGTGCAGGCTGCCCCCACAGGGGTCTGTTCTATACCCTTGCGAAGAATAAAGTGACCGTCATGGGCGACATTGGATGTTATACCCTCGGTGCCGTACCGCCCCTTGCGGCTATCGATACCACCATCTGCATGGGTGCCTCCATCCCGAACCTGCACGGCTTCAACAAAGCCAACGGGGGAGAGACCAGCGCAAAGACGGTGGCGGTGATCGGCGATTCCACCTTCATGCATTCCGGCATGACGGGCCTTGTGAACACCGCTTACAATGAATCCAATTCCACCGTGATCATCCTTGATAACTCCATCACCGGCATGACCGGTCACCAGCAGAACCCTACCACCGGCATGAACCTGAAGGGCGACCCTGCCACGAAGATCGACCTTGAAGCCCTTTGCCGTGCCATCGGCATCCGCAGGGTGCGTGTGGTGGATCCCTACGATCTTGCAGCCTGCGATGCGGCGCTGAAGGAAGAACTTCAGGCAGATGAACCCTCCGTGATCATCTCCCGCCGCCCCTGTGCGCTGCTCAAGTATGTGAAGCACAAAAAGCCCCTGACGGTGGATGCGGACAAGTGCCGCAGCTGTAAGGCGTGCATGAAGATCGGCTGCCCTGCCATCAGCATGAAGGATGGCAAGGCACGCATTGACAACACCCTTTGCACGGGCTGCGGTGTGTGCATGCAGCTTTGCAAATTCGGTGCCCTTACGGGAGAGGAGGCATAAGTATGCAGACCAGGAACATTATGATCGTCGGCGTCGGCGGGCAGGGCAGCCTGCTTGCTTCCAAGCTTCTCGGCAGGCTCCTTCTTGATAAGGGCTTTGACGTGAAGGTTTCCGAAGTGCACGGCATGAGCCAGCGTGGCGGCAGCGTTGTCACCTATGTCCGCTACGGCGAAAAGGTGTATTCGCCCATCATCGATAAGGGCGAGGCGGATTTCATCGTTTCCTTCGAGCTGCTTGAAGCGGCAAGGTGGACGGAATACCTCAAAACGGACGGCCGCATTGTGACCAACACCCAGCAGATCGCCCCCATGCCCGTCATTACCGGCGCAGCGGAATATCCCGAAAACCTCGTGGAGAAGATGGCTGCCGCAGGTCTTCAGGTGGATGCCTTTGATGCCCTTTCTCTTGCGGAGGAGGCAGGCAGCGCAAAAGCGGTGAACCTTGTCCTCATGGGCAGGCTTTCCAACTATTTCGACTTCACCGAAGCGGAGTGGCAGGAAGCCATCGAAAAGAGCGTCCCCGCAAAATTCCTTGAACTGAACAGGAAAGCCTTTGCCCTCGGCAGGGGAGCCTGAACAAAAAAATTCCAAAGGAGATTGACTCAATGGCGAAATATTACCAGCCGGAGATCGAAACTGCTTCAAGGGAACAGATCCTTGCCTGGCAGAACGAGCGCCTGGTCAAACAGGTAAAGCATGTTTGGGAAAACGTGCCGTATTACCGCAAGAAGATGGAAGAGAAGGGCGTTACCCCCGATGATATCAAGGGCGTTGCGGATCTGCACAAGCTCCCCTTCCTGACGAAGGATGACCTTCGTGAAGCGTATCCCTACGGCCTTCTCGGCAAGCTTCTTTCCGAGTGCGTGCGCATCCAGTCCACTTCCGGCACCACCGGTAAGCGTGTTGTGGCGTTTTACACCCAGCACGATGTGGACCTTTGGGAAGACTGCTGTGCCCGTGCTATCGTGGCGGCAGGCGGCACCAACGAGGATGTGTGCCAGGTTTCCTACGGCTACGGCCTTTTCACCGGCGGCCCCGGCCTCAACGGCGGCAGCCATAAGGTGGGCTGCCTGACGCTGCCCATGTCCTCCGGCAATACCGATCGCCAGCTGCAGTTTATGACCGACCTTGGTGCGACCATCATCTGCTGCACGCCTTCCTATGCGGCTTATCTGGCAGAATCCATCCACGAGCGCAGTCTGCAGGATCAGATCAAGCTCAAGGCCGGCATTTTCGGCGCAGAAGCATGGAGCGAAGAGATGCGCCGTGATATCGAGCAGAAGCTCAACATCAAGGCCTACGACATTTACGGCCTTACCGAGACCTCCGGCCCCGGCGTCAGCTTCGAGTGCGAAGAGCAGACCGGCATGCACATCAATGAAGATCACTTCATTGCGGAGATCATCGATCCCAAGACCGGTGAGGTGCTGCCCGAAGGCGAAAAGGGCGAGCTTGTGTTCACTGCCATCACCAAGGAAGCATTTCCGCTGCTTCGCTACCGCACCCGTGATATCTGCGTGCTGAGCCGTAAGCCCTGTTCCTGCGGACGTACCCATGTGAAGATGTCCAAGCCCATGGGCCGCAGCGACGATATGCTCATCGTCAAGGGCGTGAACGTGTTCCCCTCCCAGATCGAGACGGTGCTCCTTGAGCAGGGCTATCCTGCCAACTACCAGATCATCGTGGACCGTGTGAACCATTCCGATACCCTCGAGGTCATGGTGGAAATGACGCCGGAGAACTTCTCCGATACCCTCGGCAAGATCACCGAGATGGAAAAACAGCTTGTTGCAGCCCTGAAGACCATGCTTGGCATTTACGCAAAGGTCAAGCTCGTTGCCCCCAAAACCATCGCAAGAAGCGAAGGCAAGGCGGTACGCATTATCGATAAGCGCAAGATCTAAGGAGGCAGACTATGAGCGTTCATCAGATTTCCGTTTTTCTTGAAAACCGTGCCGGCCAGCTGGCGGAGATCACCGGCGTGCTTGCGGAACACAACATCGACCTTCGTGCCATCTCCATTGCGGAAACGGCGGATTACGGCGTGCTGCGCATGATCGTGGATGATGCCGCCCGTGCAACCAACATCCTGCTTGAAAAGGAATACATCCTTTCCATGACACCCGTTGTGGCCGTTGCCGTGCCGGATGTGCCCGGCGGCCTTGCGCCCGTGCTTGCCACCCTTGCGGAAGGCAATATCGATATCGAATACATGTACTCCCTTTTCACCCATGTGGACGGCAAAGCTTATATGGTGTTCCGCATCGGCGAAGAAGAAAAGTTCAAGTCACTGCTTGCTTCTCACGGTCTTAAAACTGCGGAAGCAGAGGACCTTGGCATCAAATAAAACCCGATTCAGCAAAACGAGGTATCACACTATGCAGGAAATGAGCAGAAAATGCAGGCACTTTACCGATTCCGTCATCCGCAGGATGACGCGCATCGCCATTGATTGCGGCGCTATTAACCTGGCACAGGGTTTTCCGGATTTTGATCCGCCCAAGGCCATGATGGACAGGCTTGAGGAGATCAGCCACCTTGGCCCCCACCAGTATCCCATCACCATGGGTGCCCCCAACTTCCGTGCCGCCCTTGCAAAGAAGTGCGGCCGCTGCATGGGCCGTACAATCGATCCCAACACGGAGGTCGTGGTCACCATCGGTTCCACCGAGGCTATGGTGGATACCATCTTCGCCCTCACGAACCCCGGCGATAAGATCATCATGTTCTCCCCCTATTTTGAGAACTACCGTGCACAGGCCATCTTTGCGGACTGCGAACCCATCTTCGTGCCGCTGGTGCCGCCCACGTTTAACTTCGATCCTGCCGTTTTGGAGGATGCATTCAAGCAGGGTGCAAAGGCGATCCTGATCTGCAACCCCTCCAACCCTAGCGGCAAGGTGTTCACCGAGGCAGAACTCAAGTTCATTGCGGATCTCGCCATCCGTTATGATACCTATGTCATCATGGATGAGGTGTACGAGCACATCGTATATGCGCCCCATAAGCACATTTACATGAACAGCCTGCCCGGCATGTGGGAGCGGACCATCTCCTGCAGCTCCCTCTCCAAGACCTATTCCATCACCGGCTGGCGCCTTGGCTATGCCATCGCCCCCAAGCCCATCATGGACAAGATCAAGCAGTATCACGACTTCAACACCGTCGGTGCACCCTCCGTGCTGATGGAAGCTGCCGTTGTGGGTCTTGAGATGCCCGACAGCTACTACGAGGAGTTCGGCGCACATTATGCTCACATGAAGCAGCTGTTCACCAAGGGTCTTGACGATATCGGCATCGAATATACCGATCCTCAGGGTGCATACTTCGTGCTGGCCAACATCGGCAAGTTCCTCAAGCCCGGCCAGACGGATGTGCAGTTCTGCGAAGAGATGGCACAGAAGGTGGGCGTAGCCTGCGTTCCCGGCACCTCTTTCTTTATGGAGGATGTGAACGACATCGTCCGTGTGCATTTTGCCAAGAAGGACGATACCCTTTACGAGGCGCTCAACCGCCTTGCGGATATCAAAAAGAAGATGGGCTAAAGCCCGATAAAAAACGCTGCCGCAGTATGACTGCGGCAGCGTTTTTTTGTTATTTGGCGATCACATGCTTTCTGCAGCCCGCTTGAAAATATCAAGGAAGCGCTGTGCGTTCTGGTTGAGACCGTGGTTCTGGTAGCCAAGCAGCACCGTGACGGGCTCGTTGTTCATCCCTTCAAGGGGGATGTAGCGCATGCGGCTGTTGTCTGCGGTGATCTGCGATGCGCTGGTGCCGAGGAAGTAGGCATCTGTGTAGGATACAAGGTCCGTCAGCTGCGCACGCTCCTTGATAAGGATGCGGCGTGCGGTCTTCATGTAGGAATAGTTGTTGGTATCCGTATGGTAGTTGATATCCGGTACAGCGGTATTTATATAGGATAGCCGGGGATAGGGATCAAGGTCTTCAAGGGTCAGGGAGCTGTGGGATGCAAGAGGGTGATCCGCATTGATCACCACATGCACCGGCGTGCTTTTACGGTAAAGCACCTGCAGCCGCTTGCGGTTGAAGATATCCATGACATCCTCTTCCTCCATGCTGTTGTACTGCACCACGCCCAGCATGAAATGCTTCTTGATCATCGCATCAAGAGTCTCGTTAAAGGAGCTGTAGGCAGGTACCACGATGTCGATGTGCTGCTTCCGGGCGGCGTAAGTGTTGTAGAACTCAATGATGCACTGCATGGCAAGGCTGTTCTGCTGCACGCACACCGTCAGGCGCAGAAGGTCGCTGCCCTCATCGTTGAAGTAAGTATCCTCCAGCTGCTGAATGTCGTAAAGGATGGGCTGCACCACCACAAAGAATTCTTCGCCCTGCTGCGTCAGTTTCATGCCGGAATAACTGCGCTGGAACAGCACGGTGTTGGTGCTGCGTTCCAGCTCCTGAATGGAGCGGCTCAGCGTGGAGGGGGAGATGTAATTCACTTGTGCCGCCTTGTTGACGGAACCGTACTGCACAACATCGCTGAAAAGCTTCAGCTGCTGAATGTTCATACTTACTCCTTTCTTTCCGCTGTGGGGCCGAAAATGATGTTTCGCCTGGCCATGTCGGAGAAGAAGGCTTCCTGCTTTTTCAGCATGCCGGCAGCACCGTAGTGGATGCCGAAGCGGCGCTGCATCTCATTCATGGCACCGGCGGCTTCGATCTCGCTGAGTATCATATCGGTTTCTTCTGCGGTGTAGGTGGTCAGGTAGGATTCACGTAGGGCGGCAAGCATCTCCTCTCGCTTTGCGTCATCCTGCGGCAGGGGGGCGATCATACCGGAATACTTTTTATCGTATGCTGCAAGAAGTGTTTCCTCATCAAAGACGGGATATTCCTCTTCAAATACGATCACATCCGCAGGGAGCTTCGGCGCACGCTTGTCCGTGATGTTGGCCGGATAGCCCAGGGAGAGCATCAGAATGGGGTAGGTGTTTTCGGGGAGCTTCAGAAGGTTCCCCACACGCTCGCCGCTGCCCATGATGTTGCCCACCATGCATACGCCGATGCCTGCCATCGTGGCGGCGGCTTCGATCAGCTGCGCAGCGCAAATGATGTCCGCATAGGCGATGATGTTGTGGTTGAGCACCCTGTTGGCTACAAAGGGTGCTTTTTTTGCACGGGTGTAGGCGCTCAGCTTATGCCAGTCCATCACAAATACAAGGTTTGCGGCTGCCTTTGCAATAAAGCCCTGACCGCAAACCTCCGCAAGCACGGCTTTTTTTGCGGCATCCTTCACAACGATGAGGGAAAAGGGCTGCAGATTGCCGCCGGTGGGGGCGCTGAGACCTGTGAGGATGATCTCCTGCAGCAGCGCATCGTCGATGGGCTTGTCCGTAAACGAACGGCAGGATCGCCTTGTACGCAGTTTCGCATAGGCGCTGTATGCATTTTGCATGGTGAATTCCGATGGTTCTTTTTGCATGATATGCCTCCGTTCGATGTGTTTTATCCATTATAATATATCGCCTGTTTTTCTTTCAAGGGTACCGGTGCAGCTTCAAACCCGTTGGTATTGCAATTTCCGCAAAACCCTTTGCCTATTTGGCATTATCAGCAAAGGGCGGTTATCCATTAAACTATATATAATTATAGAGAAAATATATGAATGGTTGGAAAACAAATTGTGAAGGAAATAACAAATGAATCAAACAGGCACTTTGCCTGATCTGCCCTGCATATCTGAAAGAATCTGTTTTTGACCAAAAAATATAAACGAGCTAAACAATACCATTTTGCAAGAAAGGATGTATTTGAAAGATGAAACTGCTTTATCTGCTGCCGGGAAATGTGGAGATCGGCCTTGGTATGAAGGAAATGGAACGCCGAGGCGCCATTTTGCAGTCCATCGCCCAGCCGGGCACTACCATCGATATTTCCTATGTTCCCACCGGCCCTGCTTCCATCGAATCCATGTGTGATGAGTATCAGGCTATCCCCGGCGTCATCAAGGCTGTGGCGGAAGCTGAACAGGCCGGCTATGACGGCGTGATCGTGGGCTGCGCAGGCGATCCCGGTGTGGATGGCGCCCGTGAAATGGTCAAGATCCCCGTCATCGGCCCTGCACAGGCATCCTACGTGGTGTGCAGCATGCTCGGCAGGAAGTTCAGCATCATTACTCCCCTGCAGGAAATGATCGGCACCACCGAAGAGCTTGTGGTCAAGTGCGGCCTGAAGGACAAGCTTGCATCTCTCCGTTCCACGGATATCACGGTGCTTGACATCAACCGCAACCCCAACATTGCCAAGGAACGTACCCTTGAAGAAGCCATCAAGGCCCGTGACATCGACAAGGCGGACTGCATCACCCTCGGCTGCATGTCCCTTGCCTTTGCCCAGATCGACAAGGAGATCTCCGCCGAGATCGGCATCCCCGTGGTGAACCCCCTGACCGCTGCCGTGCATCTTCTTGAAAGCATGGTGCTCATGGGCGTATCCCACAGCAAGAAAGCCTATCCGCTGCCCATCAAACTGCGCGGCTGATCAAAATAACAAAAAACAGAACATATCAGGAGGTATCGCATGAAAAAACAGCTGAAAGCCGGCTACAAGGGTTACAAATCCTATGATTACCTGACCCCCGGCGATGATTACAAGGTGTTTAATCTTGCCACGGAAGACCATTTCTTCGGCAAGGAAGAGATTGTTCCCCTGAATGATGAACAGGAAGCCTTTGCGCAGCACATCGTGGATACCTATCCCATGATCTCGCTGCACGATCATCCCATCCTTTACCCCCACGAGATCAACGAGACCTTCGACTACGCCCGTGAAGCCCGCGGCTTTACCGCCTTCCGCGCCCTTGCGGAATCCACCTGGGACTGCGTGTTCGACAACATGTTTGACGGCTGCAGCGTCATCACCTCCAAGCATGGCTGGAAGTGGGACGACATCATCTACGATATCGGTATGCGCCGCTGCGACCTTGCACACCAGGATTTCGTAGTGCCCTGCACCTCCGTGGAGGACATCTACCGTGCGAAGAAGGAAGGCAAGGTAGCGTGGGTCACCACCATTGAAGGCGCCGCCATCCTTGAAAACGAAGTGGACCGTGTGGATATCCTCTACGGCTACGGCGTTCGCCTGATGGGCCTCATCTACAGCGAATCCAACGGCCTTGGCAGCGGCCTCAAAGAAAACGGCGACGGCGGCCTTACCTACTTCGGCGCACAGGTCGTGGAGCGCATGAACAAGATCGGCATGACCATTGACGCTGCGCACGTTGGCGATAAGACCACCCTTGATATCATCGATTGCTCCAAAAAGCCCATCTTCATCTCTCACACCGGCGCCCGTGCCCTCTGGAACAGCAAGCGCCTCAAGAGCGATGAGATCATGAAGGCCTGCGCTGCAAAGGGCGGCGTCATCGGCATCGAAGCGGCTCCCCATACCACCATCACCGAAAAGAACAGGGAGCACAGCCTTGAATCCTACATGGAGCACTTCGAGTATGTGAAGGACCTCATCGGCATCGACCACGTCACCTTCGGTCCCGATACCCTTTACGGCGACCACGTCGGTCTGCACCATGCCTTTGCACACCACCTTTCCATCAAGGCTGCCTTCACCAAGAACGGCCCCGACGGCAAGCAGGAATTCCCGGAAGTGCAGTATGTGCGCGGCCTTGAAAACGCCACCGAAGCTTCCTACAACATCCTGCGCTGGCTCGTCAAGCATGGCTACAGCGAGCAGGATATCGCCAAGGTCATGGGCGGCAACACCATCCGTGTGCTGAAGGAGACCTGGTAACAAAACAGTACCCCACGGGCGGATGCCCGTCACAATACACAAGCATTTTTTACAGGAGGTTTTTTATGAAAAAGACGCTCAAACCCGGCTACAAAGGCTATAAGTCCTATGACTACCTGACCCCGGGCGATGATTACAAGGTATTTGAACTGGCCGCTGAAGGCAACGAGTTTGAAGAGTATATTATTCCCCTGACCGATGAGCAGGAAGCCTTCTATGAGAAGGTCGTGAAGGACAACCTCATGATCTCCCTGCATGAGCACCCCTTCTGCTTCCCCAAGAACATCAGCGAGACCTTCGAGTATGCCCGTGAAGGCCGCAGCTTCACCGCTTACAAGGCGCTGGCCGAGTCCAACTGGGACTGCGTGTTCGACAACATGATGGACGGCTGCTGCGTGATCACCTCCAAGCATGGCTGGAAGTGGAACGATGTTGTGTATGACCTTGGTATGCGCCTTGCGGATATCGCTCATCAGGATTTCCTCATCAAGTGCGAAAAGGTGGATGACATCTTCCGTGCCAAGAAGGAAGGCAAGATCGCTTGGGTACCGGTCATCGAAGGTGCTGCAATGCTCGAAAACGAAGTGGACCGTGTTGACATCCTCTACGGTCTCGGCGTCCGTGTCATGGGTATCACCTACAGCGAATCCAACGGCCTCGGCAGCGGCCTCAAAGAGCCCAACGACGGCGGCCTCACCTACTTCGGCGCACAGGTCGTGGAGCGCATGAACAAGGTCGGCATGGCGATCGACACCGCTCACGTCGGCGACAGGACCACCATGGATATCATTGAGTGCTCCAAGAAGCCCGTCTTCTGCACCCATACCGGCGCCCGTGCCCTCTGGAACAGCAAGCGCCTGAAGCCCGACGAAGTCATGAAGGCCTGCGCCAAGAAGGGCGGCATCATTGCCATCGAAGCGGCTCCCCATACCACCATCACCGAAAAGAACCCCGTTCACAACATCGAATCCTACATGGAGCACTTCGAGTATGTGAAGGATCTCGTCGGAATTGACCACGTTTCCTTTGGCCCGGACACCCTTTACGGCGACCATGTTGAACTGCATCACGTCTTCGCTGCCAACCTGTCCATCAAGCAGGCCTTCGGCAAGAAGAAGGACGACGGTTCCCATGATTTCCCCGAAGTGGAGTACGTCAGCGGTATCGAAAACCCGACCGAGGCCTCTTACAATATCGTTCGCTGGCTGGTGAAGCACGGCTACAGCGAGACCGATATCGCCAAGGTCATGGGCGGCAACACCATCCGTCTGCTGAAGGAAGTCTGGTAAATTTATAAAAATAAGCAAAGAAAGGAGAAAAAGTCATGAAAGCGCCCAAACTGCCTAAGGTATCATTGATCCTCATGATCGCGTTCACGGTGGTCGGTTCCATCCTCATGATGATTAAGGGTCTCCCCCAGAACGTCTTCGGCCTTGATCTGCCTACCTTCATCGTAGGTTATCTCGGCTACATCTTTATCATTGCGGCCAGCATTTACTACGCAAAGACCAACAAATAAGAAAAACGGCACAGTGTTGCCAAATTAAAGAAAGGAATTCAAATCAATGTCCTCTGTTGTAACGTATATTATCGTGATTGCGGTGTACTTCGTTGCAATGCTGGCAATCGGCGTGCTCGTTGGCCGTAGGGTCAAGAGCGAGAGCGATTACTTCATCGCCCGTGACCAGCTGAATGCACCCGTTATCGGTTTCTCGTTCTCTGCTACCCAGATGAGCGGTTCTACCTACCTTGGCACCGTCGGTACCCTCCGTACCGTGGGTTATCCCTTCGTGCCCGGTGCTCTTTCTTCCGCTGCAGCGCCCTGGTTCTGCTACATCCTCCTCGGCGACCGTATGCGCAAGATCGGCGCCCGTCTTTCCAGCGTGACCCTCGGCGACGTGTTTGAAGCCCGTTACGGCAAGACCGCCGGCCTCTACGCCACCATCGTCATGCTCATCTGCTCCATCCCCACCATCGCCGGTCAGCTGAAGGCTGCGGGCGGTGCCTTTGAAGTTCTTCTCGGCATCCCCTACATCAGCGCCATCCTGCTCTTCGGCGGCATCGTGCTTGTTTACACCATCCTCGGCGGTATGTTCGCCGTTGCCTGGACCGACCTGATCCAGGGTGTCATCATGATGCTTGGTGTCTTCATCATGGTTCCCGTCGCTCTTAACGCCTGCGGCGGCTTCACCGCGATGAACGAGTCCTTCACAGCCCTCAACCCCGCCGGCGCCTCCCTCACCAGCGGCCAGCCGCTCATGTGGGTCATCTCCGGCTTCATCGTATGGGGCTTCTTCCAGATCGGCGGTCAGCCTGCGGCCACTACCCGCTTCCTGACCACTTCTGACGACAAGACCATGAAGAACGCTCTTGTTTACTCCATCATCTTCGAGAGCATCATCTTCCTCGGCGTCAGCATCCTCGGTTTCGCTTCCATCACCATGATCCCGGAAGTTGCTTCCACCGACATGACTCTCCCCATGATGATCGGCGAATATCTGCCCCCGATCATCGGCGGTGTCATCCTCGCCGCCGCTCTCGGCGCCATGATGTCCACCGTTGACTCCGTGCTCCTGATGACCAGCTCCCTCGTTGTCAATGACATCGCGGTCAAGCGCTTCGGCAAGGATCCCACTGCGAAGTCCACCCTGAACATCGGCCGTATCACCATCGCTGTGATCGCCGTTCTCGGCTTCCTTATTGCCATGGATCCCCCGGATGCTATCCTCTGGATCCTCACCACCGGTTTCAGCGTCATGGCTGCTACCTTCACCTTCCCGCTTCTCCTCGGTCTCTGGTGGCCCGGCGCAACCAAGGCCGGCGGCATGGCCGGTATGATCAGCGGTACCGTGATGTCCATCGTTTGGTACGTGCTCGGTTATGTGCTGTACGGTTCCCTCAGCCAGTGGATCGGCGGCATCTGGCCCGCCGTTATCGGTGCGATCGTATCCCTCATCGTCTGCATCGTTGTTTCCAAGGCTACCCCCAAGGACGACGAGAAGACCCTCGAGCTCTTCTTCAACGAAGACTGATATTCAAAACAACCTTAAAGTGCTTCAAAACGGTATCATGGGCGCCTTTGCGCCCATGATACCATCCGTTTACAAAGGATTATTCGCTTTTGTATGCGGATGGTATCATGTTTATGACCCGAATCCACCCCGGAAAGGAGCGAGCAGAATATGCTTATTCGTACCACCACCACCCGTATGACCATCGAACAGGCCATTGAACTTGCGGGCAAGGACAACAACGGCCTTATCGGCGATCTGATCAACAAGCTTGGACACAAGGAGAAAAAGACGGAAGTCCTTAAAGCCAAGAAGTTTTATTATCCCTACTACATCGGCGGCGCCGTGATGAAGTTCAAGCGTGCGGGCGGCAGGATCAGCGAGCGCCATGCGGCGGCGGTGGCTGCCATGGAAGGCGGCTTTGGCACCGTGCAGAACATGAAGGGACGCCCTGCCATGGGCTATGAGGAAGTGCCCCTTGACCAGATCGTGGTCTGCAGGTTCGATCAGGCCGATGCGGAGATCCGCATTGCAAGGCATATGGCAAAGCAGGGACAGAAGATGTACCGCTCCATTCCCGCCATCGATTTCAAAGAGATGTACGTGATCTACAAGCCCCACTATGCCTGCCTGTGCCAAAAGGGCGACAAGCGCTTTTTCCGTGTGATCGATGCGGAGATCCAGAACCGCAACTACATGCTCGATATCAAATTCCGTGATCTCACCTTCATGGATAAGAACATGGAGAATAACAAGATCGATAAGAAAATGTATTCCCCTGCACACGGGGAGTCCTACACCCTGAACGAACACAACAACGCACCGCAGCAGGCGGCGGAGAACACCACCGAAAACACCGAAACGAAGGAAAACGAGGCATAATTATGAGCGCATACGTAGTGAAAACCAAAGCATTGATCGACGGCACAGGCAGCGAGCCCATCCTGGGCGGCATGTTCCGTGTGGAGGATGAGAAGATCGTGGCGGTCGGCAAGGAGCTTTCCACCGACGGCGCAGAGGTCATCGACCTTTCCGAGTATACCGTCATGCCCGGTCTCATCGACTGCCATACCCACCTTTCCATCGTCCCTGCCGAAGGCAATCAGCTGGCGCAGATGCGTCTGCCTGCAGGCCGCAACGTGCTTCGCAGCCTGCCCAACATTCAGAAAGAGCTTGAAAGCGGCGTTACCACCATGCGTATCATGGGCGAAGAGCACCATATCGATGTGGATATCCGCCGGGGCATCGAAGAGGGTCTCATCGTGGGTCCCCGTCTCAATATCTCCGGTCACGGCATCGTTGCCAGCAACGGCCACGGCGTCGGCATCACCACATCCGATGGGGAAGTGGAGGTCAGGAAGAACATCCGCAGCAACTTCGCCGCAGGTACGGATTTCGTCAAAATGTTCATGACCGGCGGCATGAGCTCCACCCGTCCGCCCGTGGATTTCTGCGGCTTCTCCCGTGAGGAAGTCCGTGCGGCGGTGGAGGAAGCAAACCGCATGCGCACTTATGTGGCGGCCCATGCCCACGGCGGCCCCGGCGTGGATATGTGCATTGAAGAAGGCGTCAGGAGCATCGAGCACGGCGCCCTGATGACCGATGAGCAGATCGCCCGGGCGGTGGAAAAGGATATGTGGGTGGTCGGCACCTTCTCCATCACCTTCCATCCCACCGGCATCGAGCAGACCGACTTCTCCAACCCTGCCATCAAGGCGAAGGTTTTGAAGGGCCGTGAAAAGACCGCCGAGACCTTCGGCAAGATCTTCAAGGCAGGCATGAACTACGGTCTCGGTACCGACAGCATGCACGGCCTTATCGCCTTTGAAATGGAATGTGCCGTCCGCTTCGGCGCCACCAATATGGAAGCCATCAAGGCCGTCACCGGCAACGCCGCAAAGCTGCTCATGATGGAAGACGAAGTCGGCACCATCGAAAACGGCAAGTGGGCGGACTTCATCGCCGTGGAAGGTGATCCCCTTGCGGATATCCGTGCCATGGCATCCGTCAAGAAGGTCTTCAAGGGCGGCAAGCTCGTTGTGAATAAGGTGAACGCATGATCAGCCGTGAACGTCTCAGCCGGGATATCGAGATCCTTCGCACCTTTACCGCTACCCCCGGCAGCGGCGTGACCCGTTTGAGCTATACAAAAGAAGAAGCTCTTGCACGGGAATACATCAAAAACCGCATGCAGGAGGCAGGCCTTACGGTGCGTGAGCACCCCACCGGCAATATCATCGGCCGCATGGCGGGCAGGGATGATTCCCTTGCCCCTGTGATGACCGGTTCCCATTACGATACCGTGCTGTCGGGCGGCGCCTATGACGGCGTTGCAGGCGTTGTCACCGCCATCGAAGCGGCTCATTCCTTCAAGGAGGAGGGCTTTGTGCCGGAGCGCCCCATCGAGGTCATCGCCTTTGTGGAGGAGGAGGGGTCACGCTTCCACCACGGTCTTCTTGGCAGCGAAGGGCTGATCGGCAACCTTACGAAGGAAGCCATGCTCAGCGCAAAGGATAACGGCGGCATCTGCGCTTACGATGCTATGAAGGCGGCGGGGCACGATCCCGATGCCATTCCTTCCCACGCCATCGGGAAGGGCGACCTTCATGCCTTTGTGGAACTTCACATCGAGCAGGGGCCCGTGCTTGAAAACGAGGGGACGGAGATCGGCATCGTCACCTGTATCAACTCCATGAACTACGGTCATGTAACGGTCAAAGGCCGTGCGGATCACGCAGGCACTACCCCCATGGATGCCCGTGTGGATGCGCTGCGCGGTGCGGCTGTGTTTATGGAACGCTTCTACGCTTTGGCGGAGGCGCTTGGCAATACCACCGCCACCGTGGGTAAAATGGATGTTTACCCCGGCAGCGCCAACGTGGTACCCGGAGAGGTCGCCTTCACCGTGGATTTTCGCAGCACGGATATGACCCGTGTGAAGCGCATGCACGATTTTGTGCGGGAAAGTGCGGATAATCCGCCCTTCCCGGGCATTTCCATGGAATTCCATATGCTCAGCGAAGCCCCTGCCACGGATCTTGATGAAGAAATCCAGTCCGTGATCGAAACGGAAGCCGGGGCGCTCGGCTTCTCCACGAAGAGGATGCCTTCCGGCGCCGGGCACGATGCCATGAACATGGCGACCGTTTGCCCCACCGGCATGATCTTCATCCCGAGCACCTTCGGCAGCCATAACCCGAAGGAGTTTGCATCGGAAGAGGCCATCGAAAAGGGCGCCAAGGTGCTGGCAAATACGCTCAAACGCCTTGCAAAGTAAGCCCTTTCTCCTGTACACTATGGGGGATATCACGATAGGGGAACGATAAAATATGGATGTTCTGATCGCATCGGCAATACTGATCGCTGCGGTGGTGGCAAGCCTGATCGCAGGCATTTCCATCGTGCCGGCATTTCTTCTCGGCCTTGTGCTGTATGTGCTTGTGAGCCTGAAGCGTGGCTTTGCTCCCAAAGACGTTCTCAAAATGGTGTGGGGCGGCGCAAAGCAATCCTTTGCCGTGGTGGAGATCCTGCTTCTCATCGGCATACTGACGGGCGTTTGGCGTGCAGGCGGCACCATGGCGCTGCTTGTAACGGGCGTTGTGAAGCTGGTTTCGCCGCAGTTTTTCGTGTTTATCGCCTTCCTGAGCGCAGGCGTGATGGCGTACCTCATGGGCTCCTGCTTCGGTACCGCCGGCACCCTCGGTGCGGTATTTATGATGCTTGCACGGGCAGGCGGCGTCAATGAACTGGTGGTCGCCGGTGCCATCATTTCCGGCGCCTACTTTGGCGACAGAACGGCGCCCATTGCGCCTTGCATCAACTTCGTGACGGGGCTTACGAAAACGGACCTCTACCAAAACGTAAAGCTGATGTGGAAAACGGCCGCTGTGCCGCTGCTTATTTGCGGTGCGCTGTACTTTGGGCTTTCCTTCTTCCATCCGCTTCCCGAGGTGGATGGCAGCATCACCTCCGCCCTTGAAAACGGCTTTTCCCTGCATATCCTTGCGCTGATCCCGGCGGCGATATTGCTGCTCCTGCCGCTTTTCAAGGTCAAGGTGCGCTATGCTGTCATGGCAAGCTCCCTTGCGGCGGCGGTGATGGCGCTCGCGGCGGAAAAAATGCCCCTGCCTGCGCTGCTCAAATGCGCTGTGATGGGGTATTCCTCTCAGGATGCGGCGGTGAATACGCTGATGGCAGGCGGCGGCATCGTATCCATGTTGAATATGTGCCTGATCATCCTTGTATCCTGCTCCTTTGCAGGTGTCATTCGGCAGACCGGTATGCTGGATTCCGTGAAGCCCCACCTTGAAAAGATCGCCCGGCGCATTTCCCCCTTCTGGGGTATGACGGCAATGGGCTGGATCCTCAGCGCTGTGTTCTGCAATGTAACGATCTCGCAGGCGCTCAATTATACCCTTTGGTATGATGTTTATAAAAAACGTGGTGCAACGGATACGGAGATCGCTCTTGATCTTCAAAACGGCGTGCTGATGGTCAGCTGTCTCGTACCCTGGGCAGTATCCTGCTCTGTACCCTTTGCGATGCTTGGCGTCGGCACCGCCGTGATGCCCTTTGTGGCGTTTACCTACCTCACGATCATTTGGTACGGGATCATGAAGAAAAGGTGGTTTCCGGGAAAAACCGCTGCACAGCAATAAATGAAGCGAACTGATCGCAGCTGCCCGATGGGGAGTGGAGCCTCCCCACGGGCGGCTGTTTTTTTGCGGCGAAAACAAGAAGAAAATGGAAGCAGGCATTGTCATTTCATACATTAAAAAAGGAAAAAAGCCCGTAAAACAGGGACATTGTCCGTGCTGTGCAGCACTTTTTTTAGCGCGTAAAACACGAAAAATATCATCGAAAAATATAATGATAGTCTGTTGAATATGAGACGTGCTTGTGGATAAATGTAAAAACATTGAGATTCTCGATGTTTTTTCGATTTTTGGACTTTGGAAAAAGTAAAAACAGCAAAAAAGGAGGAAAATGGGGCGAATTTTGCATTTGAAAAAGAAAAATTGAAGTAGTATACTATGTCGGATGTTTTTTTGAAAGGAAAAATGCTATGGCAACTCTTTTATCTGTTTCCATCGCGCTGCTTGCGGGCTTGATGATGACCCGTGTACTCAAGCCGCTTAAGCTGCCCGATGTCACCGCATATCTCATCGCAGGCGTATTGATCGGCCCTTACTGTCTTGGCAGGCTGGGCGTTCCCGGCCTTGGCTTCAACACCATGGAGGCTGTGCAGGGGCTTTCCCTGATCTCGGAGATCGCCCTTGGTTTTATTGCCTTTGCCATCGGCAATGAGTTCCGCCTTGATGACCTGAAACACACCGGCAAGCAGGCTTTTGTTGTGGGCGTGGTACAGGCGCTGGCGGCAACGCTGTTTGTGGATCTTGCGCTTCTTGGGTTGCACCTTTTGATCCCGGACAAGCTCAGTGCAGCGCAGGCGATCACCCTCGGGGCCATCGCCACGGCGACCGCACCTGCCGCAACGCTGATGGTCGTCAGGCAGTATAAGGCAAAGGGCCCGCTGACGAACCTGCTTCTTCCCGTCGTTGCCCTCGATGATGCGGTGGGCCTTATCGTATTTGCCGTTTCCTTCGGCATTGCCCGTACTCTTAACGAAGGTGCGGCGGATTTTGTTTCCATCCTTGTGAATCCGCTGGTGGAGATTATCTGCTCCCTTGGGCTTGGCGCACTGCTCGGTGCGGTGCTCACGAAGCTCGAAACGCTGTTCCATTCCAACACCAACCGCAGGAATATGACCATTGCCTTCGTGTTTCTGACGGCTTCCATTGCCATGGTGGATTTCCACATCGGCGCCATCCATGTCAGCTTTTCCTCGCTGCTGGTGTGCATGATGCTCGGTACCGTGTTCTGCAACCTCTGTCCGCTTTCTTACGACCTGATGGATGCGGCAGACAACTGGACTTCTCCGCTTTTCGCCGTGTTTTTCGTCATCAGCGGTGCGGAGCTTGAACTGAGTGTATTTGCGGATGCGGCCATTATTATCATTGGCTGCGTATACATCCTGTTCCGCTCCCTTGGCAAGATCCTTGGTGCCTTCTGGAGCACCAAGTGGACAAAGTGTCCTCCCCAGGTTTGCAAATACCTTGGCATCACGCTGCTGCCGCAGGCAGGCGTTGCCCTTGGTATGTGCCTGACTGCCAAACAGCTTGGAGCAGAGGGCGATATGATCCGCAACATCATCCTGTTCTCCGTGCTGATCTATGAGCTTGTTGGCCCGATGCTGACGAAAATGGCGCTTACCAAGGCAGGCGATATCAGGCCCATGTCCGATACCGTTAAAAACCGCCGTCAGACAAAGCTGGCGGATCCCCGTGCAAAGCAGGGCAGATAAAACGAATACAGATCAAAAGAAGCACCCTTTCAAGGGTGCTTCTTTGCTGCAATCAAAGATAAGCACGGATATCCACCGCGAGCTTTTCTTCAAGGTTGATAAGGCGCTTTGCGATGTCCTTTGTCCGTTCATCCGCCGCTTCGTATTGATTCAGATACTTGTTCAAGGATTTCACGCCCATGTTGCAGCCATCCGTCATCAGGTCCGCAATGGTGGCATCGGATTCGTTGACGGCAAGTTTCACATTCGTTTTGACCCAAGACATGCTTTTTGCCATAGGATTCGGATCCTTGCCATCATCGTGATAGCGCTCAAGCAGCGTTTCGATCTGCTCCGCCAGTTCTTCGTGCTCCCTCTTGCAGCGTGAAAGACGCTCCTTCAGGGGAGCGGCATGCACATAGTCGAGCACATCATCGATGGATGAAACACCCATTTTCACGCCTGCATCGCATTCACGCAGCAGCTTGACCGTATCCTGTTCTACCATGATCGTTTGTTCCTCCTGCAGTTTTTATTGGTAGTATGCCCGATTTGTGAGGAAACAGTACACGGCGTTCAATAAAAAAGCAAGGTGGGAGGGGAGAAGCAGTAAAGCGATAGAGAAGGAACGCTTTGCGTTACTGCGAAGGATGCACGGTTTGCGGCGGCGAGCAGCCTTTTCATTTCCGCCCTTCGAATCCCAACCAAAGTGAATAAAAAAGGCAGAGGGTGGGATTCGTTTTGCGCATTGGCAGCGCCTTACTTGTGCTCCGCACGGCGTGCGGCGGCCTGTGCCGCAAAACCCGGGGCGGGAAAAGGCAGCACCGCAGCCTTTTCGTTTCCGCCCTTCGAATCCCATCTGTGAAACAATAAAAGAAGCACCCCTAAAAAAGGAGTGCTTCTTTTATTGGCGCAGAGGGTGGGATTCGAACCCACGTGCCCGTGAAGGCAAACTGATTTCGAGTGCTATGAGCAATTAGCAATTAATGGTTTTTTAAGGTCACTCTGGTTCGCTGTGTTACCACCCAGAAAAAGCCCCATGTGTAAGCTTTTTCTGATTTAGTCACATAAAAGTCCGAATTATTCGAACCCACGAGATTCTTTCAAAAAAAGTGCTTTTTTAAGCATGTTGGGCAGACATCGGGCAGACTTAGGGCAGACATCTGTTCCTTAAAATGACTTTACGGATAGGTCTATTGTCGAAATAATCTATCATCGTGAGGAACAATATGAACGCAAATCAAAGTCAATTAATAAAATGGGATGAAGTCCCTGAGATACTATCTAAAGAACAGTTTTATAAACTGTGTCATATCAGCAAAAGCACAGCGCTGCACTTGTTGCAAAGTGGAATTGTTCCCTGTGTAAACAGCGGTATGAAAACACGCTGCTATCAAATCAAAAAAGAAGATGTTCAAGAATACCTGAGTAAACGAGCAATCTTCCCAGAAGCATATTCTGCACCATCTGGGTGGTACTGCAGCAACAATAAAAAAAGCTATAAAAGAGTGCCACCAAAAATTTCCGAAGACATGGCTGCTTTTTATACAGAAAAACTCCAGAACTATCCCGACGTTCTTTCTGTGGCACAGGTCTCTAAGTTTACTGGTTATCAAAAAAGCACAGTGACCCGCTGGTGCAAGCTTAAATATCTGAAAGCATATTCTCTTGAAAGGCTATACATACCGAAGGCTTTCCTGATTGAGTTCTTGAATTCAGTACATTTTCGAGCCATCAACCAAAAGACGAAGAAACATATTTCTTTTTTGTTTGAATTTCTTAAGTGGCGAAAGACGCAACAGAAAGAGCAATTGGAACTGCAGAATCAATAAAAAGCAACGGCGGTGCAAAGAAGCGCCGCCGTTTCGCTACAACTGACACTTTAGAACAGGAACATTGCAATACCGTGTTTTTGAAGAATCACTTTATTGACATAGATGATATGAATTCCATAGTGGCGGTTTTCATCGCCCTCACATACATATTGCCGAAGAAAAGAACGGCTCTATGAATAACAAAAGAAGGAGGTTTCCCAACATGACCAAAGTCATAGCTTTCGCTAATCAAAAAGGCGGGGTGGCAAAAACCACGTCAGCTGTTGCATTGGCGCAGTCGCTTGCTATGGAAGGCAAACGGATTTTATTCCTCGACCTTGATCCGCAGGAGAACGCATCAAATACTCTTCGAGTCAATAATACTCCAACTCTATATGACCTGATGAAAGCCCGTAAGGCGTTTTGAAAGAATATCAAGGTCATCACACCGTTTGTGTGAGGTGAGTGATGAAAGTTGAATTTACGGACAACTCTGATGAAGTTCTGAGAGAGTTCAAGGCCGCCTGTCTGCGCGCGCTGGAGCGATGCGGCATGAAAGCGGGAAGTAAAAATAGGGTGCTGGCTTAAATGCCAAGCACTCTTCTTGTATAACGAAAACCACTCGATGGGCGAGTGGTTCAGGGAAACTTAAGTGGTGCAAAGGACAGAAGAAACCCCTTTGTTTTAGAATAAAGCTGCGGTTTGCAAACTGCAGAAAGAAAAAACAAAGGGAGGAGATTCAAATGGGGTTGAATGGCATCAACAGTTTATTGCGCACAAAGCGGATCTATTGGAAATATAATTTTGAATTGTAGCGGGGCTTTCTTAGAATCGAAAGCCCCGGAATATTCGGAGATAACTCTGCAAATCAAATGAACTCGATCCATGCTTTATAGTAATCCCAGCGCGTTTGGTCTTCATATGCGATCGTAATATAACGCACGATGATTTCACCGATGGTATAACCGCGAGCGGTCAGGTGATTAATGGCTTCGTCCAAATTACTATTCTTACGATTTGCCGTGTCAATGCGCAAAATGAACTGCGCAAAGTGGCGGTTTCCTTCCTCCAAAGTCCAGGCAAGTTCTTCATCCGGCCCACAGGAATCGGCAGCCCATCCCCAGATCCATCGGTAATCCGGAGGCCCCATACATACTCCTGCAAATTGATATTGGCCGGAAAAGTATTTTTTCCAAACGTCTTTATCGTAAAGCCTTGAATGACTGAGGAGAAGCGGTACATCGGGCTGTGATTCAGTGAAGGGGTGTTCGCGGATGTATTCCAATTCTTCCATGAGGCTTAAAGTTTTGCGCAGCATGGAATAAGTTCCCTGCAAGCTGCTGATCTGTGCCTCAAGCTCACTTTTTTTCTTTAGGTACAGGGCATTGCTATCTGCAAGGCTTAGCGTTTGATATTCCTTAATTGCTTTTATCGGAATGCCGAGATTGCGCAGATAGCATATGTCGCTCAGATCCAAAAGGGAAGAATAAGTATATTCACGGTAATTGTTCTCGCGCCGGTTTAAAGAAATTAGGCCCATAGACTCCCAATAACGCAGCGTAGAAGCCGGTATTCCAAATGTTTCTGAAACAGTTGATATATTCACAGTCTTTTTTTTGTCCCACATTTCCGGCCAACCTCCTATGCATAATATGCCTGTAACCAGTAACACCCGGGTATATTTAAATTATAGCTAAAACCGTATTGACATTCAAGCAACTTTAAGCTTTACAATAACAGAAAAGAGGGGATAACACAGCTCAGATTCAATTTGATGAGATGTGCGAGGTTGTTCACCTGTAACATTTGGTTGGATGCCGGAATCAGGCAATAACTGGACTGAAAAACGACTGAAACAGCAATACATTGAAATGCGAATGAACGCCTGCTACCGCCTGCACTGCGGAGCAGCGCTCAAATAAAACAATATTTTTAGGAGGAAACCATGAAAAAGAGCCTAGTACTGATGCTAACCATTCTTCTTGCAGCTTCGCTTTTGGCTGGCTGTGGGAAGGGCGGAGGCGCTACAGCGGACGCAATTCTTTACTATGCCTGCGGCTCGGAGCCTTACCTGACACTGGATCCCAGTGTGGAAAACTCCAACGGCGTATGCGTCCTCCAAAATGTGTATGAAACACTGACCCGCTATAATGATCAGACGGGTGAAGTGGAACCGTGCCTTGCTGCCACCTGGACGCACAATGATGACGGTACTGTGTGGGAGTTCACACTTCGTGAAGATGTGACCTTCCACGATGGGTCGAAATTGAACGCAAACGCCGTTAAAAAGTCCATCGACCGCACCATCGGGATAGGCAAAGGCGCTGCTTACATTTGGGCAAATGTAGAAAGCATCGAAGTAGTAAGTGACTATGTGGTTCGCTTCAATTGCTCCGCTTCCACCTCGGTCGATCTGATCGCCTCGGCTGCTTATGCGGCTTACATAATATCGGAAAATGCATGTGATCAGGATAGCGACTGGTTCAACAACGAGGAAGGCAATGACGGCGGTTCCGGCCCGTATACCGTAAAAAGCCTTGTGACCGGCGACCAGGTGATCCTTTCCGCATATGACGGTTATTGGAAGGAATGGAACGAAAACTCCTATAAGACCGTTGTCATCAAAAAGCATGTGGAAAGCGGCACGCGCCGTCAGCTTCTTGAGACGGGGGATGCTCAGATCGCGTATAACTTCTCCACGACGGATATTTCTGCGCTGAAGGAGAACGAGAAAGTCGATGTGAAATATGTAAATACGTACAACAACATCCTCCTTTTCTTCAACACGGAAAAAGAACCTTGCAACAACGAGGAATTCCGCAAGGCGCTCGCCTATTCGTTCCCTTATCAGGAAGTGATTGACGGCGTGCTTGAAAACCGTGGCCAGCTTTCCCGCGGCCTTGTAACGCCTGGCCTTTGGGGACATGACGAGAACTGCACGCAATATGAATTCAACATGGATAAGGCCAGGGAGTGCCTCGCAAATTCGGGTGTGGATGCAAGCACTGTGAATCTGGAGTTCGCGATTCAGTCCGGCTATACCGAATATAAGGATTTCGCGCAGCTTTGGCAGACCTATCTCAAAGAACTCGGCATTAATATGGAGATCCGTGAGCGCGGTTGGGATTCTCACATTGAACATGCACGCGCTACGCGTCCGGAGGACAGGCAGGACATCTTTGTCATGATTTGGTGGCCGGATTATGCTGATCCTTCCAGCTGGTTCCAGAGCATGGTGCATTCTCAGGAGAGCCCGGCATATAACCTGAGCTATATCAAAAATGCTGAGTGGGATGCGAAGATTGAAGAAGCGATGCAGCTGACCGCAACGGATCGCGCCAAAGCGGAAGCGCTGTACAAAGAAGTGCAGATGGGCGTTCTTGACGGCGCACACATGATCCCGGTTTATGACCAGGTCATCACTTATGCGGTTTCTACGGAGATAGACGGTTTCTACTATAATCCGGCCTATCCGAATTCCACGTATTATTTCAATATTACGCACAAGTAAATCGCTCGTTTTCCGGATAAAAGGCACATCGGTGGGGGGAGCTGCCGCTCCCCCCGTATAGCAAAGGAGAATGCTGAACCTATGGGAAAGTATATTATAAAACGACTCCTGAATGGCCTTATCGTGCTGTTGGGAGTAGTCACCATTACGTTCTTCATCACGCGCGTCGTCCCGTCGGATGTAGCAGGCAAATGGGCCGGTGAGCGCGCAACGGAAGAACAGCGGCAGCAGGCCATTGTTGAGCTTGGGTTGGATAAACCGTTGGCAACGCAGTATGTGAACTATCTGAAGGATCTGCTTTCGGGCGATCTGGGACGTTCGCTGCGCACAAAGGAGCTTATTACAAAAGAACTTGCGAGTTATTTCCCCGCAACGATGGAACTGGTGCTGGTGGGATTCCTGTTCGCCATGTTCGTAGGAATTCCAATGGGGATTTATTCCGCCAAGAAAAACGGAAAAATGCTGGATCATGCGACGCGTTTTTTCTCGATAGGAGCCGTTTCACTACCGACATTTTGGGTGGCGATGGTGTTCCAGCTGCTCTTTTATCGCATCCTGAACTGGCTTCCACTTGGCGGGCGTATGAGCATCAATGCGTCGCTGCTCTATGAGATACCAAATGTTACAGGCATGCTTATTATCGACTGCATTCTGACGGGTTCCTGGGAACTGTTGGGAGATGCTTTTGTGCATATCATTATGCCTGGATTTACTATTGCGCTTTATCCCATCGGCCTTGTCGCACGTATGACGCGTTCTGCGCTGCTTGAAATCCTCAACGAGGATTATATCACTGCGTCGAAGTCCTATGGCATCCGGGAAGGCAAGGTGCTTTGGCGCTATGCGCTGAAGAATTCCCTGGGCGCTACTGCAACAGTAGTTGCACTTTCCATGGGCTATTCATTGACAAATACGTTCCTGACGGAAACCATTTTCAGCTGGCCAGGATTGGGAAGTTATGTCAGCAAGTCGGTTACGACGTTGGATTATCCGGCGATTATGGGCATTGCGATTATCTCCGCAATTTTCTATGTAATCCTGAACCTGCTTGCGGATATCATCATTGCGCTTGATCCGCGCATCCGGCTGTAAGGAGGGCAATATGAATCAGAAAATTAAAGATATTCTTCGCCCGAAAATTAAAGAACTGCGGGACATGATCTTCATGCTGCGCAAGAATGCACTTACCATGTCGGCGGTCATTGTGCTGATCCTGATTTTGATTCTTGCTCTGTTGGCACCCGTTATCGTCCCTTATCCGCAGGACATTGCAGATAAAACGAATCTTTCGGAGAAATTCCAGGCGCCTTCCTCTGCACATTTGTTCGGAACGGACGAACTTGGCCGTGACGTTTTCAGCCGCGTCCTGTACGGAACACGCATCTCACTCAGCACGGCTGTGCTCGCAGTAGCCCTTTCATTGCTCATCGGCGTGCCGCTTGGCGCAGTTGCAGGTACGTTCGGCGGTGCTGTGGATGAGGTGATTATGCGCATCACGGACATTTTCTTGAGCTTCCCGCCGATGCTTTTGGCAATCCTGCTTGTATCCATGCTGGGCCCAAGCTTGAACAATGCGATCCTTGCTATTGCGCTTGCATGGTGGCCGTGGTATACGCGCATTGTGCGCGGGCAGGCAATTTCGCTGAAAGAACGCAAATTCATTCAGGCTGCGGAGACAATCGGCACGCCCAAATGGAAAATTGTCACAAAGCATATCATCCCCAATACGATCTCTCCTGTGGTTGTACAGGCATCCATGGATATGGGCGGCGTGATTCTCACCATCGCATCTCTGAGCTATCTCGGCCTTGGTGCGCAGGCGCCTTCGCCGGAATGGGGATTGATGATCAGCACTTCGCGCAACTATTTCCCGGATATCTGGTGGTATAGCGTGTTCCCGGGCATCGCCATCTTCATAACCGTGTTAGCATTCAACTTGTTGGGTGATGGTGTGCGCGAGATCCTTGACCCCAAAACGCGTAAGAAATGAGGAGGGGCAGAGCAGTGAGTTATTTTGAAGTAAACGGGCTGCAGGTCAGGCATAAAACGGCTGAAGGCATTAAGGAAGTTCTGAACATTGACCATATTGCCATTGAAAAAGGCACCACGTACGGCATCGTTGGCGAAAGCGGACAGGGAAAAACAGTCCTCGCGCTTACCATCCTGAAACTGCTGCAGTGCCCGCCTGGTGAAATTACGAAGGGCTCAATTCTGCTGGATGGAGAAGATATCCTTACTTACAGCCAGCGCAAAATGCAGTCACAAGTGCGTGGCAAAAAAATCGCGATGATCTTTCAGGATCCTATGTCCTGCCTGAACCCCGTGTTTACCGTTGGTCAGATGCTGGACGATGTGATCCGCACGAATCGGGGACTTACCGGCAAGGAAGCGCTTGCGTATGCGTACAAAGTGTTGGATCTTGTCAAGCTGGTGGATGCGGAGAGCACGCTGAAAAAGTATCCGCATCAGCTTTCCGGTGGTCAACGTCAGCGCATCATCATTGCACTCGCTCTTTGCTGCGGTGCTGAGTTCCTTATTGCGGACGAGCCTACACGCAATCTTGATGTTACAATCCAGGCAAGCATCCTGAAGCTTTTGAAAGAGCTGCAGGAGACGTTGGGCATTACGGTGCTTTTCATCGCCAATAACATGAGCCTTGTTTCCGCTTTCTGCGACAGGATCGGCATCCTTCATGAAGGGCGCATTATCGAGGAAGGTGAAACGGAGCGGATCATCCGCGCACCGGAGCAAGAATATACGCGCATGCTGGTGGAAGCCGCGCAGCTGCATTCTGCTTCTGCTGCAGAAGTCAAAACCGGGGAAGAACTGCTGCGCGTAGAGCATCTTAAAAAGTATTTTGACGTTAAGAAAAAGAACAAGAAGCTGAGCCTCAAGGCTGTGGACGACGTTAGCTTTACCCTGAACAAAGGTGAAGTGCTGGGCATTGTTGGTGAAAGCGGATGCGGAAAATCCACGTTGGTCAACACGATCCTGAATCTTTATGACCCAACGGATGGAAAGGTGTATTTCGACGGCAAGGACGTGTTTTCCGATGAGCGCAAAAACCGCAATGCGTTCAAAAAGAATGTGCAGATCGTGTTCCAGGATCCGTACTGGTCTCTGAACCCGCGTTGGCTTGTAAAGGAGATCGTGGCTGAACCGTTGGATGCATATGAGAAGCTGCGTGGGCAGGAACGCACTGAGCGCGTTGGGCAGTTGCTGGAGATGGTAGGCCTTAGCCGGGATGATGCATACAAATATCCGCACGAATTTTCCGGCGGAGAACGGCAGCGCATCGCAATCGCCCGTTCGCTTGCATCAAACCCCAAACTGGTGGTGCTGGATGAGCCGACATCGTCCATCGATGTGTTCTCTCAGGCGCAGATACTCGAACTGCTGCGGGAATTGAAGGAAAAGTTCCAGCTCACGAACATCCTGATTTCTCATGACCTTGGCGTTGTGAGCCAAATGGCCAACAAAATTGCCGTAATGTATCTCGGGAAAATTGCTGAGTTCGGCCCTGCGGCAGAGGTGTTCCGCAATCCGCAGCATCCGTATACAAAGGCGTTGTTTAATGCGATTCCCAAGTTTGAAAAACTTGGTATGGATCAGCTGACCACGCTCGAAGGTGTGATTCCAAGCCCGATTAACCCGCCTTCGGGCTGCGCATTCCATACCCGCTGCGCAGAAGCATGCGAAGCATGCAAGAGCTGGACACCAGAGCCGGTTTATCTGAATGAAGAACACTATGTGTCCTGCATTCATTTTACAGAGCGACAAGGAGAAAGTACATGCGAAAAAAGGTAACGGTTGTCACGATGGGGCAAAGTCCCTTTGTCCCAGAAACGCATGATGTATATCGCATGCTTGCGGAAACCTGTGATGTGGAGCTGCACGGCATCCTGGACGGAATGAGCGAGGAGGAAATAGGCGCGCTTGCACCTGAAGGGGATGAACTGTTTATCGTGTCCGCGCTGCGTACTGGGCAGGAGGTGCGTGTTGCAGAGCGCAATGCGATGCGTCTTGTCAACGAGCGGTTGTTGGAAGCTGAGCGAAACGGATCTGCGGCAGCGTTAGTCTTCTGTACCGGCCATTTTGATATTCCGGAGATGCGTATGCCCGTTTTTGTTCCGGAGAGGATCCTCTTTTCGTTGTTCCGGGCAATGGGGGTAAAGCGGTTGGGGGCAATCGTGCCGAAACCCGGACAGATTGATGCTTCCGTGGCTTATTACAGCGAGTTTTCCCCACGCGTTTGCGCAGCATCTCCATATGGCCCAAGGGAGGCAATCGAAGCGGCTGCCGCCTCATTCCGCGATAGCGACGTCGATATGCTGATGGCAGACTGCATGGGATTTACGCAAGAGTTGGGCGAACTGATCCAGACTGCGTCCGGCAAGCAGGTATTTGTGCCGCGGGTAGTGCTGCCTGCACTCCTGAAAGCGGTTATTTCCTGACTACTCAAAACAAGAAATACAGCTGCCATAAGGCAGCGGAACGGAGAGGAGCATTTTATGAAGGTTCTGAACAGAGAAGACATTATGGATATCCTTTACGGCGGCGCCATTCTGGGTACGGGAGGCGGCGGAAGCCTTACGAAAGGAATTGAATTTATCGACCTTGCGATCAGCAAAGGAAAAACCTTTAAGCTTGCCTCGTTTGATGAGCTTGAAGCGGAGGACATCATTGTTTGCCCATATTCCTGCGGCGCAATCTCCCCTTTGAGCGAGGAAGAACGCAAAAAGTATGAAGGCCTTCCGGTATATGAGGACACTTATCATATCAAGGCGCTTGAAAATATGGAGGCATATCTGGGAAAGCCGGTCAAAGCTGTGATCTCTACTGAGATCGGTGCGGGAAATACCGCAAAAGCGCTTTTCTGTGCCGCCATGGCAGATAAGGTGCTTGTGGATGGCGATCCGGCTGGCCGCTCGGTTCCTTGCCTGCAGCATTCCACGTTCTATCTTCACGATGTGCCGATCACGCCGATGTCTGTTGTGAATAAGTTCGGCGAGAGCCTTATTGTAAAGGATGTTGTGAACGACTATCGTGCAGAAACGATCGTGCGCTCGTTTGCCGTCGCAAGCCAGAATACCACCGCAGTATGCGATCATGCAAATACTGCCGAGGTGATCGGAAAGTCTGTGATCCGCGGTGCAATCTCCTATACCCAGCAGATTGGGCATGCATATCGCTCCGCGCTTGCTGCAGGCCAGGACTATGCAGAAGCGGTCGCTAAGGCGGGAGAAGGTTTCGTTGCGCTGCGCGGCAAGGTGCGCAGGAACGATTGGGGAACAGAGGAAGGCTACACCGTTGGCACGATGATTATCGATGGCAGCGGCGAATTTGCAGGCAACGAATACAAAATCTGGTACCAGAACGAGAACATCATTCTTTGGAAAAATGGTGAGTATTATATCACTGTGCCAGATCTTATCTGCGTATTCAATGATGATGCAAAGGAACCGCAACTGAACCCGTTCGCGCAGGAAGGAGAATCTGTTTCGGTCATTATTCTGCCTGCACCGGCGGAGTGGACTACAGAAAAGGGCCTTGAAGTGTTTGGCCCTCGCAGCTTCGGGTATGATGTAGACTGGAAGCCGATGGGAAAATAACATGAAGATCAAAGTCATTGATGCAGTAATAAAGGACTCTGACCGGCTGAGGACAAACGAGCAGTATATTCGGGAGAGCCTGCGCCCGGATACGGAGATCGACTTTGCGCACATGGCAAAAGGCTTTCCTTCTGTTGAATGCGAGCTGCATGCAGCATTTAACAAGCCTCAAATCATTGCGGCAGCGATTCAAGCGGAACGGGATGGGTTTGACGGCGTATTTGTCAACTGCTTTGATGATCCCGGTGTATATGAGTGTCGCGAGCTGCTGTCTATCCCCGTGTTTGGTGGCTATGTTCCGGCAATGATGACAGCGCTTTCCATCGCGGAACGGGTCGCGGTAATCACGACGGATCGCTTTGGAATCCTAAGTGAGGAACGCAAGGCGCGGATGCTTGGAATCTCTGAGCGTATCGCAGCGATCGTGCCGGTAGAATTAGGGGTTCTGGAGCTGCAGAGCGATCCGGAAGCTTTGGCGGAACGCGTTGCAGATGTGTGTTGTGCGCTGTATGAAACCGAACGGGCAGGAGCAGTATGTTTAGGGTGTACTGCCATGCATTGTATGATCGATTTGCTCCGTGAAAAGCTGAATGCGCGCAATTGCCCCATTATGGTCATTGAACCGCTCCGCAATGGCATTCGCTATTGCGAACATATCATTTCCATGGGCTACCGGAATGGGTTGCATGTTTTAAAATCCGTTGTATTGCCGAAAGGATATGAGAATGGCTGAATGGATTGATCTTGAAAAGCTCTTGAAAGACCGGCGTACCTGCCGGTCTTTCAAACCCGATCCAATTTCTGAGGATGTGATGACGCGTCTATATGACGCAGCCTGTTCTGCGCCGAGCGCGGGCGGCTTCCAGCGGATCTCTATCATAGAGATTACTGAGCCAGAAAAAAAGGAAGCACTTGCGCGCATTTCACGAAATCAGAATTTTATTGCCTCTGCGCCGGTCAACCTGATGTTTTGCATAGACGGGCGGCGGATGCGCAGAATTGCCGAATATGAAGGCGCACCATATGGGCAGGATTATGCGATTTGTACATTATGGATGGGAATCGTGGATGCTTCCATCAGCGCCCAGACCCTTGTGCTTGCAGCGGAGGCGGAGGGACTGCGCAGCTGCTATAACGGGAATGTAGTGGACAGGGCGGATGAGGTGTCGGAACTTCTGGAACTGCCAAAATATGTAGTGCCTGCATTTATGCTTACCTTGGGATATCCGCGTTCAAATGGCCAAAGGTCCCGCAAGTATTCGCGTAATGTGATTGTGCATAGGGAAACGTACCACGATATGGATATGGAAGAACTATATCCGCAGCATCTTGCAAAGTGTGGGACTCCCCGGTTTGCTGTAAATGATACGCGCTGTGCACAGCTGGAGAAAATGCTCCGGCGGCAATATGATGCGGAGTTTGCAGAAAAAGCGATGGCGCGCGTACATGAACAGGGATACCTTACGGCATACCAGTATTGGTTTGGATGCTATTATCCAAGCAATGAAGACGCTGTAATGACGGCGGAAGATTACCGTGTATTCCTTAAGAAAAAGGGATTGGATTTAAATGAAACCGGGTTGTAAGAAGACTCTCCCGGCACAGAGAGATTTGGCCTGAAAAGGATGTTGGAATTTCACTAGCGTTCAGGTGGCAGGCTCTTTAGTCGAGAAGTTGGCGATCCCATGCAGAGAGCTACTGCATTTCATCGTTGCATTAAAATATGCAATTACGAAAACTTGATTTGTGCGGCTGCAGCATTGTTGCAGCCGCACTCATATTATCGAAAATGCCCAGCACAAGCTGGACCTTTTTCGAGTTTTTACAGGTTTTGCCCCTCGCATCAGCTCCCGGGCGGCAAAACCTGCAAAGTACGAAAACCTCCGGGTTTTCATCCGTTCTGACGCACATGTCGTCAGAGTCGGATTGAACATAAGGGGCTGAGGCCCCTTATCACCCCCCCGGTTTTTTCGACAGACTGGAAGCCCGATTTTATCGGGCTTTTTTGCTACCCGAAGGCCGTTTTTCAGAGCTTTAAAATTCGTGGATGAAAAAACGGCGTTTTCCCTTTGAAGATAGAGTGGAACCAAATACACCGTTGATTATGCAATAAAAAGTGGATGTATATTACAAAATATAGCGCAAAAAACAGCCGTAAAAACGGCTGCCATGAAGATATCTTTCGTAGAGCATTTCCCTTGACGAACAAGTGAGCCGAAACGCCCATTAATAAAGCATTTCGACCCACATTGACGTTATTTCTGACGGAGAATTATTGAACTATCGCACTCAACTTTTCCAAGTTGATAGTTGAAATCAATGGAATTATGTTCACCCATCTGCGCGTGTAAGAATTCCCTGAATCTATCTATCTTCAAATCATTACTTTGTTAATGAAAGGATATCAGCAAAATGACATCGCGAGAATGAAAGGCGTTGGATTCCGAGCTATCAATAACAAAATTAGCCGAATTAAAAAAATTATAAAAAGTTTTATTTAGGCGTGGAGTTTTGAGGCTTCCCACTGACTAGTAAGTGAGGGGGCTCCTCAGGGACCGACAATAGTGTACAGAGGCCCGCCGAGGAGAAGCCCCTCACAGAACTTTGAAAACATAATAATCCGATCATCAAATACTTTTCCCATTCTGCCGGTAACGGAAAGCTAAGACCGCGGATGCGCCAGGACCACCGAACGGTGCGAGCGACACACTTCCGCTGTGAGCATGGAGCAGCTCTCTATGCGGCGATGAACCAGAATGGGCAGATACTTCTGTCCAGCCACAGTTCGAGCGTGAAAAAACCGTCGCAAGCAATGGGGGCAGCTCCGAGAGATCCTTGGAGGGGATAACATCCCATGAGGCTGAGAAGCTGTCAGCCATTTGATGATCGCCCTGCGTGTCGGGAAGATAAATAGATACGCGTTATATTCCGAGGGCGTAAGCCAACGCTTACCCCTTACATACATAATTCTAATTTAGGAGGATATCAAATGGGACATGTACGCCGCGGAGAAATCTATCTCTATATGTTTGAAAAGAATGCAAATCGCAAAGACGGAGAACACTCTTCCGTTCAGCATGGTTTTCGACCTGTTTTGATTATTCAAAACAACGAGGGAAACGAAAGTAGCACAACTACCGTTGTTGCTGCGATGACAAGCAAGCTGGACAAGCCTCCACTTCCGACGCATGTGTTTGTAAGCACCGATTGCGGGCTGCGCAAAGATTCTCTTGTTCTGATGGAGCAGATGAATACTGTTGACCAGAATAAGCTGACACATCGAGTAGGCGTGCTTGATGAAGAAACGCAGAAGAAGGCGGACAAGGCATACGCTGTGAATGGTGGAATCGCATGATGAAAAAAGAAAAGAAAAATGATATTCGGACACTCTGCCCGAAATGCGCAGCGCTTTATGAGGAAAGCGGCTATATGCTGGTGCAGGTGCCCCCTAATCAGGTTTATGAACACTGTATGATCTGCAATAGGCCAAAGGCTAAAGACTTTATTGTTGGCGAATCCCGTCTCGAATAATTATTAGTGCCTGCATTATGCAGGCAAATACATAAAACGGAAAGGATAAAAAGTGATATGAAAAAGACCGAGTTGGCAGAACACTATAAACTAATGTTTTCGGAATATCCTGAGATCATAAAATGCAATGATCTTCAAGCGATGCTTGGTATCAGTAGGCATGCGGTTTACCGCTTGCTTAAAAATGGCCACATTGCACATATTAGAATTGGTAGGTGCATTAGAATACCTAAAATCAATGTTATCCGTTATCTCATTCAAACAAAAAGCGATCTGCCTGCAGATATTGCGGTATAGGATGATGATCGTTCTCCAAATATAGTTTATACCTGTGGCACAGTGGACAGAAGTATTTGCATTGGAGTATGCTTTATATATCGACAATGGACCTGTCCGTGCTACACTATGAAGGAGGTAATTATATAAATGGTAGCAGGACACTTAGAAGTAAAACGAGGAATTTATCAGTGTGTGATTAACTACACCGATGAAAGCGGCAAGAGAAAACGTCAGTCGATTTCTACTGGTTTGCCTGAGAAGGGAAATAAAAAGCGAGCTGAGGAAGTCTTGATGAACCTTCGCAGAACCTTTCAGCCACCGGTCGATGCAACAGCAAAGATTATTTCAGGACTGAGCTCTGAAATGTTGTTTTCAGACTTCATGCTCCAATGGCTGGATATTATTAAGATGCGAATCAAGCCCGCAACATATTCTTCTTACTGCTTGATGATCAAGAAGACAATTGCTCCGTATTTTGCTGATAAAGGGATCCGTCTGGGCGAGCTTGAGCCTCGACATATTCAGCAGTTTTACTCTGAACAACTGAAACGTGTAAAAGCAAATACCGTCATTCACTATCATGCAAACATCCACAGCGCGCTGAAATACGCTATGAAAATTGACTTGATTGATGTAAACGCTGCGGATAAAGTAGACAGACCCAAGAAGAATGATTTCATGCCGGGGTTCTACGATGCCGATGAAATGCAGAAGTTATTTGAAGCCCTTAAAGGACACAAGCTTGAACTTGTTGTACTTGTAGCAGCTTTCTACGGATTACGCCGGGGCGAGGTCTTAGGATTAAAGTGGGATGCTATTGATTTTGAACGCAATACGATTACGATTAAGCGAACTATAACAAGCGTAAATATCGATGGCAAGGTCACGATCATTGAGCAGGACTCAGCAAAGACAAAATCCAGTTTGCGCACGCTTCCCCTTGTTAGCCAGTTCAGAGAGTATTTTCTCGCTGTTCGAGAAGCGCAGAAGGAGAATAAAAAAGTATGCGGAAATGCTTATGATTACACCTATGACGGATATGTATTTGTTGATGCACTGGGAAGAAGAATGAAACCCGACTATATCAGCAGCACTTTCTCGGTGCTGTTGGAAAAGAAAGGCTTGAAACGCATTCGTTTCCATGATCTTCGGCATAGCTGTGCCTCCTTACTTCTTGCTAATGGTGTACCGATGAAGCAAATCCAAGAATGGTTGGGACACAGCGATTTCAACACGACCGCTAACATCTATGCCCACCTGGATTATTCCTCAAAAGTAACATCAGCACAAGCTATGGAAAAGGGGCTTCCACTTCCGGAGGACTTTGATACAGGCGGCTGGGATGGAGTTGTATCAACGTAATGTCTGCCCTAAACGAGCAAAATGTCTGCCCTAAATCCCATGGGCATGATGCACTAGCAAGCGCTTTGAAAAAAGAAAAAGCCAGAAACCCTGCATGTTTACTGGCTTTTTGGCGGAGCGGGTGGGATTCGAACCCACGTGCGGCTCAACACCGCAAACTGATTTCGAGTCAGCCCCGTTATGACCTCTTCGATACCGCTCCATGATTATCTTCACTGAATGCCGCTTAGAAAAAGGGCAGACATTCAGGGCAGACACTAAATGATTATGAAATTTTCAAAAGCTGAAAACCCGCATAACTACTGGGTTTTCAACGGACACCTCGTCCGAATACATAGCGGATTTCGAGTCAGCCCCGTTATGACCGCTTCGATACCCCTGCATAGACAAATAGAATTATACCTTATGGCTGCAAAAAAAGCAATGCGTTTTCCAGACGCAGGGGGGGAGATGCCATGCCGGGGCATATATGGCTGTCACACTCCCGGGCAGGGCGGAATATGATGCAATATGGCACGGTACGCACCGTGTACACCATGATGATTAGGAGGAATCAGCGTGTATAGAAACCTCAATGCCGTCTGCACTACCTGCGCCAGCATGGTTCGCAGCGGTAACGATCTTGATACGGTTGCAGCAGGAGAAGCCTGTACCGGCGATGTATGCGGCCTTGGCTATTCCCTTGGCAGCGAACGCCTTGCAACCATTCAGTTTCCCATTCAGCAGTATACGGAGGGCTTTTGCCCTGCCGAGGCACATGAGCAGGGAACGCTTTTCCCCGAGCTTGTGCTTTAAGAAACGGAGGCAGGAATATGGAAATGACACAAAGCGCACTTTTAAGCCGCATCAGCGAGATCCAGTTCGTCTGCGTTGAGCTGAATTTGTATCTTGATACGCACCCTACCGATGAATTGGCGAGAAAAGACTACCTTTGCTACGGCAGGATTCTCAAAGAGCTCATTCATCAGTATGAAGCGGAATACGGACCGCTGCAGAATTTCGGCCATTCCCCGACGGAAACCGGCTGCTATGTCTGCTCCGAATGGCCCTGGGAATAAGGAGGAAACCCTATGTGGATCTATCAGAAAAAACTTGAGTATCCCGTGAACATCACCAAACCCGATCCCCGCATGGCGAAGGCGCTTATGGCCCAGTACGGCGGTCCCGACAGCGACGTGTGCGCTCACAAAGGGCTAAATCAAAATTCGCCGGTGTTTCGGCGTTTTGCAGCCATATTTCCAGGATGTACGGTACTTTACCCTTGCCCGTTTCTTCTCCTTCCTTACGTTTTACAATGATCTTGTGGACGAATCGTCGAACCAGTTCATCAACAATCTCCACGGATTCAAGATTTGCGTTAGTTATCGCTTGCTGCATAATAGCAAATGTTTTCTTTGATACTTCCGGTGCTTCTGTGACCTGTTCTGCCTTTTCCATGCGCTGCTTCAAATCCGCAGCCTGCTGCTCCAGTTTCCCGCACATGGCACGGTAATCATTGTCGGACACTACG
>JAFSEB010000031.1 GCA_017435905.1 Clostridia bacterium | reverse complement strand
GAACGGATTTGCATCCCAACACCAATCTCCGTCAAGAAATACACTATTCGGTAAATCCTGTTTGAGCTGTTGGCACACAGTTGTTTTTCCAACTCCCATAGTGCCACCAATCATATATAAAGTTTTCATCATTCACACCTGCAAATTCAAGTTTCTCTAACTGGTTTTTGCAATATCATATCTTGTCCGGATAGGCAAGAACAGGCACAGCAGCTCAAACCGCTGTGCCTGTTAACTGTCTTATGAGTACCGCCCTTTTGCGAAGGGCGTTTTTCACTTTGTTTATTCCGCAATGCCAAGCAGCTTTGCAAGGATGGCATCCGCAGAGGTCATCAGCTTTGCAAGCAGCGCATCCACCTCAGCCTCCGTGGGGGCGTTGGCACCGATGTAGAGTTTCAGCTTCGGCTCCGTGCCGGAAGGACGCACGCAGATCCATGCGCCGCCTTCCAAAGAGAAGCGCAGCACATCGATACCCTTGATGGCGGCGGCGGCAAAGCCGTTCTGCCCCGGACGCACAAGGGTGCCCTGCTGCATATCCTCAAAAACCTCCACTGCAAGGGTGTTAAAATGCTCCGGCGGCACAAGGCGAAGGTGTGCCATGGTCTCCTTGATGCGTGCAATACCCTCTTTCCCTTCAAGGGTGTAGGATTTCACGGATTCCTTATAGTAGCCGTAGATGCCGTACATTTCCTGCAGCACATCGTAAAGGGTCATGCCCTTTTCCGCATAATATACGGAGGCTTCCGCCACCAGCATAGCAGAGGTGATAGCATCCTTATCCCTGACGAAGGGACCTGCAAGGAAGCCGAAGGATTCTTCAAAGCCGAAGAGGAACTCTTCCTTGCCGCTGCGCTCGCAGCGCTCGATGACCGCCGCAATGAAGCGGAAGCCCGTGGGCACATCCTCCATCTTTACGCCAAAATGGGCGGCGATGGCATCCGCCATACGGGTGGAAACAAGGCTTTTTGCCGCAATGCCGTTTTTGGGCAGCGTGCCTTTTTCCTTTTTGGCGGTCAGGATGTAGTGAAGAAGCAGGCTGCCGATCTGGTTTCCCGTCAGCACACGGAAAGGCTCGCCGGGTTTTCTGACCGCAACACCAAGGCGATCGGAATCCGGATCGGTGGCGAGGATCAGGTTTGCTCCCTCCTCCTCCGCCTGCTTAAAGGCAAGGGTGAAGGCGTTGGGGTCTTCCGGGTTCGGCGCTTTCACCGTGGGGAAGGCGCTGTCGGGCAGTTCCTGTTCCTTTACAACGGATACCTGCACGCCCACCCGGGAAAGGAGAGTCTTCACGGGCACCATGCCGCTGCCGTGAAGGGGCGTATAGACGATGCGGCAGCTGCCGCCCTTTTCCTTCATCAGTTCGGGGTACTGCAGCAGCTTTTCGCCCTCTGCATAGTAGGCTTCATCGATCTCCTCACCGATGAGCACCACCCTGCCGCAGGCAGCAGCTTCCTCAAGGGACATCAGGGGCACGTTGAAATAATCCGCTTTCTTGATCTCCTCGTAAATGGCGGAAGCCTGTTCGGGACCTGCCTGACCGCCATCCTCCCAGTAGACCTTATAGCCGTTGTAGGCCGGGGGATTGTGGCTGGCGGTGATGACCACGCCGGCGATGCAGCCAAGGTGGCGCACCGTAAAGGAAAGCTGCGGCACGGAATGGAGGGTCTTGTAAAGGTAAGCCTTCACGCCGCTTGCAGCGAGCACAAGGGCGGTCTCCCTTGCGAACACATCGCTCATCAAGCGGGAATCGTAGGCAATGGCAACGCCCCGCTGCGCTGCGCCGGGCACGGTGGCAATGTACTTTGCAAGGCCGGCGGTGGCACGGCGCACCACATGCACGTTCATGCGGTTGGTGCCTGCGCCGATGATGCCGCGAAGGCCGGCGGTGCCAATGGCAAGCTCCGTATAAAAGCGCTCCTCGATCTCTTTTTCGTTTCCTTCGATGGAAAGAAGCTCCTCACGCAGGGCAGCATTGAGCTGCTCCGCCTGCAGCCACTCACGGTAAAGGGTTTCGGATGGGGTCATATATCGTTCCTTCTTTCAAAAAATACTGTGTTATGGGCACAGAGTACCCGTGCCAAGCTCCACCGCCGCATTGCGCACCATGCTGAACACGCTGCCTCTGCCCACGATGATATGGTCAAACAGGGCAATGCCCACAGTGTTCAATGCCTCGTACACCTTGTGGGTGGTGCCGATATCCTCGCCGGAGGGTTTCGGGTCGCCGGAAGGATGGTTATGGGAAAGGATGATGCTCGCCGCACCGTGCCGGAGCGCACACTCCAGCACCAGCCTCGGATAGATCACCGTTTCGTTCAACGTGCCTGAAGCCACCTTATCCGCATGGATGAGGTTGTGCTTCGCATCAAGGGAGATCACATAGATCTCCTCATACCTTGCGCCGAAGAAAAGGCCTCTGCAGTATTCCGCCGCCGCAGCGGGGTTTGCAAGGGAAACCGTCTTTTCCTGCTTCGGGATAAGGCAGCGCTCCGCCGCCGTTCCCACAAGGGAAAGAAGCACCGCCGTGCTTTCCCCCACTCCCTCCTGCCCCATCAGCTCCCTGGGGTCGGCGGAAAGCACCTTTTCAAGGGAGCCGTATGCCTTGAGCAGCCGGTGTGCAAGGGGATTTGTGTCTTTTCTTGGGATAGAATAGGTCAGAAGCAGCTCCAGCAGCTGATGATCGTGCAGCGCATCCCCACCGGCGGCAAGGTAGCTTTTCCGAAGCCGCTCCCGGTGTCCTTCATGCATTATGCGTTCTCCTTCGCCTTAAGGGGCAGGACGAAATACTTTCTGCCGCAGGCAAGCGCCACCGCACCTGCAAGGAACAGCAGGATGACGGAAAGGATGCCGAGGGAGGGCCTGTCCGTGAGGGTATACACGAGGGAATAGAGCGCCGGGCCGATCACGCAGGAGAACTTGCCGAAGATATCGAGGAAGCCGAAATACTCGTTGGAGCGTTCCGGGGGAATGATCTGCCCGAAGTAGGAACGGGAAAGCGCCTGAATACCGCCCTGCACCGTGCCCACAAGGGTGGCAAGGATCCAGAACAGCACGGTGCTGGTCTTGGTGGCTGCCGCCACATCGCCGCCGCTGAGCTGTGCCGCTTCGATGTTATATCCCATAATGAAGCCCATGATGGTGATGACAAAGTATACGCACACCGCCACGGCGATCATGCGGATGGCGCCCACTTTTTTTGCAAGGTTGGAGAACAGGATGGAGAAGGGCACCGCCACCACCTGCGTCACAAGCAGCGCAAGCACCATACCGATGGCGCCAAGGCCCAGCGTTTCACCGTAGTTGGTGGCCATGCTGATGATGGTGCTGACACCGTCAATGTAGAAGAAATAGGCGGTGATGAAGAACAGCAGCCGCTTATCCGTGATGATGGAGCGGAAGGTCTTGATCATGTTGGAGAACGCCGCCCTGGCAAGCTGTGCCGGCGGATCATCTACGGAATAGACCTGTTCCACGTTTTTCAGGAAGGGAATGCTGAACACCGCCCACCAGAAGACCACGATGAGGATGGCGATCTTATGGGCAAGGGGGTTTTCCATGCCAAGTACGAGCAGCACCACGATGGAGATGAGGAACGGGATGGTACTGCCGCCGATGTAGCCCATGGCGTAGCCGTAGGCGGAAACCTTGTCCATCCTTTCGGGGGTGGTGACATCCGTCAGGAAGGAATCGTAAAACAGGCAGGAACCGGAAAAGCCGATGTGGGAGATCACATAGCCCACAAGCATCAGCTGCCAGGAATCAAAGAGCGCCATGACAGCGGTGAACACAAGGCCGATGATGAGGAATGCACTAAACAGCTTTTTCTTCATGCCCCGGAAATCGCCAACGGCACCAAGCAGGGGCGCCAGAAGGGCAATGATCAGGTTGGAAGCGGAAACGGCAAAGCCGTAAAGTCTGTTGCCGGCATCGGTAGCCATCATGGAAAAATAAATGGGGAAAATGGCTGCCATGATGTTGGTGGCATAAATGGAGTTTGCCCAGTCATAGAGGATCCAGGCCCGCTCACGCTTTGTGAAGCGCTTTTCCTTCGCTGCCGGGGAGTTTTCCTTTTTCATACTAAAAAGAGTTCCTTCCTGCTTTGATGCATATATAAAATGCATATGATTCATATATTATCAATTATAGGATATCCTGTTTTGTCTGTACAGGATTTCTTTGCAAAACGTCGTAATAAAACGTCGCCTTTCCGACGAAAGGCGACGTTTTTGCTGATTTGTGTCCATCTGTGTTTTTTGAGGCTTAGGCGTTTCAATCCACGGTTTTGATCATTCTGTTAATGGGGTCGGTATCAAGATCCGTTGCGGCGGCAATGACGTCGAAGCAAACACGAAGCCCGTTGCTGCCGTTTGTATGGATGACAAAGGCATCGCCGGAAACGGGATCGAATCCTGTGAAGGATTTGAAGCCGCCGTTGTCGCCCCAATGCCAGAAGCAGCCGTCCGTCATGCCCCAGCCAAGCCCCCAGTTAACGCCCGGTGCGGCGCTGTTTTGTACCTGTGATATCCACTTTGCCGTCTCCGCATCCGCCGCAAGGTGACCGACGAATTTGATGTAATCCGCCGCCGTCACATACAGGGAATAGGCGGCATTCGGTTCCATGCCGCTTGTATGGCAGGCGGTGGTGCGGGGCGGTTCCTGCTGCCCCTCTTCATCCCATGTGGCGGCAAGGGTATGCCGCATGGCAGGCGTCCAGATCATGGCGGCCCGTTCCATGCCGAGGGGATCGAACACATGCCTTTGCAGAAGTTCGTCGAGGCGGATACCCGTCAGCTTTTCCACGGTCTGCTGCAGGTACCGGTAGCCGCTGCCGGAATAGGAATAGCCCTCTCCGGGCGCAAAGGAGAGCGCAAGGGGCAGCTTTCCCCAGTTGGGAAGCCCCGTGCCGTGGGAAAGCACATGTTTTGCGGTGGCGGCAAAAAAGCGGGGATCATCGCTCGGCGCCGGCATGCCGTAGGAAACAAGGGGCGCATCAAGATCGATCACGCCACCCTCGGAAAGTTGTTTCACAAGGTAAGAGAACACGGCTTTCGTGAGGGACGCCGCTTCAAAGTATGTTTCCTCCGTGACGGGGATGCCCTTCTTCGCATCCTGCAGGCCGACTGTCTCCCTCAAAAGGACTTCCCCCTTTGAAAGAAACGCCATCGCAAGGCCCGGCACCCGGTTTTCCGCCATGGAAGTGCGGGCCGCAGAAGCGACCCGCAACAGGTTGTTTGAAAGGATATGCATGGCTTTCTCAGCCTTCGCCCCGGCGCACCACCACGCCTGCACGGGCGCCGGTATGCTTGCCGTCAAGGGCGGTCAGAACGCCGTTTACATACACACGCAGAATGCCGCTGCAGGGCTGCTGCGGATCGAGATAGGAAGGATCGTCCTTCAGCGCTGCAAGGTCAAAGAGCACAAGGTCCGCCCACATGCCGGTCTTGAGAATGCCCCTGCCCTCGAGCTTCAGACGGGAGGCAGGAAGACCCGTCATCTTGTGCACGGCGGTCTCGATGGGGAACAGCTGCCTGTCACGGCAGTAATGGGACAGCACACGCACAAAGGTGCCGAAGTTGCGGGGATGGGGCTTGCCGCCCACGCTCAGGTTCATGGCGCCGCCGTCGGAACCGGTCATCACATAGGGTTTTTTCATGATGTATTCGATATCCTCTTCGCACATGCCGAAGGCAAGCTCGCCCACCTTATCCTCCGCATCGAGCACGATATCGATCAGCGCATCGGCGCAATCCTTGCCGATTTTTTCCGCAATTTCGGGCAGGCTCTTGCCGCTCATCCAAACGTCCTTTTCGCAAAGGGTGTAGGAGACTACCAGGTTCTGCCAGCGGCCCTTCCAGTCCGCTTCGAGCTCGGCTTTGATGCGTGCACGGGTCTCGGGATCACGGAGACGCTGCAGCATGGCTTCGGTGCCGCCCTCAAATACCCAGTCATTGAAGTTGACGGACAGCGTGGTGGCGCTGGCACGGTAGGGGTACTGGTCGCAAAGCACCTCAAGGCCCTCGTTCCTTGCACGCTCGATCATGGCGGTGGTGGTCAGCACCCTGACCTGCCAGAACTCGCTTCTTGTGCACTTGTGGTGGGAGATCTGCAGCGGTACGTTCGCTTCGTAGGCGATCTGCAGCGCTTCCTTGGTGGCTTCGATCAGCCGCAGGGACTCGCTGCGCATATGGGTGGCGTAATAGCCGCCGTAGGGCGCTACCGCCTTGGCGACCTCGATCAGCTCATCGGTATCCGCATAGCTGCTGGGGGGATAGATGAGACCGCTGCTGATGCCGAAGCATCCGTCCTCCATGGCTTCACGGACAAGGCGGCGCATGGTTTCAAGCTCCTCTTCGGTGGGTTTGCGGTTGTCGTAGCCCATGGCCTCCGCACGCACGTTGCCGTGACCCACCAGCATGCCCATATTGCAGGAGGGCTTAAGATCCTCCAGCACGGCGAAATAATCCCGCATACGGGGATAGGCAGCACTCGGTGCCACGGAGGAACCGCAGTTGCCGGAAATATCCGTGGTCACGCCCTGCAGAATGCGGCTTTCGCACTCCGGTGCGCTGAATACGCCGCCCTTGGAGAGCACATCATCATCGCTGTGGGAATGGATGTCGATAAAGCCGGGTGCAAGGTAACGGTCCTTTGCATCCACAACTTCCTTCGCTTCGCCGGTGATCTTGCCCATGGCAGCGATCTTCCCGTCTTTCACTGCCACATCCGCACGGAACCAGGGGGCACCGGTGCCATCGATAATGCGTGCATTTTTGATAACAAGATCGTACATATTCTTTTTCCTTTCCTGTGATTTCTGTTTATAGAGTGATGGGATATGCGCTGATGTGCGCCGCATTTCCTGCGGCTTTCCTCTATGCTAACACCAAACCCTTATTTAAAGCAAGTTTTCCTTTGCAAACAGGCTTGTTTTCTTGTGTTTTGTCCAATCCTATACTATAATATGCCCAATATGAAACGCCAAAGAATAAAACCCTTCCATAAGGGGATCAGCCCCATCCGCATCCTTCCGATCGGCTACCTTGCGGTGACGCTTACAGGCACGCTGCTGCTGATGCTGCCCATTGCCGCCCACGGTACGCCCCTCGGCTTCTTTGATGCGCTCTTTACCGCCACCTCCGCCTCCTGCGTTACGGGGCTTGTTGTGGTGGATACGGGCACCCGGTTCACCTTCTTCGGGCAGGCGGTGCTGCTGCTTCTCATCCAGCTTGGCGGTCTTGGCTTCATGACCGCCGCCACGCTGCTGTTCCGGGCAGCAAAAAAGCGCATCTCCCTCCGCAGCCGCATGACCCTTGCGGAAGCCTACGGCGAGGACAGGCTGCAGGGCATCATTGCCCTGTGCATGCGTGCCGTCACCTACACCTTCACGATCGAAGGCGTGGGGGCGCTGCTGCTTTCCCTCCGCTTCATTCCGCAGTTTGGCCCAAAGGGCATCTGGTATGCGGTGTTCCACAGCATTTCCGCCTTCTGCAACGCCGGCTTTGACCTGATGGGCAGCTATTCCTCCCTGACGGGCTATGTTTCCGATCCCCTCGTCAACTTCACTGTTATGGCGCTCGTTACCCTCGGCGGCATCGGCTTTGCGGTGATCACGGAGGTGCTCGAGCAGCGCAGCTTCAAGCGCCTTTCCATGCACGCCAAGGTGGTGCTTTGCGGCAGCGCCATCCTCACCTTCGGCGGTGCGGCGCTCTTTCTTCTCTTTGAATCCGCCAACCCCACCACCCTCGGCAGCCTGAACGCCGGCGATAAGCTGATGGCAGCCCTGTTCCAATCCGTTACCTGCCGCACCGCAGGCTTCAACACCGTGGCACAGGATACCCTTACCGATGCCGGCAAGCTCACCTCCACCCTGCTGATGCTTGTGGGCGGCAGCCCTGCAGGCACCGCCGGCGGCGTGAAGGTAACAACGGTGGCAGTGCTGTTTTTGACCGGCTTTGCCTGCATCCGCAACCTGCAGGATACGGAGATCTTCGGCAGGCGTCTTAGTGCCCTTACCGTCCGCAAGGCGCTGAGCTTGATGCTCATCTTCATGGGCATCCTGCTTACCTTCGTGGCCGCCATCCTCCATGCGGAGCAGCTTTGCGGCACGGAGCTTACCTTTATCGATATCCTCTACGAATCCACATCCGCCCTTGCCACGGTGGGTCTCTCATTGGGGCTGTCGGGAAGCGGATCGCTTTTCTCGAAAATACTGCTTTGCCTGATGATGTACCTTGGCAGGGCAGGCATCATGACGGTAGCGCTTGCCATCGGCGGCAGCAGCAAGGAATCCCCCACACGCCGCCCGGAGGGCAGCATTTTGATCGGCTGAGTTTGAGCCGGGAAAGGATGACACCATGTCCAAAAAAGCAAAGACATTTGCCGTGATCGGCCTTGGCCGTTTCGGTACCAGCGTAGCACAAACGCTCTGCGCCCTCGGCCACGAAGTGCTGGCGGTTGACCGGGATGAAAACCGTGTTGCCGCCGTTGCGGACAGCGTGACCCATGCCATGGTGGCGGATACCACCGATGAGCGTGCCCTCAAGCGCATCGGCATCCGCAATTTCGACTGCGTGATCCTGAGCGTGGGCGACGATATCCGTGCCTCCATCCTTTCAACGGTGCTCATGAAGGAACAGGGCGCCCCGTATGTGATCGCCAAGGCATCCGATGCGCTGCATGCGAAGCTGCTTGAAAAGACCGGCGCCGACAAGGTGGTGCTTCCCGAGCACGAAGCCGGCATCCGCCTTGCCCGTTCCCTTGTTTCCGGCAGCATCATCGACTACCTTGACCTTTCCGACAAGTACAGCATCACAGAAACACGCATCCCGGAAAAGTGGGCAGGCAAGACCCTTATCGACCTCAACGTGCGCCGCAATTACGATGTTTCCGTCATCGCCATCCGCCGGGGCGAGGAGATCCTTGTGACCCTTGACCCGAAGGCGCCCCTGCAGCGTGGGGACGTGCTGGTGATGATCGGCACCAATGCAGGGCTTTCCCGCATCGGTCACGGCGACGTATAAACCGCAAAAAGAAGCCGGGGCGGCGTTGACAATCCCGTCCCGGTCTCGTATAATAATATAGTTGATGTGCGTTCTGCCGCACAAATGCAGCGCCTGCACCCGTAGCTCAGCAGGATAGAGCGTCCGCCTCCTAAGCGGAAGGTCGCGCGTTCGAATCGCGCCGGGTGTGCCACGTCGTCGCGGACTTCCCTCGGTTCGCGACGATTTTTTATGCCCAAAAATCATCTCTCACCCGTTCCGTCGCTCCTCCTTTCCGCAAAAGGTCACGTTCGGCTCGCCTGCTCGGTTGTAAACACCCTCGCAACGTCTCGCTCTCTCTACCAACCTTTTGCGGTTTTGCCCGTCTTTACGGAGATAGCAAAAAATAGCAGCCATCGGAAGATGGCTTTTTTGTTTGCCCGCTGCGGATGAGAACGCATGCGTGAGATACCGGAGACTTCAAAAATCCGAGCCACCGGCGATGGATTTTTGTTAGTCGCAGGGATACCCTTGGGTAATCGCGCCGGGTGTGCCAAAAAGCCGACAGCGTTCGCTGCCGGCTTTTCGTTTTTTGTTATTATAGATGGTCAACAAGCGCTATCATATCAGCAGGAGTTGTTAGAACATCAATGGTTTCCTCTTCGGAATCGACAAACTCCACTTCATAGCCTGAGAGATTAAGTAGTCATGCTTCCCTAAAATATACTTGCAAATGTAGTTTTTATCCCATCTTGATTCGTCAATATCAAGAAGAGCTATAATATCCTGACCGGTAGACATTAAAACAGTATTGATTGCCGCTTTTCCTACACCAACGCGCGTTCCTGCCATAATGGAATTCTTTGGAACAACTTTGGCGGCACTTTCCTCTATTGCTTTTTCGGTAATCCATTCAACAGTTGACGATTCATTGATATAGGAACCATTCAATGCAACCGTAGTAATCCAAGGGATGGACCCTTGATAATAATCAGGAGTATTTTTTTGATGGTGTTCCTCCTGATTGAAATTTACACACATCCCCCAACCTTACCTTCATACTATCCTTCACCCCACTCATCCTCATCATCCATAAACGTCAGCGCTTCTGCGGCACGGCCGACAAGGCGGCGGCTATGAGCTGATCGCGGGGCACCGACGCAGGGAAGCTTGCCGTATGGCAGGGCTTGCCCGCAATGCCGTCCACCATCTGCTCAGGAATCGGTTTTCGTGCGGCTGCGCTTTGCCGGGGCTTTTGCGGCTGCGGCTTTGGGCTTTGCTGCGGCTTTGCTTTTTGCGGCTGCTGCCTTGGGCTTTGCTGCGGCTTTCGGTTTTGCGGAAGCTGTTTTTGTTCCCGCGGAAGCTGTTTTCCTTGCGGTGCGCTTTGCTTTTCCATCGGTCTTTTCTCCTGTGGGCGGCGTTTCCTTCTTTTTCCTGTGGTACAGATGGGGCTCAAAATACTTTCTGTACCATGCAAGGGATGCTTCCTCATCCATTTCGTCTTCCGGCGCATAGCGGATCAGTTCATCATCAACATAATAAAAATTCAGCTTTCCTTTCACCGGGAAGGGTTCCACAAGGCGCACATTCTCCAGCTTCCATGCGTAGAGCTTTTCCCCACGGGCAGGCGCCCAGTCATATTCAAGCTCACGGTAGTTGCTTTTGGTGATTTGAATCACATCGGTCACATTCACCACGCACAGGGCATGCCCGGGAATGGTGTTTTCGATCTTCGGGTTTGCGCTGCTGCAGATGAGAAGATCGCCCCTGTGTTCGGTACTCCATGTACGGTATTCATAGCGTTTCTGTTCCAGGAGAATTTCATGTGCCCAGGGCTGCTGAATGGAAATGGCTTTCACGGTTTTGTCTCCTCTCTTCTTTTTGGTTATGATAACAGGTCTTTCAGCGCATCAAGCTCTGCGGTGATCTGCAGTTCAAGCTCGTGCAGGTCGGCAAGGATCTCCCCGGTGGAAGGATACTCCACGGGCTTGTAGGCAGTCTTTTTGTATTTGTTGATGGAAAGGTCGTAGTCGTTCCCGACGATCTCATCCTTCGGCACAAGGAACCTCTGCTCCGTGCGCTCACGGCTCTCTTCCCCATCAAGGGCACGGAACCGGGCGATGATATCGGGAATGTCGTTTTCCTGCACGGGCGTGCGCTTGTCATCAAGGGAGAAGCCGTCCGCACGCATACCGTAAAACCAGACCTTGTCCGTACCGCTATGCCCGGTCTTCGTGAAGACCGGCACAGCGGTTTATTACCATATGAAATCACACTACTCTCAAACGATGTTGGCACACGCTTCCTTGTTTACCTCGTTTTTCCCATCCGGGATCTACACGACAAGTTCAAATAAGCTTTTCAGCGAAACCATCGCATTGGCGAACTCACAGTGTGTGAGACAAAAAGCTCCGACGGGAGCTTTTTTTGTTTGATGATCCCTGTTCACTTTTCCCGGCATGCACCGCTGCAGCTTTTATTGTTCTTCGATCAGGTAAACAGAAAACGCCAGCGCCATATTTTCCGTTGGTGCGCGGCGGCTTCGGCGCAGCTCTTTCTCCACGATCTCCTTTGCGGCAGCATCCGTTTCAGGGTCCTCCACGACGCCGATGAAGCGCTTCCCCGCATCCATCAGCCGTGCGATCGTCTCATTTTTAAAGCGGGAAATAAAACCGAGCTTATCGTGTTCGCTCAGGTGTACCGCAACCGCCCACTCATCATGTTCATTGTTCGGTTCCCTGTATAAAAGCAGCTCCGTGCCGGGCGTGATGGCATTGAGCGCCGCTTGTTCCTCTTCGTTTTCAATGTGGAACTGCAGCCCTGCGATCCCGGTTTTCAGCACCAATATCCGCCTTTCCTTTGGGCGGGATGTATCCTGCCGGTACATTCTTCCCCGAAAGGATCGGGGTGCTTCCTGCATCAGCTTATCCATGAACGCTCACCCTTTCTATCATTGCACGGATCTCTTTCTCTTTCCGTTCACGCACCTGCACTGCAGAGTGAAGCCTGTGTTCAAGTTCCATTTTATATGCTTCGACCTTTTCGCTGTCGGCAAGCATTTCAGCCGCAGTATAGGGAAAGCGCATGCGCATCGTCTCCATTTCGTTCATCACCCGGTCTGTTCGCTGCCGATATCTGCCCTGTTCTTCCCGAAGCGCCGCTTCTTCCGCCGTGGGTCGGAAGAAGCCGTATATCTCCCCTGCCAAGGAATAGTCCGTCACATGCTCCCGATTCTGCGGCACGCTCTCTACTTTGACGGTCTCTTTCCTATTCCCCAGCAGCAGTTCAAGCAGCGCTTCCAACGCCGCACCGTTTTCCGCCGTGCTGAACAGCATCTCATGAACAAGCTGCAGCGCCGCAAGATCCCTGCGCCTATATGCCTCCTGCGCCTTTTGGAACAGCTGCCTGTGCGCTTCCGTCAACTCGGGGTGCATTTCAGGATGAAAATCCTGTACGATCTCACGGTACAGCTCCTGCAGCTCATCGCTTTCTTTTTCGGAAAGCTCCGCATATTCCCGGGGTGCATAAGGGCCTGCTGCTTCCTCGTGCATTTGCTGCCGGTATGTTTCGATCAGTGCATCGATCTTCGCCTCATCGATGGGTTCACGGCGATTGATGGCGGTTTGGATCATTTGCTGCTTTTTTTGCAGCAATTCACATTCGATCTCCTCTTTGATGACCGTTTCCTCAAAAGAACCGATCTGCTCCATATATTCCTTTTCAAGCCGTGGCCCGTCGATATACTGCAGCTTATCCCGCTGCTCATACAGCGCAAGCAGTGCGCAGCGTGCAGCGGTCACTTCGCCAAGAAGCCACTCGGTAAACGTGTGCCGTTTCATATTTATTTCTCCTCCATAGCCGGCATGATATCCTCAAGGCGAAGTTCCGCCAGTTCCTGATCGGTGATATCGTTGTCAAGCACCAGCCGGTTTGCCTGCTGATTGATCGCATGTTCAAACAGATTCCGGACGGCACGGGCATTGCCGAAATGCTCTTCACGTTTTTCGTACATTTCATTCAGCTTGTCCTGCAGCAGGGGGAGCGTTTCTTCCGCAAGGATATATCCGTTTGTATCACAGAAGCGTTTGAGGATCAAAAGCAGGTCTTCTCCCCTATAATCGGGAAAATGGAAATATTTGTTGAAGCGGGACCGAAGGCCCGGGTTGGAGTCGATAAACCGATGCATCAATTCATCATATCCTGCTACGATCACCACCAGTTCATTGCGGTGATCCTCCATTGCCTTCAGGATGGTCTCGATCGCTTCCTTTCCGTAGCTGTCCTCCCTGTCATTGGCGAGCGCATAAGCTTCATCGATGAACAAAACACCGCCGAGAGCTTCCTGAATGACCTTCTGCGTTTTGATGGCAGTCTGCCCGAGATAGCCTGCAACAAGGCCGCTTCTGTCGGTTTCCACAAGCTGCCCTTGAGGCAGGATGCCCATCAGGTAATAGAGTTTTGCCACCATGCGTGCAACGGTGGTCTTGCCGGTGCCGGGATTACCCGTAAACACCAGGTGATAGGAGACGGTGGGCACTTTCATCCCACGCATTGTACGCATCCTGCAGATCTTGATAAAATTCAGCAGGCTTTGGACATCGTTTTTGACCTTATCCAACCCCACGAGACCGTTGAGCTCCGCAAGCACGCTTTCAAGGGTTTCTTCTTTCTCCGATCCTTTGCTTTTGCCTGCCGGCTTTTTGACCGTTACGCCGCCATCCTGCTGAAAGTCGATCTGTTCTTTGGCCGGCCGTTCCTGCACAAGGTTCACATGCAGCGTGATGGCATGCTCTTCTTCTCTCTTTTCATGTGTATCGGCATCATCGCGCGGCGCTTTCTCCTCGGCCGCCTGATAATACCCGGTTTTATTCAGCGGCGTCACCATCTCGGGACGGTGTTCCCGTTCCTTACCCTCCGCCACGCCCTGCCGGTCGCAGTGATCAAGCAGCAGGTCGCTGATCTCCCGGAGTGCATTTGCTTCTTCCACCGTAAAATCGCCGTTCACAAATGCCGTAAGAACGAGGAACCGCCCGATGGCGTCCGCAATGCTGCGGCTGTTGGCGGTATTGTGTTTGAGATCTTCCTCTGCGATGTTTCGGAAAAATGCAGGCACATCCATTTCCCGGGATGCATCGCCTGCGCAATCAAGTGCCGTGATGACCTGTGCAGCGGTGTACTCCCGTTCATTGAACGCCGGCAGCGCCTTCACATAATCTTCCGAAAACAGTTTATTGGCTGCCCAAATGCGCAGCGTGGCAGCCATCAGCCACAAGCGCACTTCATCGGCACGGTCATGGCTGTCATACTGTGCGATCTCACGCAGCAACCCGCTTAATGCCGCTTTTATTTCCTGCATCTTCATATTGAATTCTCCTGTCGCACATGGAATCGATCAAAACAGAAAAGCTTATTTAAAAAATATCTTTTTCTTCGGATGAGATTTGTTAAATCGATACAGCATTATTATAGCGTGAAATGCAGGATTTCTCAAGGGACGGCAGCCGGTGAAGAGTGAAACGGGATGGCCCATTTATCCGATTGACAGAAGATTATTTCCGCTGAGCCGGCCGTAACCGATCATCTGTCACTCTTGCCGGTCACCCTAACAAAACAGCATCCCCTTAGGGGCATCCCATTAAAAAAACATCGCCGCAAAACGAATCCATTCCGGGCAACTGCATCGTCATCGTCGGTCGGAATATCGACGGATATGCCTTCCTCCTCTTCCTTGCATTTCCCCGAAAGCGATCCATTTTGCGG
>JAFSEB010000030.1 GCA_017435905.1 Clostridia bacterium | reverse complement strand
TGACAGGCTGGCATTCTAACCAACTGAACTACCGGGCCGCGTTGCCTAAAGCTTGCCGTTGTTCGATAAATTGGTGGGCCTTCAGGGACTCGAACCCGGGACCAATCGGTTATGAGCCGACCGCTCTGACCAACTGAGCTAAAGGCCCAAACCGAAACCGAAACAGAACAACGAACAGGGAAGTGGTGACCCCTAGGAGACTCGAACTCCTGTTACCGCCGTGAAAGGGCGGTGTCTTAACCGCTTGACCAAGGGGCCAAAATATGGTCGGGGTGAAGGGATTTGAACCCCCGGCCCCATGCTCCCAAAGCACGTGCGCTACCGAACTGCGCTACACCCCGTTCGCATCTCGCTTTTGGCGACGCTTGATACTATACAGTATTTTGCCGCAGTTGTCAACAACCTTTTTTAAGAAAATTCAAATATTTTGTTTTCAGGGTGGCTTGATGGCCATACATGTGGTATAATGGCCGGGCAAAAACGCCTGCGAACGGGCATTTTTCAAGTGAACGGAGATAATATTGTGAAAAAAATATCTATTTATACGGATGGCGCATGTTCCGGAAATCCGGGTCCCGGCGGCTGGGGTGCGCTGCTGATGTACAAAGAAGCAAAAAAGGAAATATCCGGTTTTGAGCCGAACACCACCAACAACAGAATGGAACTGACAGCAGCCATCAAAGCGCTTGATCTGTTAAAAGAACCTTGCGAGATCGATCTTTATACCGACAGCGCTTATTTGTACAAAGGTTTCTCTGAGGGTTGGGTTTATAACTGGTTAAGGAACGGTTGGGTCACTTCCACAAAGAAGCCTGTGGAAAACCGTGAGCTGTGGGAAGCTTTGCTCAAGCACACCAAAGTGCATAAGATCAAATGGATCAAAGTCAAAGGTCACAGCGATAACCAGTACAACAACCGCTGCGATCAGTTGGCCACCGGTGCCATCAAAGCAAATAAAGGCACTTGAAATACTAAAATGCTGAAATACAGAAAAAATCCATTAAACTATTCGTTAAACTTGTGTTTAACGAATAGTTTTGTGCTTTAGAGACTCCACTCTATTGTCCCCAGCGTTCTTCTTGAAGCGCAGCGTGCAGTTCATCGCACCAGGCATACCACATTGCTTCATATTGCTCCTTGGGTACGATTCGATTAATAAGATCCCTGATAGAAACAATGTTTTGCTCTTTACACGCACGAACACAGCATTCATAAGCAGTCCAGTCGAGATCATCTTCATCCCAGTAAAACGGAATCGCTTTTAAACCGTTCATATACGCCGCTATAGCCCTTGTATGCCCATCGGTATAGATCACTTCACCGTTCAGCCGTTTCAACGGCACAGGTTCAAAATTTGAAAGATCCTTCGCATTGAACCATTCCAGAACCGATTCCAGTTTGTCTTTTGAAATGTAAAACTGCGAAGGCTGAATTTTGTCGATTTCATAATAGCCAATTTTGATCTCTTCCATTTGGAGCGACCTCCATCCCCTCTCAAAGGCTCTTCATTGTTTCTCTGCACCATGTAAACAGAAGCAAAAAGTCTTCATTGCTGTGACAAGGCAATCCGCTGCTCATTTGTATGCTTTTTTCGAGGATCGTTCGATCGGTGCCTGAAAGCAAGGACACAAGCTCGGCTTTGGAGTTGATAAAAGCGCCGTTCTCAAGTGCACAGATCCCCTGCAAAATGAAAAAAGTCTGTTTATAAAGACCGGGCAATGCTTTCCCGACCGTTTCATCACACCGGTGTACAAAAGTATGGCACAGCGAATGATAAAGATTGTTGATGCTTACCCGAAGGAAGGTTTTGATATCGTCTTTAGTATAGGCAGGTAATAAATCACGAAGCACGCCGAAATAATCCTTCGTACCGTTAAGACAATGAAAGCTTTCAAGCCTGTTCCAATGCTGCAGATCTTCTTTTGAGCAGATGAAGCCGCAGGAGTTTTCCGCTCCGGGCATCGATTTGATCACGCTCCGATAAACGGCAAGATCATCAACGGACATATCTTCGATCACCGTCATAATATCGATATCACTTTCATCCGTCGCTTCGTTTCTCATGTAACTTCCCTGCAGTCCCACATAGATCAGCCTTTTTCCAAAGCTATTTTTCAGCTTCGGGATCAAGTTCTCCATATAACAGTTGATATTGACCATGTGATATCCCTTTCTTTTTCAAAGCATCATCTGCTGCCCGGGAAGCAAACCGAATCGGTTTTAGAAAATAAAGAAATAACCGGATACCGAACGGTATCCGGTTATGGTCTGGGTGAGAAGATTCGAACTTCCGGCCTCTTGAACCCCATTCAAGCACGCTACCAAACTGCGCCACACCCAGAGATCAATGCGTGGTTTCTTGAACCTTGAATATAGTAGCATCCCGGAGGAAATTTGTCAAGGGTTAGTTTGCTTTTTAATTTTGATGAATTTTCCCTTATATTCTCTATAAAAAATGGCGCACCGAAAAAAGTGCGCCAAAAATTTTTTTATAAAAGTATGCAAACAAGACCGTTACACCCTTCGTTTACCATTCTTTGCAGCGTTTCCTGAAGTCTTTGCTGCACATCCTCGGGAAGTCCGTTCACTTTTCCGGCCATTCCTTCCCGGACCAGCTCATAAAGCGGTTTTCCGAAAATGGTTGCAGACCAGATCCCCTCCCCGCCTTCTTTTGCGGCGTCGGATAGATAGCGTAGAAATTCTTTCGCTTGTTCCTCCGTTCCCACGATGGGCGAAAGTTCCGTATCAATATCGATCCGTATCAGATGAAGACCTGCTGAACTTGCCCGAAGACGTACACCGTACCGGCTTCCCTGCTGTATGATCTCCGGCGTATCAAGCTTGATGGCATCCGTTTTCGGCGGCACCATGCCGTATCCTGTCTGGTATGCGGCATCAAGAGCACCTTTCAGCCTGTCATATTCACGCTTTGCCGTGACGAAGTCCCTGATGGAAGCGATCAGGTGCGCATCATCATGCACTTCATACCCGCACATTTCGCTGAGAACAGAGTAAAACAGCGCACTTTCCGGATGGAGATCCAATTCGATAGCCCCTGTACCAAGATTTACTTTGCGAACAGTGGGCGGCAAAAAACCTTCAAGATCGCTGATCGCTTCTAAAACGGCTGTATGATCCCGCATTTTTGATACTGTGGCAGGGATCTCCCTGATCGGAGAAAGGATCTTGCTGATAAGCCAATGATCCTCGCTGAGTGAACCGATCCACCCCGGCACACTGATGTGGACCGTTCTCATGGGAAACTCTGCCAACACCAGTTCCATCAGTGCATGGAGATCCGCTGCGGACAAATGCATGATATCTGTACAGAGAACTGCTGCATCATACTTTTCCTGCAGTTTTTCCGCAATGCGCTTTGTTTCGGGGGACTCCGGGTGTACGCTGTTGAGGATCACGGCAAAGGGCTTTTTATGCTCCTTAAGCTCACGGATCACCCTTTCCTCCGCCTCCTCGTAGTTTTCCCGTGCGATATCGGTAATGCTGCCGTCCGTTGTCAGAACAAGACCGATGGTGGAATGCTCTGTGATCACCTTTTTCGTTCCGATCTCAGCCGCTTCTTCAAAAGGGATATCATAATCATGCCACGGTGTACGCACCATTCGAGGATTGCCATCCTCAATATGTCCGACAGCGCCCGGGATCATGTACCCTACGCAATCCACCAGCCTGACTTTGACAGTGCCTGATCCTGCAACGGATATCTCTGCGGCTTCATTTGGCACAAATTTCGGCTGTGTGGTCATGATCGTCCGTCCGGCTGCACTTTGCGGCAATTCATCCGTTGCACGTTCCTGCGCAAAAACGTCCTCCATTCCCGGAAGTACAAGCAGCTCCATAAACCGTTTGATAAACGTGGATTTTCCGGTCCGGACGGGGCCGACAACGCCGATATAGATATCCCCGCCGGTTCTTTCTGCAATATCACGGTATAATTCAGTCCTGTCCATTCAGGTATCCTCCCCACCAAAAATCAATCAGCTAATGGAGTATATGTACAGGATCCCCAAAAGATGAAAAAGCCCTTTCCTGTTGGGAAAAGGGCTTTTTTGAGTTGAAAAATCAAACAGGAGCGTTCTTCGTGCGTTCTCGGACGAGCAGCCGAATCGGTGTTGCGTTCAGACCGAAAGACTTTCTGATGTAGTTTTCCATATAGCGTTTGTAGGAAAAGTGCATCAATTCAGGCTCGTTGACAAAGAGCACAAACGTAGGCGGCTTCGTAGAGACCTGTGTGGCATAGTAGATCTTCAATCTGCGGCCTTTATCGGAGGGCGGTTCCTGCATCATGATGGCTTCGGATACGATATCGTTCAGCGTACCGGTAGAAATACGCATGCAGTTCTGTTCGTATGCATAGTTTGCCGTTTCCATTACCTTGTTGACTCGCTGTCCGCTCAGTGCGGAAATGAACAGCATGGGAACGTAATCCATAAAAGCAAGGTCAACAGCAAGCTTTTTCTTGAACTCGTTCATGGTATGGGTATCCTTTTCGATCAGATCCCACTTGTTGACGATCAGAACGCTGGCTTTGCCTTCTTCATGTACGTAGCCCGCAATACGCACATCCTGTTCGCTGAGCCCTTCCGTGGCATCGATCACGATCAGAACAACATCTGCCCTGCGGATCGCACCAAGGGAGCGGATAACGCTGTAACGTTCAATGCTTTCATCCTCAATGGCACGCTTGCGGCGGATGCCGGCAGTATCCACAAGAACGTAGTCCTTCCCGTCATAAGTAAAAGGCGTATCGATGGCATCCCGTGTCGTACCGGCAATATTGCTGACAATGGTGCGTTCTTCACCGAGAAGCGCATTCACAAGACTGGATTTGCCCACATTCGGTTTGCCGACAACAGCAATGTTGGTCACATCCGGATTTTCATCTTCCGGATTCTTCTCAAAATATGCGACGACCTCGTCCAGGATATCGCCGATACCCATGCCCTGCTCTGCGGAAATGGAGATCGGATTCCCGATACCAAGCTCATAGAAATCATAAAGCGCATCCGCAAATTTGATGTGATCGATCTTGTTAACGCCAAGCACGATGGGCTTATGGGAGCGCCGCAGCATATCTGCAACTTCCATATCCGCAGCGGTGATGCCCTCTCTGCCATCCACAAGGAAGATGATCACATCAGCCGTCTCGATGGCAAGCTCTGCCTGACGGCGCATCTGTGTGCTGATGATGTCGTCACGCTCAGGTTCGATACCACCGGTGTCCACAAGGGAAAAGTTATATTCGAGCCAATTTGCATCGCCGTAGATACGGTCACGGGTCACACCGGGCGTATCTTCTACGATCGCAATACGTTTGCCGACAACTTTATTGAAAAACGTGGATTTACCAACGTTCGGGCGGCCTACGACCGCAACAAGGGGTTTTGCCATAATCTTCACCTCATTCCTGTATTAAACGCAATTGCTGTTTCTGATCCTGTCAAACAATTCCGCAACAAACAGCGCTCCGTCGCTTGCGCAGAGCGGGATCACCTTGACGCCAAGATCGGCTTCAAGATCTTTCAACCGTTTCCCATCAAGAAACACGTCATCCCGTTCACGAAGCGTATCATCCGGCAGAAGCAGCACGTTGCCGCTGAGCCTATCTTTCAACTGTGCCGCAAGATCACCTTCCGTCATGAGTCCGCTTACAGTCACAGTGTTGCCAAAGTAATGGTTCTTGATCTTGTGAAGCCTGATATCGATGCCGTAAGGCTTCAGCATTTCAAACAAGGGCTGCAGGAACGGATGTGCGCTTTCGCCGGTCGCTGCATCAAGGATCAACTGCTTTTTCAGCTTTCTATGCTCCTCAAGTGCCTCTTTGAATTCAAATTCAAACTTTCTTAAAAGCCCGACACCGTTTTCAATCTGGGGGAAATCTTCATAGTCATCGTATTCCGGCAGCGGAAGCCCTGCAATAGAATACATTTCATCGGATGCATAGGCAAACCCGAACCCCCACTCTTTTTTTGCGGCTTCATTGCATGCCTCAACACGGCGGATCGCATCCCGGGCTTCCTCTTTTGTCAGTGTGCGCAGCGGATAAAGCCCTTCCCTGTACTTTGTAAGACCAACGGGGACCACAGCCACGGATTGTGCTGCAGGTGCCAGAGACAAAAGATCAATAAGAGATTGTGAGAGGATATCGCCGTCATTGATCTCGGGGCAAAGCACAATCTGTGCATGAAACTGCATGTGCTCTTCCTTTAAACGGCTGAGCCTTTCCATGATGCGAACTGCGGTAGGGTTGCGCATCATTTTTTTGCGGATCTCCCCGTCCGTTGCGTGAACGGAAATGTACAGAGGACTGACACGCCGTTTGAGAATGCGCTCGAACTCCGCATCATCGATGTTGGTGAGCGTCACATAATTGCCCATGATCAGCGATAAGCGCCAATCGTCATCCTTTACATGCAGCGTGCTGCGAACGCCCTTTGGCATCTGATCGATAAAGCAGAATACGCAATGGTTTTTGCAGTGCCTGATGGGGCTCATCAAGCCGCTTTCGAAATTCAGACCGAGCGTTTCGTAAAGATCTTTTTCTATTTCAGCCTCGACCTCTTCCCCATCCTTTGTTTCAAAGGAAACAGTAAGGACTTCTTTTGTCATCAGCTGCTCATAGTCTATGATATCAAGAATTTCTTCTCCATCAATCGCAAGAAGACGCCAACCCGGTTCAACGCCGATCTCTTCGGCAATGGATCCGCTGTCAACGGCTGTGATCAAATGTTTCATACGTTTTATTCTCCGTCTATTAAATCCCAGTTGATTATAGCATGCCGAAGAAAAAACCGCTACACTTGTTTCTTTTGTACGTCGTTAAGAAGTGTGCTATACTGCTCTTATGAACAGCTTAACACATACTATCGAACCGGTTTATAACAGCAGATCCCGTATTCTGATCCTTGGCAGCTTTCCTTCGCCAAAGTCAAGGGAGGTCGGCTTTTATTACGGGCACCCTCAAAACAGGTTTTGGCGTGTGCTCAGTGCTGTATTATGTGAGCCCTGCCCCGAAACGGTGATTGAAAAACGTGAGATGCTTCTCAGGCACCGCATTGCCCTTTGGGACGTTCTCCATTCCTGTGAGATCACCGGCGCATCAGACAGCACCATCAAAAACCCCGTTCCAAATGATTTCATACGCATTTTTGATGCGGCGGATATCCGTGCCGTCTTTACCACGGGCAAAACCGCAGGGAAGCTTTACGAGCGTTTTTCAGGCAGGAAAAGCATCGTTCTCCCCTCCCCGAGTCCTGCAAACTGTGCAGTGAAATTCGAGGAACTCATTGAAGCGTACCGTAGCATTCTGCCCTATCTTACAGAATGACCGGGCGAGGGTCAACACGGCACCGATTGCCAAATGACATACAAAAAAGACAGCCTTCTTTTTGAAAGCTGTCTTTTTGTGGTCGGGGTGACTGGATTTGAACCAGCGGCCTTTTGGTCCCGAACCAAACGCGCTACCAAACTGCGCTACACCCCGTGGAGCCAATGTGGGGATTTGAACCCCAGGCCTGCGCATTACGAGTGCGCCGCTCTGCCGACTGAGCTACATTGGCATTTTGCGCACTTATTGCGCCGACAGTTAGTTATTATAACAGACAAAAGCGATTCTGTCACTATGTTTTTTGAAAAATGTTCTGTCTAACTACTGTCGGCGGCTTTTTTAATTGTATACTTTTCCAACTTTCTGCGCATTGCGCAGTTCATCAAGAGAATCGATCCTGCTGATTTTAAACTCGTCCACACGCATATGCACATCGGAATGGACATAGATATCCTTTCCTTCAGGCGTCGGAAGCAGCGCATTTTTCGGCGTAGAGTGATCTTTGATGATCTCAGCGATCTCAGGATGAACACAAACAAGGTAATCTGCCGGAGTTTCTGCAGCATAATAGCGCATCAGCTGCTTGCGGATCTTAAGAACAACGGTTTCGGGAGAAAGAACCTTTCCATCTCCGCCGCAGTAGGGGCAAGCAGACTGCAGTGTATGGGAAATGCACTGGCGTGTTTTCTTGCGTGTCATTTCTACAAGACCAAGCTGCGTGATGCCAAGCACGTTGGATTTTGTTCTGTCCTTCTGCAGTTCAGTACGAAGCGTTTGCAGCACACGTTCCTTGTCCGCGATCTCATCCATATCAATGAAGTCGACGATGATGATACCGCTGATATCCCTAAGGCGAAGCTGGCGAGCGATCTCTTTTGCAGCTTCACAGTTAGTGGCCGTGATGGTTTCCTGCAGGTTGTCGGTATTTCCAACGTATTTTCCCGTATTGACGTCAATGGTCGTCAATGCTTCCGTTTGGTCAATAATGATATAGCCGCCGTTTTTCATCCAAACCTTTCTTGAAAGCGCCTTATCGATCGCACTTTCAAGACCAAGGATATCAAACATATCGGGGATATCTTCGTAAAGCTGTACTTTGTCACGAAGCTGTGGGGAAATGATCCCTGCAACCACAAGGATCTTTTCGTAAAAGTCTCTGTCATTGATCACAAGGCGCTTAATATCCTGTGTGAACAGATCGCGGATGGTACGGAAAACGAGCGGTTCTTCCGCATGGATCAGCCTTGGAGCGCTGACAAGGCGGCTCTTTTGGCGGATCCTGTCCCAAAGGCGTGCAAGGAACAGCATATCGGAGCGGAATTCTTCTTCCGTTTTTCCCTCCGCAGCCGTTCTGACGATAACACCCATATTATGTTCGGCGGCGATATCGTCAAGCATCCCTTTCAGACGGGAGCGTTCCTCCTCGTTTTCAATGCGTCTTGAGACACCAACATAATTCACGCTGGGCATCAGAACAAGGCTTCGGCCCGGAAGAGTGATGTTGGTGGTAACCCGGGCACCTTTCGTACCGACAGGTTCTTTCACGATCTGCACCATGACTTCCTGACCGGGCTTTACGATATCACGAATATTCAAAGGCGCCTGACGGATCTCCCCTTCGTCGCCGGAAAAGGTAAAATCGGAGCGATCCATTTGGATGTCGCCCGCATACAGAAATGCATTTCGTTCAAGACCGATATCCACAAATGCAGCCTGCATGCCGGGAAGAACATTCTGCACCTTGCCTTTGTATATATTTCCTACAAGGCGCTCCCGTCCCCGGCGCTCAATATAGACTTCGCTCGGAAGGCCGTCCTCAAGCAGAACGACCCTTGTTTGATATGGGTTTATGTCAACAATGATCTCTTTTTCCATTGCTGTAAACACTCCTCAATGATGACCGGTCAGCATGCAAAGACCGGCTTTTGCGGCATGACCCTGCCGTCAAGGGAATAGATCGTGTTTTTGTGCACACGGTAAGAAAACTCCCCGGGGATCTTATCGGAAAGCGCACCGAGAAGAAGGTCGATGTTCAGGCTTCCCTTTGCATCGGAAACACCGAAAACTGACAATTTCAGACTGTCAGCCGTTTGGCTGAAACTGTAATGGAGCAGCATTGGGCGAATATCAACGGTCTTCATGCCGCCTTTCGTCCGTTTTTCGACGAATATTTCCCCTCCTGCCATTGCATCAAATGCGGAAATGACGGATTCTGCCGAAAGCGACACCGGCAGAATGAAATCCACCTCATGGCTTGATGCAGCCATGAGCGCAGTCAGGGCAGGAAGCTTTTCCTCGGCAGCCTGTGCTTCGAGAATTCGGAAACCTGTGGGAAGTACTGCATTAACAGCTTCTTGAAAGCGCTCAGGCGCCATATCTTCCGCAAGCTTAACATCAAACCATTCCGCTTCGCTGGTATAGCCAAGGGCAAGTGCCGTTGCAAACGAAAGCTGCGGATGGGGATTAAATCCCTGTGAATAGGCAAGCGGAATATTCGCACGCCTGAAAGCCCGCTGGAAAGTGCGCTGAATATCAAGGTGTGAAACGAAGCGCACCGCTTCACCCTTTTCAAATCTTGCAATAATCCGCATATTTCTCTCCAAAGCAACCGTTACAGCCTTTACGGCAATCCTTCGTGGTTTTTGCAGCGTGTGCACGCTTCAATTCGAGTTTCAGGTAATCTTCCGTTACAAGCATGTCGATATGCCCCCACGGCAACGCCTCGCCTGGCACGCGGCGGCGGTTTGCATATTGTGAAGGATCGATCCCAACCGTTTCAAACGCTTCGCTCCATGCTTCGGGCTTGTAATGTTCGTCCCAGGAATCAAAACGGGCGCCGCTTTGATAGGCACGTTCCATTACATCCGCAAGCCGTCTGTCGCCACGGGCAAAAACAGCTTCCAATACGCTGATATCCGGTGCATGGTAGGCAAATTCTACGCCCCTGATACCTTTAAGTGCCGCACGAAGAAACTTCTGCTTTTCGATCAGCGTCTCCTTATAGTCCTGCGGTTCCCACTGGAAAGGGGTAAAAGGTTTCGGAACGAAGGAAGATGCGCTCACAGCAAGGCGAAGCCCTTTCCCCCTCTTTTCTTTTGGCATACTGTAGAACAGCTCTGATACCTTGCGTGCAAGGTCCGCAATGCCAAGAAGGTCTTCTTCCGTTTCCGTGGGAAGACCGATCATGAAATAAAGCTTAACGCTGTTCCAGCCGGATTCAAAGGCATCCTTTGCGGAACGAAGAAGATCCTCTTCCGAAACGCCCTTGTTGATCACATCACGCAGGCGCTGCGTTCCTGCTTCAGGTGCAAAAGTAAGGCCCGCTTTACGGACAGACTGCATTTTCTCAAGATCATCCTTGAGGAAAGAGTCGATCCTGAGAGACGGGAATGAGATCGAAACACGCTTTTTCTCAAATTCGTCAATGATCTCCGGTACAAGCTCATGAATCTCGGAATAGTCGCCGGAGCTCAGGGAAAACAGGGAGACTTCATCATAGCCGGTGCAGCCGATGAGTGCACGCGCCTGCTCCATCACCGTTTCACGTTTCCGTTCACGGATCGGGCGGTAAATAAAACCTGCCTGACAGAAGCGGCAGCCACGGGTGCAGCCACGGAACAGTTCAAGGGCAATGCGGTCGTGAACGATGGACATATACGGCACAATGGGCTTGCCAAGGTACGGTGCATGTTCAAGATCCTTCAGCACACGGCGGCTGATCTTTTCGGGAACTGCATCATTTGCCCTCTCCATGCGGATAAAGAGACCGTTATCATCGTAGACGGGCTCGTAAAAAGAAGGAACATAAATGCCTTCGATTTTTGAAAGGATAACAAGCAGCTCCTGTTTGGAAAGCCCCTGCCGCTTTGCAGCAAGCACCGCATCCGCAAATTCAGAAATGAGTTCTTCACCGTCTCCAAGAAGGAATGCATCCGCAAAGGGTGCAAGCGGTTCAGGATTACACGCACAAGGGCCGCCGCAGACAATAAGAGGCATATCATCCCCACGTTCTGCCGCACGGAAAGGAATGCCGGAAAGGTCCAGCATCGTGAGAATGTTTGTGTAGCACATTTCATAAAGGAGCGAGAAGCCGATCACGTCACATTCTTTCAGCACCCTTTTCGTTTCAAGGGTAAAAAGCGGCATATCATTCTCACGAAGGGCCTTTTCCATGTCCGGCCAGGGAGCATAGACTCGCTCGCAGATTGTGTCTTCACGCATGTTGAGCACATTATAAAGAATACGGGATCCGAGATGAGACATACCGATCTCATATACATCGGGGAAAGCAAGTGCAAAACGAAGTTCCGCATCTTTCTTTTCAGTCATATTCAGTTCTCCGCCCATGTACCTTGCAGGCTTTTCCACAGACGAAAGAATTTTATCGAGAAGTTGGAAATCCAAAGGGTATCCTCCATTCGGTATAGTGATACATATTGATAAGTTTATCACCGATTCACTTGTTGGTCAATGCGGCTTTATCAATATGGAGAGCGCCGCATCCTGCCCCTTATCGACGATACCTGCCGTCAGCTCTTCTTCCGACAGTATCCCTTTTAAAGTGAGCTCATCGTCCAGAACAAAGACCGCATTGTACGATCCGTAGTCCATCATAACCAATGCTTCGGCACAGGATGTATTCTCGTGAACAGCGATCAGGTGCACAGGGATCGGGTTTCCGCTGTTTATCAGTTCAAATCTTCGAAGCATTTGATCTGCCGCATTTCCCCGATCCCATTTGCGTTCACGGAGCACGGATAGACATAGAAATACACCGATGCAGATAAGATATAACCCGGAACGGTCTCTCTTCACATACAACAATAGAGTCCCGATTGTAACGAATGCCGCAGAAAAGATGATGGCAGCACACATTAGTATCCGTTTGCATCTTTTTTTCGAATACCTGCTTGAGAATAATGCTTCGGCCATTCGGCCGCCATCAAGCGGGATCACCGGGATCAGATTAAAAAGACCGAGAAAGAGATTCATCTCCCCGAATCGGCATACAAAAAAACGGCTGCTTTCCCCATCAAAAAGATTTGCACCAAGATATGCCATTGTTCCTGTCAGCAGGCTGAAAACGGGGCCCGCCGCTGCAACAGCAAGTTCATCACGCCTGTTTGCGATACGTCTGTACAGCCTTGCAACAAACCCGAGCGGCTGAAGTTCGACTTGCCGAATACGGTATCCCATTGCTTTTGCCGCAAAGGTATGGGCAAGTTCATGGAGAAACAGCGCCAGGACATTTAAAAGAAGCAGCCCGGGCTTTTCCGCAAGCATCGCAAATAAGACAGGAATAAGAATGAACGGGCTGCAGACAACGGGTGTTTGCCCGATATAAAAAAGGCGAATCATACAGTTTCGGCCGATATGGAAAAGTAATTGAGCGGTTCCTGCGGTCTTCCCGAAACCGTGATTGCTACGTAAAGCGGTGACGTTGCAGAGACAACGCCAACATCATCGGATGCCTGCAAAGGCTGACCTGCTTCTACACTGATTTGCGACAACCCGTAAAGAAACAGTTCCGTATCATTTTCGCTGCGAATACGCACGTAATTTCCTCGCTCCGCATCGATGCCGGTTTCCTTTACCGTTCCTCTTATAGTCGCTTTTACTGCGCAATCTTGTTTTGCTGTAAGTGAAAGAAGGCGATCATCATCCGTTAGCTCATACCTGTCGCAAACAATGGGAGGCAGTATCTTTCCGGAATCGGAAAAAACCTGTATCATTCCGGGCAATTCCACAAACTGCAGTTTGCCGAGCATGTCATCGATGTTTTCTTCTTCACTCAAGGTTTCACGAATCGATGAAAGCGCACTTTGTGCAGCAGGTATTTTTGCCTCCTTTATCAACAATACCGCAGCACATGCAGCAGCACAGATACCGAACTTGACCATCATGGAGCGTGCATCAAAATGCGGATCATGTTTTTGTACTCTGCCCCTTTTGTTCCCTTTATGCGCTTTTCTCTTTTGTGGCGCACGGTGACTTGCATGCTGCTCCCTATCTGCCGTGAAAGGCGAAATTTCTGTTTTTGATAAAGCTCTTTTTTCCATAAAAAACACCTCCTGCGCAGTAATGTATATGCGCAGAAGGTGTACGGCATAAGCTTTCTTAGGTTTTTTTCACTTTGACAGGACGCCGCATGCCAACGTTTACCACGATGCCGACGGCGATCATGTTCGTCAGCAAATTTGAGCCTCCGTAACTTAAAAACGGAAGCGGAATACCTGTAACGGGCATAAGCCCCATCGTCATGCCGACATTTTCAAATACGTGCGCAAGCAGCATGCCTACCGCACCGGCAATGAGACACGTTCCAAAGTTATCTTTTGCCTTGTAAGCGATCCAAAGCCATCTGAAGATCAGCATAAAGTAAAGAACGATGATCAGCGTGCCGCCGATAAAGCCAATGCCTTCCACAATGCCGGCAAAGATAAAATCCGTATGGCGTTCCGGCACGAAGCGAAGCTGTGCAAGCGTACCTGAACTGAAATATCCCTTTCCGTAAAGCCTTCCCGAACCGATGGCGATTTTCGACTGCAACACGTTATAGCCGGCATTTGCAAGGTCAAGGCTTGGATCAAGGAAAACGTCGATCCTGAACTTCTGTTCATCGCTCATCAGGAAAAAGTATGCTGCTGGCAAGCCGGCCGCAAGGGCGCCGGCAGCTGCAATAATATATCCCCAGCTGACCCGTGCAATAAAGAAGATCAGCACCATGATGCAAATATAAACGAAGGCAGTACCAAAGTCGGGCTGCGCAAGAACGAGCACCGTGGGAAGACCGCATACAAGCACAGCATACACAATGGACTTAAAGGAGCGAAGCCGCCCCTGTTCCTGATCCATATTTGCTGAAACGATTTTTGAAAGGAAAATGATGATGCAGATCTTACAAAGCTCACCGGGCTGCAAAGCACGGTCAATGGCTTCAAAGGCAAACCAGCCGGCAATACCACGGGTCTTTTCGACCGTAAACAAAATGAGCAGCAGCGCCACGTTTCCAAGATAGGCGTATTTGATTAGGACCTTGAAAAAACTGTAATCAAATACAATGATCACAAGAAATGCTGCAAGCCCGACAAGAAAATTAACCGCCTGTTTCTGCACGTAATTGAAGTTCAGCTTTGCCGCATAATCACTGATGGATGATTCGTTTCCGTCAAAGGGAGAAGCCATGATACTTGCAATGCTGATCAAACCGATAGCGACCAACGCAAATACAACTGCGATGGTAAACCAATCGATCTGTTTCAACATTTTGGAATCAGGCATAGCTCTCCTTTATTCAACCTCAAAAAGCACTTTCATCTGTTCGAAAACAGCCTTGTATTTATCAGCCGTTTCACTGTAAACGATGGGTCTGTTGACCCGGGATACGGTCTGTACCGTTTCACCCCGCAAGAGCCGGTCAAGGGTCATGGTCGCCTCGGCAGCTGCTTCATAATAGGGCTCAATGCACAGCGCATAGATATCGTTGTCGATAAAAAGATCGTAATTGTCGTCGCTTAAACCGTTGCAGAATACCGTGATCATGATCTGCGTCAGCAAACCGGGGTTGGGCGTAGGCTCCGGCGTCTGCCCGGGCATCAAAGAAGGTTCGGGAGTCGGAGAAGGTGCACCCTGTGCCTTAAACAGCTTCTGCGCTTCGGATCGTGCTTTGATGGCAATGGACGCAAGATCGCTGTCGGCCACATACATGCCTTTTATGTCACGGTTATAGAGCAAGTACTGTGCAAGCTCGGAAACCGCCGCATCCACATCCGTCTTTGTGCGGTTGAAGGAAACGACCTTAAACTGCGGATAACTTGCAGCGATAGAGGCAGAAAAGGCATCAAAGGATTCGGATGTACTTCTGCCGTAGATAAGGATCTTACCGGATTTCAGGCTGCGTTCCACCATTCGTTCCGCAAGGCCGCGGGCAAGTTCATCGTAGTATTCGCTTGAATCTGCTACAATGTTGGCACTCAAGCCTTTTGCATCGGATTCGTGGTACGAAACAACTGTTTTGATCCCATTTTGAGCGGCTCGCTCAATGGCTGAACCACAGGAGCGGGTCGGGTCGAAAAAAAGGAGCGCATCTACTCCGTCTTCTATTGCCATGTCAAGGGCTGCATCCGTTTCGACACCCGGTGCGGCACGGTAGATCTTTGCAGCTGCGGAAAGGTTTTCGGCAGTATGCAGGAAACCGTACATGGTCATACGGACACGGTCGGAATCGTCATCATGAAGGATCAATCCAAGGAGTTTGATCCCGGATCCATCGTTTTCTTCATCCTCTTTTTCCAACACTTCAGGAGCGGTCTCGGCAGCGATATCATCTGTAGGAAGATTCGATTCCGTTGTGGGCTCTGCCGCTGTACCTTCTTCTTTGGCGCAGGCTGCAAGCATAATGATGACGAGCAGCGCCAATATCAATGCAAGCTTTTGCTTCATGAAAAGCCCTCCGACAAACATGATCAATGTTTATTATACAACATTTCCCCCGGTCTGTCAGCAAACCGGGGGAAATTCACAAATGCGTTACAAAGCTTTTGCTCAGACAGTATAGCAGTTTTTACGTTCGGGCATTGCATCGAGCTCAGCCTTTTTGCCCTCAAAACCGGGCTTGCCGAGAAGCGCATAGGTCGCCTTTTTGCCTTCTTCCACACCGGGCTGATCAAAGGCGTTGATGCCAAGGAGTTCGCCGGCGAAAGCAGTCTCGATCTCAAACAGGCAAAGGAGCTGACCGACGGTAAATGCGTTGACTTCGGGAAGCGTAATAGTCTTATTCATATGACCGGATTTGAGCACGGCATATTCCGTTGCAAGCTGCTCCGCTTTGATCAGCTCATTAAAAGTATGTCCGCTCAGGAAGGCAACGTCCGGTATATGATCGTAGGCATGGGGGATCTGCACTTCCGTTCTGTAGCGGTCCACGCCAAGGAAGGTGATCACTTTATCAAAGGGTCCTTCCGTATAAAGCTGAACCTGAGAATGCTGATCCGTGACACCAAGGGATTTCACGGGAGTCTGTCCGGCATATACCTCGCTTCCGTCAAAAGCATAGCGCTTGCCGAGAGACTCTGCCCAAAGCTGTGCATACCAATCTGCCATATAGCGGAGGGAGTCCGCATAGGGCATCAGAACGCTGATATTGCAGCCACGCTGTATAGCGAGCACCTCAAGCGCCGCAAGTGTATAGGCAGGGTTTTCTGCAAGGGAGGAAGCAGAACAGATCTCATCCATGTAAGCAGCGCCGGCAAGAAGCTCTTCGATATCGATACCGCATACAGCTGCCGCAAGAAGGCCTACAGGGCAAAGCTCACTGAAACGACCGCCGACACCGTCGGGCACATAAAACGTCACAAGGTTGTTTTCTTTTGCGATCTTGATCAGGTTGCCCTTTTCATGATCCGTTGTTGCGATCAAATGCTTTTCCCAACCCTCGCCGATCGTCTTCTTCAAGAGGTCTGTCACAAAAAGAAGCTGGGACATGGTCTCCGAGGTACTGCCGGACTTCGTGATCACATTGAACACTGTCTTTTTCGGGTCGATCACATCAAGCAGTGATGCCATGCGCTCAGGATCGACGTTGTCTTCCACATAGAGTTTAGGACCGTTGCGTTTTTCTTTGGGAAGATCGTTGTAGCGCTGATGAGAAAGTGCCTGATGTACCGCAATGGGGCCAAGAGCACTGCCGCCAATGCCAAGCACAACAAACGCTTCGCAGCTGTTACGTACATTCTGTGCGGTTTCAAGGATCTGTTCAACAACTTCCTTCTGGTTAAAAGGAAGCTCACGCCACTTCATTTCTCCGCGCTTTTCATCCATGCGCTTTGCGGCTGCCTCGTACTGAGCAGCATTGGCAGCGATCTCCTCTGCGGCAATGCCCCTTGCACCGAGAAATTCGGACATCATGTTGTTATAGTCCACCTTCACACGCATGGAACTGCGCCACTTCTCATCATGATATCGTTTCATACCAAAACGCCTCCTGTATTTGAAAAATAAAATATTATGTTTCCGAATCAATTACAGAAAGTATACCACATAACGGCATTCTTTGCTCATATGAATTATGTAGAATGTGAGGGATTCTATGAAGAAAAACAAATGGCTTGCTTATCTTTTTGCCACATTATGTACCGGTGCGATGCTGTTTCTTTTGTTTTCTCTCAGGCTCTGCACAGAAACAGGGAGTTTGCGTGTGAAAGTGATGGATGCCTATACGTTTGCGCCGATCCCTTTTGCGAGTGTATGCCTGCCTGAAGCGGAGGTGCGTGCGGTTACGAATGAAAATGGAATCGCTGCTTTCAGCGGAATTCCGATCTTCAATACGGTATACGGGAATATGCCCAAGAAGGATCATGGCGAAACAACGTTGCTTGTTTATGCGCAGGGTTATCTACCCTTTGCGCTTTTCCATGCGCAGGTATTTCCTAAATCAGTGCGAAACGGTCCAAACGTGTATTTATTCCCCGAAGGAACTGAAGATGGGCTCAATGTTGTCTCCATGATCGAATCTCCGCCTGAAGAATATGTGAAACAGCTGCTGGAGCAGTACGCCCCATATTGACCGCACAAACTTTTGTGCTGTTTTTCCCTCAAACGCATGGTATAATATCCGCATGAAAAAGAACAGTACAAAAAAACAGAATCAGCAGGAATGGTATCGGCTGCTTTATATGCTGCCGTGGCTTTTGCTCCTGCCCGCTGGGATCCTTCTCCCCCGTCTTGCTGCCGATCATCCGCAATGGATCGAAGAATACTACGCAGGGATCATCTATCCGTTCATCAGCAGATGGATGGGGCGAATCAATTCGCTTGTGAGCATTTCGATCGCAGAGTGTATCATATTTGCACTTGCAATATCCCTCGTGGTGCTGACCCTCGTGTATCTTTACAGGCTTTTGTGGCAGAAAATACACCCTGCCGCATTCCTTAGATACCTTGTTTCCGTCTGCATCCTTGCCGGCGTGCTGCTGAATCTCTTTTATGTAATGTGGGGCTTCAATTATGCACGCCCCACGCTTTCCGCATTGCTTTCGCTCCCTGTAGAAAACAGATCCACGGAAGAATTGGAGCAAGCCTGCCTGCGCTTGTCCGCAAAAGCAGCCGAACTGCGTGAAGAGGTAAGCGAAAACGAAGACGGTGTTTTCGTTCTTGAAGGCACCCTTGAAGAAAACTTCGAAAAGATCCCTGCCGCATATGCAGCCCTTGGGCTTGAAATTCCTCTTTTTTCAAGGCGAACCTTCCCTGCAAAGGGCGTTTTCAGCTCTGTCGGACTTTCTTATGCAGGAATATCGGGCATTTTTATTCCGCACACCGGCGAGCCGAACATCAATACCGATCAGGCGCCGCTGCTGCTTCTATCGGCAGCGGCCCATGAAACGGCGCATTATCTTGGCATTGCAAGGGAAGATGAAGCAAACTTCGTCAGTTATCTTGCCTGTTCCTACTCTGCAGACCCTTCCGTACAGTATTCCGGCACGATGCTGGCTCTCATCCATTGCGGCAACAAACTCTACGCTGCCGATAAGGATGCATACAGCGCACTGTATGACACCTATACGGATGGCATGCGGCGCGATTTGAAGGATCACAACGCATACTGGAAATCTTTTGAGGGTCCCGTGGAAGAAGCCGCAACGAATTTAAACGACAACTATTTGAAATTCAATCAGCAGGAACATGGCGTCAAAAGCTACGGGATGATGGTAGATCTTATTCTTGCATACTTCGCTGCAGGATACTGATCCTCTATTTCTTGCAGCAGGCTGCAAGGATCTCGCCTGCAATAGGTGCGGCAACAGTTCCGCCGCCACCGCCCCGCTCTACGATCACCGTGATCGCATAGGGGTGCGCATCACTGTCAATAAACCCTGTAAACCATGCATGCGGCAGGATCTCTCCCGAGGATGAGATCTCTGCCGTTCCTGTTTTTCCGGCAACTGAAAGCCCTTCTACCGCAGCTTTTTTGCCCGTTCCCGATTCCACAACGCCAAGCATGCTGCGTTTCAAAAAAGCCGCCTCATTTCCTTTGAGAAGCGTTTGGTATTCTTCCGGCTGTACGGTTCGATACGAAGTGTTTTCCGTACCGTGAACGCTTTTCAAAAGTTTCGGTTGCATTGCGATACCATCATTTGCCGCAGCCGCAGCAAGCAATGTCATTTGTACCGGCGTCACAATATCCGTATCCTGTCCGACGCCGCTCCAAGCAAGATTAAAATCCGTTTCTCCCGGATCATACATGCCGCAATATGCCACCAATTCATCAAAGAGGTATTCCCCGTTGAATCCAAGTGATTCGGCGGTTTTTTTCATGTTGTCTTTACCGACCTCAAGGGCAAGCTCCGCAAAAACATGGTTGCAGGAATGGATAAAAGCTTCTTGAAGGGTCAATGTTCCGTGAACGGATTGATCATGGTCGCTGAGGACCGCATATTCGGCATTCACATTGCCATCCCCATCATAGGGATCCATTCCTTCAACAAGTGTACCGCTCTTTTTGTCAAAAACAAGCGCACCGTCGCAATGGAAACTGCGTTCTTCAACACCCGGTATATGCCTGAGAGCCGCTACCGCTGTTACTATTTTAAATACGGAGCCCGGTGTGTAGCGCCCCATCGTTGCCCTGTTAACCATGCTTCCGTCTGCGAGGTTATAGTTTCCCGATGCGTAATCCGTCATCCTTTGAGGATCGAATTCCGGAGAAGATGTATTGATAAGAACCTCACCTGTTTTATAGTTCATCACAAAGACAGCGCCGCTTTTGTCTCCAAGCAGTGAACGTGCATATGCACAAAGCGCAGCATCCACAGTCAGCGTAATATCCGCCCCCTTTTGCTGCTTGTTTTCAAGAAGCTGTGCGAGCCGTGCCCCGATATCCTGTTCAAATCCAAGCAGGTATTTGGAAAAGAGCGCTTCAGCACCAAGGGTCTGTCCGGTATTGTCACCGATCACATGGGCAGTCGCAAGTCTGACATCCCGATCAGCTGAATAAAATCTGCTCCCATCGTCGTCCGTATAAGCAAGAATGATGCCGTTCCTATCGTAAATATCACCGGCCAAAACAGTATTTTGTCGCTCACGCACACGGGTATTGTAAGGACTTGAAAACCAGTATGCTCCGTATGCGCCTATGATATATACCAAATATACGGCAAGAAGAAGAAACAGAGCGATAAATACAACGAGCATTCCTTTTATGTTGCGTCTTGTATTCATAGATCATCACCCTCATTTTCTGCGTCGGGAAGCTCGCTGCCTCTGTCTTCCTCATCCTCGGTTTCCATCGCAAGCAGTTCCGCATCAACTGCAGCACCGCTCCGTCCGGCGACCCCCTGAAGGATACCGACCAATGCCATGCAGGCGATCATGCTGCTGCCTCCGTAGCTGACAAAGGGCATAGTGATGCCCGTCAAGGGGATCAGCTTGATCACACCGCCGATGATCACAAATGTCTGCATGCCAAGAAGTGCCGAAGCGCCAAAGGCTGTCAGCATAGAAAAACGGTCTTTTGCGTTCAATGCGATCAAAATGCCCCGAACAACAAGAAGAAGATACAACACGATAACCGCTATCGCAAAAAGAATGCCGAACTCCTCGCAGATCACAGCAAATACATAATCCGTATGGTAAGCAGGGATGGACTTTGGTGAACCCTGCCCAAGGCCAAGCCCCCACAGGCCGCCCGATGCCATAGCCATGAGCCCCTGTGCGATCTGATAACCGCTTGTTGAATACGTTGCCCAGGGATCCTGCCAGATGGCAACACGTGCCTGCACATGATCAAAAAGATGATAGCTTGCAAACGCACCGACAGCACCGATCAATATTGCTGTAACCGTTGCGCGGATATTGCTTGTTGCAGCAAAGAAAACAAGCAGAAAAGATCCGATCATCAGCATTGCTGCACCAAGATCGCGCTGTAAAACAAGCAGGACAGTCACGATGCCCACAAACAAAAACATCGGGATCAGTTCATTTAAATGGGTGTGGTCGCTCATTGCGTCGGCGAGTATGAACACAAGCGCAACTTTAACAAATTCAGAAGGCTGAAACAAAATACCGCCAATGCTGATCCAGTTTTTCGCTCCGCCCGATTCTTTGCCGATAAAGAGGAGCGCAACAAGGATCCCGATGCTGATAACTCCCATCGGAATGCTCATGAACCGGAAAAAACGCGGTGAGCGCATGAAAAGCAGCATGACGAACATGGTAACAAGCCCTGCGGAGAACATCATCAGCTGGCGAAGCGCAGTTTCGGATGAAAGCCTGTATTGAAGGACCATTCCAAGTGCGGAGAGGAAAAACACAGCCAGCATCAAAAGCTTGTCAGCGTGCGGTGCTGCAATCAACAAAATACAATATGCAAGCAAAATCAGAAGGATCAAAATGCCGCCAAAGAGCAGTGCTTCGGGACGCGGCACATCTTCCGAAAAAACGAGCAGTGCAAACGCAAGAAACACAAACAGAAATACCGTTCCAAGTGCACCGGCAGCTTTTGCATGACGAAGTTTAAACATCTTCCTCTACCTCCGTCTTGTTTTTGCGGCATACAAAACAAACATCCTCTACCCATACGGTATCCCTGTCGGCGAGGGCTGTCCATTTTCGGATCACAGGCTGCCCATTGATCTCACAGTGGCGTTTCTTTTTGGTGGAAAAGCGATATTCACCCTTTTGCAGATCAATGCGGGCATGATGCGGTTTGAGCATTGACCTGAAAAGCCTGATATCGGCATCCTCTGCCGTTCCAAGCGTGTTTTTTTCCGAAAGCCTGAAAATAATCCCCTTGTAGCGTTCCGGCGAGAGGATCTCGATATAGCGAATGGAAAGCTGCAGGATTCGTTGTGCCTGCTTTAAATAACGGTATTCGGATACCGACCTTATAATAAGCGTGACGACAAAATACAGAAGCAGCAACAAAAACACATAGCGCATCAAAGCTGCAATGATATCATATGCTTCGCCCATGTCCTCACTCCTTTCGGTAACAAAAAGCTCTCCGAACCCTCAAGCAGGTTCGGAGAGTGCTGTCCTTATATTACCACATCGTGATGGGAAAATCTTGTCCCGTTTATGAACAATTCAGCGTTTTTTCACGATCAGCAGGCGTACAGCGTTCAGTACACAAAGGAATGCAACGCCAACATCCGCAAAAACCGCCATCCACATTTCAGCATAACCGAAAATGCCAAGGATCATAACAAGGAACTTGACACCCAGGGCGAACACAACGTTCTGCCAGGCAATGCGCATGGTACGCTCGGAAATGGTGAGCGCCGCAGGCAGCCTGGTGAGGTTATCGCTCATCAAAACAACATCAGCAGCTTCAACGGCGGCATCCGTACCGCCAAATCCGATCGCACAACCAACATCCGCACCGGCAAGTACAGGCGAGTCGTTAATACCGTCGCCCACAAAGAGTACGGGGCCGTGCTCTTCACGGATCTGCTTGAGGTGTGTCAGTTTATCACCGGGGAGAAGTGCTGCATGAACTTCCTCCACGCCCGCTTCCTGTGCAACAGCGTTTGCCGCAAAGCGGTTGTCGCCTGTCAGAAGAGCAACGGCACAATGCCTCTTTTTCAGTGCACCCACTGCATCCTTTGCGGATTCACGAATGCTGTCACCGATGACGATCCTGCCCGCATAAGTGCTGTTGACAGCAACATAAACGCAGGTACCTGCACCTTCATAGATATTGGAAACAGAAACGTTTTCCCTCTGCATCAGGCGCATGTTGCCTACCGTAACCTTTTTGCCGTTTACAGTACCGGTGATGCCGTAGCCGGCAGTTTCCTGCATTTTTTCACAGGGGAAGACCGTTTTTGCTGCCGTTTCAATGGCGTGGGCAATGGGATGCAGGCTGCCTTTTTCAACAGAAGCGGCAAGAGCGATAATGTCTTCAGTAGTAAAACCGTTTGCAGCCTTCACATCGGTAATGGTAAAGGTTCCTTCGGTAAGGGTACCCGTTTTATCAAAAGCAACAGCCTTGATTTTGGAAAGCGCCTCAAGGATGTTGGCACCCTTTAGCAGCACGCCTTCTTTGGACTGCCTTGCAAGACCTGCAAAGAAGGTAAGCGGTACGCTCAGCACAAGTGCACAGGGGCAGGATACGACAAGAAGAAGCAAGCCACGCTTGAGCCATACAGAAAACGGCCCAAGGTTAAAAATCGGCGGAATGATGGCAACAAGCAGCGTCAAAGCCATAACAGCAGGCGTATACACCTTCGAGAAACGCCTGATGAAGGTTTCAAGCCTGGGCTTGGATGCAACCGCATCCTCAATGGCGTCCATGATGCGTGCAGCGGTCGATTCGGAAGCGATCTTTGTGGTGCGAACGGAAAGAAGGCCGGCTTTGTTGATAGACCCCGAAAGGACCTCATCCCCTGCATGCACCCGTACAGGAACGGATTCACCCGTAATGGCTGCGCAATCCATAAAGCTTTCGCCGGAAATAACGGTGCCGTCAAGCGGGACACGCTCGCCGGGTCTGATGACGATCTCAGAACCGACCTTTACCTCAAAGGGAGAAACGTCCTTCTCTACCCCATTCATCAGAAGATGTGCCACATCGGGGCGAAGATTGATGGTTTCACGAATGGAGCTTCTCGATTTGTTTACCGCAAGGCTCTGCAGGAGTTCGCCTGCACGGTAAAGCAGCATGACCATAACTGCCTCGCCATAATCGCCAAGGGCAATAGCACCCACCGTTGCAATGCTCATGAGGAAGTTCTCATCCGCAAAGGAACCCCTGAGCAGACCTTTCCCTGCACGGATCAGGATCTCAGTACCAAGGATCAAATAAGAGATGAGCTGCAGTATGATCTGCAGGATTCCTTCAAAGAAAAGGCTTGCTACTAAGAATACGACGCCTGCACCGATGAAGATCAGCTCATGTTTTACATCCGCACTGCCGTGATCATGTCCACACCCACAGCCGCAGCCATCATCGTGGTGATGATGGTGATGGTGGTCATGTCCGCAGCTGCAGCTGTCGTGATGCTCGTGCTTGTGGTCATGTCCGCAGCCGCAGCCGTCGTGATGCTCGTTCCCGTGGTCATGTCCGCAGCTGCAGCTGTCGTGATGCTCGTGCTTGTGGTCATGTCCGCAGCCGCAGCCGTCGTGATGCTCGTTCCCGTGGTCATGTCCGCAGCTGCAGCCGTCGTGATGCTCGTGCTTGTGATCATGTCCGCAGCCGCAGCCGTCGTGATGCTCGTGCTTGTGATCATGTCCGCAGCCGCATGCGGTATCGTGTTTTGTAACGGACTCCTTATTCTTCCTCATCGTCAGCATTCTCCTCTGTTGTGATCAAGATGTCTTTTAAAATATGACGGGCAAGATTACCGGCGGTTGTATCGCTGATATAATAAATCACATGCTTGCCGTATTTTCTGTATTTCACAACGCCGCTTTGGCGAAGAAGCCTTAAATGATGAGAAACGGAAGGCTGGCTCATCCCTAATGCTTCGGATAGCTCACCCACACAAAGATCATCTGTCGCAAGCATACTCAAAAGACGAATTCGTGCAGGGCTGCTAAGCTGAGAGAAGAGTTCTGCCGCTTCAAGCGCAGATTCTTCGCTCGGAACAGATTCAAGAATGGTATGAATGCGTTCGGGATCCCCATGAACATCAATACATATCGGGGCTTCTTTATAATGATCCAATGGAACCTCCTCATATAAACAATCTTTTATATAAACATATGTTAAGCCTTTTATATGTTACTGTCAATAAAAAAGCAGGATAATCTCCTGCTTTTTTATACAAAAGTTTATTGATTCTGCAGTTCTACAGCAAGTTTGTATGCTTCGTTTCTCGATACACCCAGCACGGCGCTTACCTCTTTTGCGGCATCCTTGGCACGTATGCCTTTTGCAAGCAGCTGTACGAGGCGGTTTTTGATATCATCTTCCGTTGCTGCCGGAGCATCCTCAGCTCCGTTTACGATCAAAACGCACTCGCCCTTCGGAGGCACATCACGGTAGCGTTCAGCAAGGGAAGAAAGGGTTCCTCGCACGCATTCTTCATAGATCTTGGTCAGCTCACGGACCAAGGCAGCAGGTCTGTCGCCAAGCATTTCGGAAAGATCTTTGCAGGTAGCCGCCACACGCAGAGGGCTTTCATAGAAAATAAGCGTTCCTTTATGTCCTGCAGCGGATGCGATCGCTTCACGGCGAGGCTTCGTATCCCTTGGAAGAAAACCGAAGAAGCAAGCACCTTTCGAAGGAAAACCGGAAAGAACAAGAGCCGTCAGGGAAGCAGAAGCACCGGGAAGCACGGTAAAAGGCGTATCCGTTCGAATGCAGGCAGCGGCAAGCCTTTCCCCCGGGTCGGAAATGCCCGGCATGCCTGCATCGCTGACAAAAGCTACCGCTTCACCGGCTTGCACCCGGCGGATGACTTCCTCCGAGGCTTCGTTTTCGTTATGTTCATGGCATGCATAAAGAGGTTTTTTGATGTTGAGTTTGTTCAGCAAGGCAAGCGTATGGCGTGTATCCTCACAAAAAATACAGGAAACACCTTCGAGCGTTCTGATGACACGAAGGGTAATATCCTCCATGTTACCGATAGGCGTTGTACAAAGATACAGCATCGGCATAAGAGGTGCCTGTCTTGATTCTTCCATTTATAGATCCTCCAAAATAATATCCTCTTCCATAACAACTCCGACTCCCCCGCCTTTTTTCGCTTCGGCAAGGAAAAGATAAGGCATACGTCCTGCTTTGGAACGAACAAAACGGATTCGCTTCACGGCAAGGCCTTCCTTTTCAAACGCAGCGCAATAACGGGACAACCCGGCAGTCGGATAACAAAAATATGCCTTTCCGCCGTTTTTCAGCATGCGCGCTGCACAGGCAGCGAAATCTTCAATCCCTGCATCAATTTGATGCCTGCTCATAGCACGTGACGGATCCGGACTTTCCGTCCCTCCGGAATAATAGGGCGGATTACAGATGACACCGTCATAGGCGCATCGCATCATACCCAAACAGGGCAGCTGCCTGATATCCGAACAATGGATGTGGATCATACCGGACAGCCCGTTTTTCGCAACGCTTTTCATCGCAAGGGCGCACGCATCTTCCAGTATATCCACCGCATCCACAGATGCGCCGGTTTTCGCATGGATCAGAACCGAAAGGATTCCTGTTCCGGATCCAAGATCGAGCACAGTATCGTTTTTCCGAAATTTTGCAAAAGAAGAAAGAAGGACTGCGTCATGGCCGTATGTAAACCCATCGGTATCCCGATAGATTCCAAGTCCGTTTAACTGAAGATCTTCCCAAACGGTCGCCATTGGAGCTCGCCCTTTCTGATGAATGTATCAACATTTTGTTAGGAAATCTTCACTTTGTCAATGTCGAATTTCCCCCGGTCCCGGAGACAAATAATTTCTTGACAAACAATATGGGTGCAAGTAAACTTTATTATGTTTATGGATATTTTTCCGCAATGATGGAAAGAGTAAGCGCAGTGCGTGTCCAAAGAGAGCCGGCATTTGGTGAAAGCCGGCGGCAAAGCAGCGCCGAACATGGCTCCGGAGCGGCTTCGGCTGAACGTTATTCTTTAAGCCGAAGCGGGATGCGCCCGTTACAGCGTTCGTCTTTGAGCCGCTTTATGGCGGGAAAAAGGGTGGTACCACGATAAAACATCGTCCCTTTGCGCACTGCGCAAAGGGATGTTTTTATTATCCGTTAATTGAATCAGGAGGTTCAGCTATATGTCCGAAAACAAGAAGTTTTACATTACTACACCTATTTATTATCCAAGTGACAAGCTCCACATCGGCCATGCTTACTGCACGGTTGCCACCGATGCCATTGCCCGTTATAAGCGCCTGAGCGGTTATGACGTCTATTTTCTGACCGGTTCTGACGAACATGGTCAGAAGATCGAGCGAAAAGCAAAGGAAAAGGGCGTAACGCCCCAGCAGTATGTGGATGATATCGTTGCAACTTTCAAAGCGCTTTGGAAGCTCCTTGACATTTCCAACGATGGCTTTATCCGCACTACCGATTCTTACCATGAAGCCTGCGTACAGAAGATCTTCAAGCGTCTTTACGATCAGGGCGATATCTATAAGTCCAAGTATGCCGGCCATTACTGCACTCCCTGCGAGAGCTTTTGGCTTGAGCGTCAGCTTGTAAACGGATGCTGCCCCGATTGCGGCCGCCCCGTCGAAATGGTGGAAGAAGAAAGCTACTTCTTCAAGCTTTCCAAGTATGCCGACCGCTTGATCGAGCATATCAAGACCCACCCCGAGTTCATTCAGCCCGTATCCCGTGCGAATGAGATGCTCAACAACTTCCTGCTTCCCGGTCTTGAGGATCTGTGCGTATCCCGTACTACCTTCAAGTGGGGCATCCCTGTTTCCTTTGATGAAAAGCACGTTGTATACGTTTGGCTCGATGCACTTTCCAACTACATCACCAAACTTGGCTACCTTTCCGAAGATGACTCCCTCTTCAATAAATATTGGCCGGCGGATGTGCACATTGTCGGTAAGGAGATCACCCGATTCCATACCATCATTTGGCCCATCATGCTGATGGCGCTTGATATTCCGCTTCCCAAGCAGGTGTTCGGTCATGGATGGCTTGTGCTTGACGGCGGCAAGATGAGTAAATCCAAGGGCAATGTGGTCGATCCTGTTCGCCTTGTGGAGCGTTACGGCGTCGACGCTATCCGTTACTTCCTGCTTCGTGAAGTTCCCTTCGGCGCTGACGGCGTTTTCAGCAACGAGGCGCTTATTACCCGTATCAATACCGACCTTGCAAACGACCTTGGCAACCTCCTTTCCCGTACCGTTGCCATGATCGGCAAGTACTTTGGCGGCGAGATTCCTGCCCCCACTGCGCCTGTTGCAGAGGAAGACGATGCCCTTATTGCCATGGCAAATGCGCTGCCCGGCCTTGTAGAGGAAAACATGACCGCTCTTCGCATTCCCGAAGCGCTTCAGGAAATCTGGAAGCTGATCGGCGCCTGCAACAAGTATATTGATGTGACTGCACCCTGGATCCTTGCAAAGGATGAAGCAAAGCGTGAACGCCTTGGCACCGTTATGTATAACCTTGCGGAATGCCTGCGCTTTGTGGGCGTACTTCTCCGCCCCTATCTTACCTCCACCGCTCCCCGTATGTTTGAGCAGCTTGGCGTGCAGGATGAGGCGCTCACAACTCTTGAAAGCCTGACCTTCGGTAAGCTCGTTGTCGGCACCAAGGTGCAGAAGGGTGAAGCCCTCTTCCCCCGTATCGATGTGCAGAAAGAGCTTGAGTCCCTTGCTGCAGAGACCGCCGCTGCACAGGCTGCCGCACAGAAGGCTGCAGAAGAAAAAGCTGCTGCTCCTGCCGTCAAAGAGCCGGAAAAGGCACCCGAAGTAAAAGCGGAACCCGAATTCATCGAGTTTGGTGATTTTGAAAAAGTACAGATGTGCGCCTGCGTTGTCAAAAACTGCGAATTTGTAAAGAAGAGCGAAAAGCTTCTCAAATTCACCCTTGATATGGGCAACGGCGAAGAACGTACCATCCTTTCCGGTATCCGCAAGTGGTATCCCGATCCCGAGGCGCTTATCGGCAAGAATGTGATCGCCTGCATCAACCTCAAGCCCCGTAAAATGTGCGGCATCATGAGCGAAGGCATGATCCTTTCTGCCATCTCCACCGATGAAAACGGCGAGGAACAGCTTTCCCTGCTCACCGCCATGAATCAGGTTCCCGGCGGCAGCGAGGTCGGTTGATCGATGCCTTACTTCGATACCCATACGCATTTGACGGATGACCGCTATCAGGATGATCGGGAAGCGCTGCTTGCATCACTTCCCGAACGAGGTCTCCTTTATGCGCTTGATGTTGCCTGCGATATTAAGGACTTCCCGAAAACACGTGCTTTGACTGCGACCTATCCGCACATCTTCGGCGCTTACGGTGTTCATCCGCATTACGCCGCCGAAGTACCGGAAAACTATCTTGCACTCGTGCAAAAAGCCATTGAATCGGATCCCAAAGCACGGGCACTCGGCGAGATCGGACTTGACTACTATTACGATTTTGCGCCAAAAGATGCGCAGAAGCGGATCTTTTCCGAACAGTTAGACCTTGCTAAAGCAATGCACCTCCCGGTCATCCTTCATGTGCGGGATGCATTTGGTGACAGCATGGAGATCCTTCGTCAACACCGGAACGGTCTCTTTGGCGTCATGCACTGTTTCTCCGGCAGCGCCGAAACAGCAAAAGAATGTCTGGAACTTGGGCTGCATATCGCCTTTGGCGGCGCTGTGACATTCAAGAATGCAAAAAAGCCGATCGAGGCGGCAGCGGTTGTCCCCCTTGACCGACTTCTTCTTGAAACGGATTGTCCTTATATGACACCGGTCCCCTATCGGGGAAAACGGAACGATCCTTCCTTCATCCCCCTAATTGCCGAAGCGCTTGCCAAAGTGCATGGCATTTCGGCAGAAGAGCTTATGTGCATTACTGCAGACAATGCAAAAAAGCTCTTCTCCATCGAATAAAAAGAAAAACCTTGCAGTAAATGAACAGCACCCCATAAGTTAGACAGTATGATATACTAACTAACAAGTGGGGTGTTTTGTTATGCCAAGAGGAGTACCAAACAAAAAATATACGCCGGAATTCAAGAAGCTGGTAGTAGAAACCATGCAGCAGGAAAAGTT